>JAZNOA010000041.1:0-11400 GCA_045580545.1 Acutalibacteraceae bacterium | reverse complement strand
TCGAGGAAGCTTCAAGAAAAATTGTTGAGTATATTGAATTATATTACAATTCAGTAAGATTACATTCGGGAATCAATTATTCAGTACCAAATCAATTTTTCACTCTTCCATCAGTCCGAAATTCTTGACAAGTTTCAGTGTATAATGCAGTAAAATATAAATGTTAAGAAATTCAAGGTATTTTGTGCCTTAATGAGTAGATTTGATGGCGGTTCTTTTTTGAACAAGAGAGACAAACGAAAATCCGTTCTCGTAAGAGGGCGGATTTTCACTTCTTACTTCTTACTTCTAAACTTTTACCTCTTAACTCTTACATATTCAAAAATTCGAGTATATCCTTTTTTACTGTATCATATGTACTGTCGTTAAGAATTTCGTGGCGGGCATTGGGATAAATGATACACTTTGCATCTATCCCGCATTTTTTAAGCCCCTCTGCCACCTGAAGAACACCCTTTCCGTAATCGCCGACGGGGTCATCTTCGCCCGAAACCAACAATACGGGTAGGTCTTTTGGCATTTCTTTATACCACTTTTTACTGTTTGTAAGTTTATTAAGGCGGATTAAATCACCCATAGCACTGACTGTAAACTTAAAGGTGCAAAAGGGGTCGGCATAATACTTTTTTCTCTCCTCCCCGTCGTTTGTAAGCCAGGGCGACGGGTCATTCTCGGTGCCTCCCCCGAACCGTTTATTATAACTCCCGAAAGCCAATTTATCCACAAGGGGTGAAATGTGCCTTTTTCCGAAAAGCAGTTTTATAAGTGCTATAATCAAAAGACCTGCACCGGCGGCAGGGTTTTTACCGCCCGTTCCCATAATGATAAACTTTTTGGGTTTAACATATTTTGAAACCGCAAATCGGGTGATGAAAGAACCCATACTGTGACCCATTAAATAATAGGGCAAGGTTTCGTATTCGGCCCCGTATTTCTTAATAACCGCCCCGGAAAACCGTTCCACATCCCGTGCCAAAAGGTCGTAACCTTTTCTTTCGGCAATAAAACCCAGTTCCCTTGTGTCGGCTGTATATCCGTGACCCAGATTATCAAAACCAAAACAAATATAACCCGCCTTTGCCATATCGGTCATAAATCTGTCGTATCTGCCGATATGCTCGGTCATTCCGTGAACAATATGGAAAAATCCACGGGGTTTTGTATCCGGCAGATAAACCCTGCCCTGCAATGTGTGTATTCCGTCGCTTGAAGGCACGCAAAATTCGGTCTTAACCATAATCATTCATCCTCACTAAAGGCTTTGCAGGCTTTGACGGCTTTTCGCCAGCCTTTAAGCATCCTGCTTTGCTCTTCTTCGCTTTTACTACTCTCAAATATCTTGCCTGAGGTCATTTTCCCTTTGAGTTCTTCTCGGTCTTTGAAAAATCCCACACCGAGTCCCGCTAAGAATGCGGCACCCAATGCCGTTGCCTCGGCGGAGGAAAAACGCCTTACGGCTATTCCCGAAATATCACTTTGCATCTGCATAAGCAAATCGTTGGCAGATGCACCGCCGTCTACCTTAAGGCAGTTTATAGGTTCCTCTCCGAATACAGACATATCCTCATTCATTGCCGCGATAACATCCTCGGTTTGATATGCAATGGACTCCAACGCCGCACGTATTATATTGTTTTTACCCGTACCCGCAGTTAGCCCAACAATAGTTCCTCTTGCCTCCATATCCCAATGAGGAGCACCCAGTCCCGAAAAGGCGGGCACAAAATAAACTCCCCCGTTATCCTTAACCTTGCGGGCGAAAAACTCACTGTCTCCCGCCTCGTGTATAATCTTCATTTCGTCACGAAGCCACTTAACAACGGCTCCGCCCACAAACACACTGCCCTCTAAAGCATACTCAATTTCTCTGTCCTTTTCTCCCGCAATAATCGTGGTTAAAAGCCCGTTTTGGCTCCTTATTGGGGTTTTGCCGATGTTAGCAAGCAAAAAGCAACCCGTTCCGTAGGTGTTTTTAGCGTCCCCCTTATTAAAACAGCATTGACCGAAAAGTGCAGCCTGCTGGTCACCGGCAATACCCGATATGGGAATGCTGACGCCCATACAGTCAACAAAACCGTAAACCTCGCTGCTGCTTTTAATTTCGGGAAGAATATGCTTTGGAATGCCCAGAATGCTCAGCAGTTTACCGTCCCACTCACCTGTATGTATATTGCAAAGCATCGTTCTTGAGGCATTGGTTCGGTCGGTAACGAATACCCTGCCCTCGGTAAGTTTCCAAATAAGCCAAGTGTCCACCGTGCCAACCAAAAGTTCGCCCGTTTCAGCCAAATCAGCAGCACCCTCAACATTATCTAAAATCCATTTTATTTTAGTTCCGCTGAAATAAGGGTCAATTCTAAGCCCCGTTGTTTCCCTGATATAGTCGGCATAACCCCGAGTTTCCAAATCTCGGCAAATGTCCGCTGTGCGGCGGCACTGCCAAACAATGGCATTGCAAATAGGTCTGCCTGTGTTCTTATTCCAGGCTATCACGGTTTCCCTCTGGTTGGTAATGCCGATACCGGCAATTTCCTCGGGGTCAATTCCGCTTTTTGCAATACATTCACTCATGGCGGCATACTGATTTGCATAAATGTCCATAGGGTTCTGCTCCACCATTCCCGGGAAAGGGAAGATTTGGGGGATTTCGTGCTGTGACATAGACACAATCTCTGCGTCTTTGTTAAAAAGTATGGCACGGGCACTTGTGGTGCCCTCGTCAAGAGATAGAATATATTTTTTCATTCCGCTTCCCTCCGATACATAACCGATTTATTTTATTATACCATATCGCAAAATACCTTTCAATAAGAAGAAAAAACAGAGTAGCCTTTAGAAGACTGCTCTGTTTTCAAAGCCTTATTATCTTTCCGCAACCGATTTTAGTACCTGAGTTACCCGAAGGCTGGGTTGTGAAATCATCCCTGTTTTGATGGATTACAATCACTTTTCCTAATATTTCGTTTACGGTGAAACGGTCGGTCAGTACCGACAGGTAAGCAAATCCATTGTTTCCTATAAGGGGTGGCAAATCGCCTGCGTGGTAAGGATGCAGACATTCCTGAGGATTATAATGGGTTTTAGCGCCGTTGAATCGGTCCGCAGTATCCCCTGCACAGTTTTCACCTTCGTGTATATGCATTGCAAAAATACCGCCGTCACAAGGTGAATTTTCAGGAAGATTACGAACTTTAACCGTAACCAACACTCCCCTATCGGTCTGCACAAAGGTTGCCTTCCCCCTTAAATCGGGATATCCGTTGCCTCCCCTGATTTTTGCTACGGCGTTTGAAAATAAATTAGGCATAATGTAACACCTCCGGTATTACATTATGCCTAAATGTTTAAATTGCTACTTAATTCTAAAGGTTTTGCAAACTATTGGTCTGCAGGATGCTTTCCGGTCATACCGAACTGACGGCGAATTTCATACAAACGCTGTACCTGAGACTCCGAAAGTTCCTTAGGTCCGCCTAATTGCTTAGATATGTAAAGAAGTTTTGCATAGAACTCAACAGATTCCATTTTATGGTATGCATTCAAAAGACTGTCCGAAAAAGAAAGCGCACCGTGGTTTTCCAAAAGAACTGCATCATAAGACTGCAAATATTTGGAAATTGCGTCGGGGATTTCTTCGGTAGAAGGTGTGCCGTATTCAGCAATGGGAACAGCGCCGAGAGAAATAACAGCCTCGGGCATAATGGGCTGAGTAAGCGGAATGCCAGCAATGGCAAAGCCTGTTGCATACATAGGATGTGCGTGTACTACGGCATTAACATCGGGACGTTCCTTATAAACCCTCATATGCATCTTAATTTCTGAGGAGGGTTTGAAACCGGGGTTAGCCTCTAACACCTTACCGTCACGGTCAACCTTACAAATATACTCGGGGGTCATAAAACCTTTGCTTACACCTGTGGGTGTGCAGAGAAACTCATTGTCATTCAACTTAACGGAAATATTACCGTCGTTTGAAGCAACCATTCCCTTGTCATAGATGCGTTTACCGATGTCGCAAATCTGTTGCTTAATTGAAAGTTCGTCTAACATTTTAACTGTCTCCTTTTTGATTTTTACTATAGTTAAATAATACTACAAAAAATAGCAAAAATCAATAAAAAAATAAAAAAGAACCTTGTATATATAGTTCGCGGCGAAGCCGACACCGAACTTATTACCTTTTACTTTTTACTTATTACTTCCAAAAAGTCCCGTGAGGAGTTTTTAATGCGGTAAGAGTGAAGAGGTAAAAGTCAAGAAGTAAAAATCCCGCCCACTTGCGTGAACGGGATTTTTGTGATGGGTGTTCAAAAGAGAACAATCACCTCTTTATCAATTCCGCAAGGAATTGTATATCATCAATGCGAAGTATTGCATATCATCAAAACTTTAGTTTTGTATATCATCAATCCGATAGTTTTTGATACACACCTAAAGGTGTGATGAGATACAACTCGCTTTAGCGAGTTGATGATATACACGCTGACGCGTGACGATATACCAAGCCTATCGGCTTGGATAAAAAAATCTCGTTCTAAAGAACGAGATTTTTTGGCCCGCCCAAAGGGATTCGAACCCCCAATCTCCAGAATCGGAATCTGTTGCGTTATCCAATTGCGCCATGGGCGGATATTTAGGACTGTAATCAAAAAAAGAATTACAGCCCTTTTTAATTATTTTATTATTCTGTGTATCCTTGGGGGTTACCTTTTTGCCAACGCCATGTGTCCTCGCACATTTCCTCAATACCTAAGTTTGCTTCCCAGCCGAGAACTTCCTTTGCCTTAGTGGCATCGGCATAAACCTCGTCGGGGTCACCGGGACGGCGGGGGTCGATAACATAAGGAACATCTATTCCGCTTGCCTTAACGAATGCGTCACGCAGTTGCAGCACGCTGGTGCCGTTTCCCGTGCCTAAGTTGAATGCCTCGCAACCCTTATTTTTGAGAGCCCAGTCAACAGCCTTAACATGACCCTGAGCCAGATCCACAACGTGGATATAATCTCTCACGCCTGTGCCGTCAACCGTGTTGTAATCGTTGCCGAAAACGTGAAGTTTTTCAAGTTTTCCAACGGCAACCTGACTGATATAAGGCATCAAATTATTAGGAATTCCCTTGGGGTCTTCGCCTATAAGACCGCTCTTATGAGCGCCGATGGGATTAAAGTAACGAAGCAAAGCAATGCACCAATCCTTATCGGCAACATAAAGGTCACGAAGGATTTCTTCAATGAAATATTTAGTTCTGCCATAGGGGTTGATAGCACCCAAAGGCATACCCTCGGTTAAAGGCATTTCGGTGGCAACACCGTAAACCGTGGCGGAAGAGGAGAAAACAATTCTTTTAACACCGAACTCGTTCATAACTTCAAGCAAAGCAATGGTGTTTTGGAGGTTATTATCATAATACATAATAGGCTCTCTAACCGATTCGCCCACTGCCTTAAGACCTGCGAAATGGATAACCGCCTCGATTTTATTTTCAGAGAAAATACGGCGTAGAGCCTCTTTATCTCTAACGTCTTCCTTATAAAATTTAACAGGGGTTCCGGTGATTTTTTCAACCCTTTTTAGCGATTCTTCATTACTGTTATCAAGATTATCAACAACAACAATCTCGTAACCTGCATTTTGCATTTCAATACAGGTGTGACTTCCTATGTATCCGGCACCGCCGGTGATTAAAATTGCCATAAAATTACCTCCTAATGTTTTTAATATAATTTTATTATACCAAGTAGTATTTGTCAAGAATTAAGCCTTAAATATTTATAATTATGGGCATTATACCGCCCTTTTCAATGTCTATTACGGCGTAGGACGGGCTTCCGCTTCGAGGATGGGATACCGACCCCGGATTCACAAGATAAACACCGTCTTCATATACTGTATCAGCGATATGGGTGTGGCCGTACAGAGCGATTTTACATTCATTTTGCTTTGCGGTTTTAAGGAGGTGCTCTGTGGTAGATTTGACACCCAAAGTATGCCCGTGGGTATAGAATATCTTAATTCCCTCAATTTCCGCTATTCCAACCGAAGGCACGAATGAATTATAATCGCAGTTGCCTGCAACCGCATAAAAACTTTTATCGGGATAGAGAAACTCAAAATCCTCAATATCCCGCACATTATCCCCTAAGAAAAATATATGCTTTGCCGTGTCCTGAGAAAACAAAATTTTGTCTATGGTGCCGGTTCTGCCGTGAGAATCGGAAATTATAACAATTCGCACACTATCACCCCTTACTTATTCTATATTTTACCTTAATTTCATACAATTTACAAGAACAATATAGGAGGAATTTTGATGAATAACATCGATCCTAAAATATTAGCCGGCAAAGACCCGAAAAAACTGATGGAATCCCTATCAAAAGAGGATAAGGAAATTGTTGCCAAAATGCTTAAGGACAAGAAAGCCTTAGCAGAAATGCTTAAAAGTCCCGAGGCTCAGGCGATACTGAAAATGCTGTCGGGAAAGGGTAAAAATGGATGACATAAAAAGCAAACTTTCAGAACTTCTTAACGACCCTGAAAGTTTAGGTCAACTAAGCCAAATGGCCGAAACTCTGTTTTCGGGTGAAAATTCCTCCGACGGCGACAATTCCACCCCGAAGCAAGATTTTCCCGATATGGAACAACTGGGTAATATTATGGCGATAATATCAAAACTTAACGGTTCTCAGGACAATGACCGCACCCGTCTGATTAACGCACTAAAACCCTATTTAAGCGAAAAACGTCAAGCCAAGGCGGAGAATGCCATTAAACTTCTGAAAATTATGGAACTTTGGCCCCTTATAAAGGAAAGCGGAATGTTTAATCTTTAAGTCTCAGAACTAAATCAAAGGTGAGGTGGAATATATGAGTCCCAATGAATTTTCCCGTCAGCAACAGGAGGCTATTGACCGAATGAGGGAAATGAATAAAAAATCCACCAACCCACAGGCGGACACTGCTGTGCACACTCCCCCGAAAACTCAACCTAAAACTCAACCGAAACCTCAAAATTCTCAGGGCGGTTTAGGACTTGAACTGCCCTTTGGCAATCTTTTTAATGACAAAGATACTGCCCTTATTTTAGGACTTTTACTTATTCTATACGGGGAAAAAGCCGACAAAATGCTGCTCTTGGCACTTGTATATATTCTCCTTTGAGAACGTCTTCTCTCTGCTCTCTTGTCGTGACTGCGCTCAACACCGCCCCCGTTCCCATTATAATGAATATAGAATGTCGAAACGCTATTATGCGTTTCGATAAGCCGATTTTATCGGCTTTTACTAATTCAAATGAACATTCATTTGAATTAGCTCGATATTCATTGCAATGGGTATAGTCAAATTTTCTTGAAAATTTGATCCCAAATCAAAGATTTGGTGTCGAAATAGTGTTTTTAATCACTATTTCGACTAACTATAACCATTATAACCTGCCTCCTTTACGAAAGGGAGGCTTTTTGTGCTGATCTGCAACCCGCATTTTTTACATGGGGGTAGCACGGTTTTGCCGTCGAAATAAGCAGAATTTACCGAAAATTCACATATTTTAAACAGGAATGTAATAATATATATGTAATATGGAATCCAGTAAAGGATGTGTTATATATGGAAGAAAATAAGAACCCCATGGGAGAGATTACGGGATTTGACTCAGCCGACAACGGATTTTACACAAAACAAAAAGAGGATATAATTCAGGACGAGGTCTATAAAAGCGAGCCTCAGTACACACCACCTCAAAACAACGGATATCACGGGGGATACGGCAGTTACACTCCGCCCCCGAAGAAGGAGCCTAAACCCAAAAAGCGTTACGGTATGGGTGTTGTGGTTTTATCCGCTGTTTTAGCCGCTGTAATCGGTGCAGTTGCGGGAATTACCACCATTGTTCCGGTTTTAATATCCGATAATAACATCACTACCGAAAAAGGGGAAACTGTTCTCCAAAAAGTAAATATAAATGTTGACGAGGAAGCAGGCAATATTGTTGAGGCTGTAGCCCAAAAAGCAACCCCCAGCGTGGTGGGTATAAGAACCACCACTTCGGTTACAAACTTTTTTGGGGGAACAAGTCAGTCATCAGGCGAAGGCAGCGGTGTGATTTATTCCGAAAACGGATATATTATTACCAACTATCATGTAATATCGGGTGCAATCGGCAGTAATAACTCGAAAATTGAGGTTTATCTTGATTCTGCCGATGCGGAAGGATATAACGCCACGGTTGTGGGCTATAACATAGCCGCAGATTTGGCCGTTATTAAGATTGACGCAAAAAATCTAACCGCCGTTGAACTTGCCGACTCCTCAAAACTGAAGATCGGTCAGTATGTTATCACCATAGGAAATCCCGGCGGTCTTGAGTTTATGGACAGCGTGACCTACGGTGTTATAAGCGGTCTTGACAGGGTTGTTTCCTCCGATTCGGATGTTAAACTTATTCAAACCGATGCCGCCATTAACCCCGGAAACTCAGGGGGTGCACTCCTTAATGCAGAGGGCAAATTGGTTGGTATCAACTCCTCCAAAATAGTGTCTGAAGAGTTCGAGGGAATGGGTTTTGCAATCCCCTCGAATACGGTTAAAGAAATCTGCGATAAAATAATCGACCGAGAAAATTCTCCCGAACCCTATATAGGAATTTCTATCAGCGAAAGATACACCGCCGATGTCCTTAAATATTACGGTTATCCCAGCGGTGCTGTAGTTCTCAGCGTGGCAGAGGGAAGCCCTGCCGATAAAGCGGGAATTGCCAAGGGGGATATTATCACTCAGTATGGAAATACGGAAATTACAGAATATCCTGTTTTAGAACAGGCGATAATGGATTCTCAGCCTGAACAGTCGGTGGAAGTAAAACTTTACAGAAGCGGTAAATATTATACCACTAAAATCACCGTTGGTTCAAATAATGCGGTAGAATAAATTATCTTGGCGGGAGTGCCACCAACCGGACCTTAAAAAACTCCTTATAAGCGGATTTTGCTTGTAAGGAGTTTTTTCTCTGCATATATCGGCGGAAAACTGAAATCGGCTGACTTGGTTTTGAGTCAGCCGATTTTAACTATCTTTCTATTAAAGGAAGTTTTTCAAGAAAAACTATATCGTCGCGGTCGGCGGCGTCGCCCTCGGCTAAAAAGGCACAGGATGCGGCTTCAACGGCTCCCGCCTTTTTCACCAGTTCTCTTACTGCCACCAAAGATTCACCTGTGCTTATAACATCATCTACAATAAGCACACGCTTACCCTTAATAAGGTTTGCTTCGGTTTCGCCTAAATACAGGTGTTGTTCCTTTTTGGTGGTAATGGATGTAACGCTAACCTCCAAGGAATTACGCATATATACCTTTACACCTTTTCGTGCTACTATGTAGGGCTTTCCCGATTGCCTTGCCATTTCGTATGCAATGGGAATACTCTTGGCTTCGGGAGTGATAATAAAATCAAACTCCGGAACCTTTTCGAGGAGTGCCTTACTGCCCTCTACAGTCAGTTCAACATCTCCAAATATGATAAATGCGGCAATGTCTATTTTGTCACTAATGGGAAATCTTTCTAAATTTCGGGTGAGTCCTGCGATTTTAAGTTCATAATATTCTGACATTTTAAATTCCTTCTTTTGTAATATTATCAGCCCGGAGGCCATGCTAAATTTCTTCTCGCCAACAGATGGAAGTGAATGTGGTGAACGGTTTGACCGCCGTCCTCCCCGCAGTTGTTAACAACACGGTATCCCTTTCCCAAATTTTCCGCCTTGGAAATTTTAGCAATAGCCTCAAAAACCTTGGCTATAAGACCGCTGTTTTCAGCGGTTATTTCGTCGGCAGAGGAAATATGTTCCTTTGGGATTACAACGGCATGAAAAGGAGCCTTGGGGTCAATGTCCTTAAACGCATAGACAAATTCGTCCTCATAAACCTTGGTTGAGGGAATTTCGCCCGCCGCGATTTTGCAAAATAAACAGTCTTTCATTTCTGTCACCTTACTTTAGTTGTGATTTAAGAATCTCCGAAGCCATTAAGAGAGCCTTGTCGATTTTTTGGGCGTCTTTACCGCCTGCCATTGCACTGTCAGGCTTGCCGCCGCCGTTTCCGCCGGTGAGTTTTGCAACCTCACGCACTAAATTGCCGGCGTGGGCACCCTTTGATAAAGCGGCTTTTCCGCAGGAAACGCAGAATGTAATCTTTTCGCCGTTAACCGATGCTAAAACTGTTACCAAATCATCGTTTTCGGCCTTTGCAGTATCGGTCATTTGACGAAGTGCATCAGGCAGAACACCGCTTAGTTTACTTGTTGCAAGGCGAATATCTCCCACCGTCACAGCCGCTTTCAGAATATCGGATAACCTGCCTGCGGAAAGTTTGTTTTCGGCATCTTGAAGAGCCTGTTTGGTTTCCTTTAATTCGGTCATAACCGAAGCCGCCCTCTTTGCAATATCGGCAGGGTTTTGTGCCTTTAGGTTTTCTGCGGTTTCTGCAACCAAAGTATCTTTCTTGTATAGGGTTTCAAGTACATTAAGACCCGTAACCGCCTCAATTCTGCGAACACCTGCCGCAACGCTTGATTCACTTATAATATGGAAAAGTCCCAACTTTGCGGTATTGTCAACATGGGTTCCTCCGCAAAGTTCAATGGAAACGCCTTTAGCATTAACAACACGGACAATATCGCCGTATTTCTCGCCGAAGAGTGCCATGGCACCTAACTTCTTTGCCTCGTCAATGGGCATTTCGTTATTTTCAACGGAAACACCCTTTAAAACGGCATCATTTACGAAATTTTCAACTGTTTTAATTTCTTCGGCGGTGAGACCTGAGAAATGGGTGAAGTCAAAACGGACGGTATGTTCGTTTACCAACTGACCTGCCTGTTCAACATGGTTGCCGAGAACCGAACGCAAACCTGCCTGCAAAAGGTGGGCGGCAGTGTGGTTGCGTTTGATTGCTTCACGGCGGGCAACATCAATTTTAGCGTTGGCTTTATCGTTAACATTAACCGTGCCCTTTGCAACCGTTCCCAAATGGGTGAAAATTCCGCCGGAGGCTTTCTTAGTGTCGGTCACCTTAAATTCAAAACCGTCACCGATAATAACGCCTGTATCCCCAACCTGACCGCCGCTTTCGGCATAGAAAGGCGTTTTATCAAAGACTAAAATAACCTTGTCACCGTTTTTAGCTGAAGATGAATGCTCACCCTCCGCAACAATGTCTAAAATCTTGGCTTTACATTCATAATCGGTGTAGCCCACAAAAGAAGTTGAAGGAATATTCTCAAAGCTTATACCCTCGCTGCTCCAACTTTCTCCGTCGGAGGTTTTACGGGCGTTTCTAGCCTTTTGGCGTTGCTGGTCCATAAGTTCTTTGAAGTGAGCTTCGTCAACGGTCATACCCTTTTCA
>JAZNOA010000040.1:0-1555 GCA_045580545.1 Acutalibacteraceae bacterium | reverse complement strand
CCACCTCCCCTGCAAGCATGGGAGGTAAAGATTTGCACTAAACTACCTCCCATATTTATAGGGGTGCGGGTTGCCGGTGGCAACCTCTAAACGAAGTTTAGAAGCACCGACCGAGGCGGGAGCCGAGACGGGGGACCGCTTACGGTGGTGGGGTTATCAAAATAGAAGAGTTTAATGTCATTCTGAGGAACGAAGTGACGAAGAATCTAATTCATTTTTTCGAGATTCTTCGCTTACGCTCAGAATGACGTTGTAGGGGTCGGCGGTTTCCGACGACCCGATATCTGTCGTCTGCTGTCTGCAATCTGCCGTCTGAATTGTCACAACCCCTCCGTCAAAACTTCGTTTTGCCACCTCCCCTGCAAGCATGGGAGGTAAAATGTAGTTTTTAGACAAACTGAAGGCTCCCAAACAGCGGGAGCCTTTTTCATTTACTTAAATATACTCTTATATGCTACCTCTCCTGCAGACTCATCCATATTGCAATGAACTATCCAAAGTTCGGTGCCTTCGAGCATTAGGTTAACAAGTTCCAAAGTCTTGGCGGTGGCAAGCGGATTGGTGCGGGGCATATAAACCTGATTTAAAATTCTCGTCAACGCATGGTTTTTGCCGATTTTTTCCGTGAAATTCGTGCTTGAACGCTCAATAAAACAAATATGTTTTATTGGGGTTTTGGTGTTTTCCCCGAAATTTTCCTTGCCGTTCCAAGGGGTTCCGAAAGCAAAGGGAACACCGTCTATAAAGCGGATAATTGGTTTATCCCCGTTAACAACCGTCATTCTGTCCCCTAAAAAGGATTTCCAACGGGTCAAATGGGTCGTTTTTCCCACACCGCTGTGGGCACAAAGGGCAACCCCCGTTCCGTGGACATCGAAAACGGCGGAGTGCATAATAAATGCATCCTTTAAAGGCAGTTCCTCCCCCAATTTTCGAAGTAATGCAGAGAATTCCAGCAAAGGCTCTTTATAAACGCCGTCAGCCAACGATTGCTCATATTTAATATCCGCATCATTCACCAAAAAGGTAAAATCAGGCACATCAAAACAAGCCTCATACTCCCCTGCCTTGCTTTTAAAATAATCATATTTAGGGTCTATTTCGCATTTAAAATCCGCAAAGATATATTTCATTAAACAGTTTCCACCTTTATAAGGTCGGTGTTTCCTGATTTGCCGTTGGTAACACCGCCTGTCAGCACAATTCTGTCGCCCTTTTTGAGCCCCAAAACCTCTTTGACTTTTTGGGTTGCGGTATAGAACATAACGTCGGTTGAATTATAGTTCTCACACATAACGGGAAGCACACCCCAAGAAAGAGAAAGTTTTCTCCATTTCTTTTCTACGGTGGTTAAACCTATTATATCCATCGGGGGTCTGAAACGGGACACCATACGTGCCGTTTTGCCCGACAGGGAGCAAACAACAATAGAAACAGCGTCAATATCAATAGCCATTCCGCAGGTTGCATGGGAAATAGCATCAACCGTATTCTTGATTTTAAATTCCCTTGTTCTGAAACGCTTTGCGTAATGAATATTTTCCTCGGTATTAAG
>JAZNOA010000039.1:0-9393 GCA_045580545.1 Acutalibacteraceae bacterium | reverse complement strand
TGTGGGCGAAAAGAAAGGGCGGAAAGATTCGCCTTTAAAGGGGGATTTTGATTCCCCCTTTGAATTGTCGGGATTAGAGCCTCTACTCAAAGTCTTTCAAGCGTGGCTTCGCCAATTGAAAGACAAGTGTGATAAAAACTAAAAAAATGCAATCCGACAATTCCGTCTCGGCTCCCGCCTCGGTCGGTGCTTCTAAGCATTCGCTTAGAGGTTGCCACCGGCAACCCGCACCCCCTAAACGACAAGGGTTTCACCCTTGACCCACTGTAATTGCGTAACCGAGATAGTTTCCTCGAAAAGGAAGCCGAAAACAGGCTTTTTCGACAGACTGAAATAAGGGTAATCCCCTTATTTTAAAATATTCTTAAATTTCGGTCTGATGATTTTCACATACATCATTGCCATTCGGGAGACGGCAATATCGTAAAGGACGAAAACTATGTTTCCGAGCCCCAACAGAACAAATGCCCCGTATTTACCTAAAGCACCGAAGTCTGACAAATCAATACCCATGGGTTTGGCAAAAATCATATAAACCACTAAAACGGCTGCATTAAAACTCAAAATCTTTATAATCCACTCTATGACAGGTTTTCTCATTCTTTCAAGGAGTGCCTTTACTATAGGGTAATATCCCAAAAAGAAGACATACATAAGTTTACTTTCCATTTCGGCAAAAAGGAAAGTAAGCACCGAGGAGGAGGCATAGGACAAAAACGCCCATTTTAAATCCAGTTCGATTACAACCGCCATTATAAACAACCCCGCAACGGCGGGAATTGCATAGGTGAGATAGGGAAAATAGGACAGCATCATAAAGGCTACGGCAAGGGCAGCCATCATGGCACTGAATGTGATTTTAGTGTTCTTTTTCATATCAGCAACAAGGGATTAAATCCCCGCCCATACATTCGCAAAGACAGTCGGCACAAATAAGGTTTGTGCAGCAGTCACAGGAGTTGCAACCGTCGTTTCCGTAACTTCTGTATGGATTATATCCTGCATTCGCCTGACCCTGAGCACGGTTTAAAGCACTGCGGTATTCAGGGTTTGAGGGGTCCATTCGGCAGGCGGTTGCGAAAGAAGTATATGCTTGGTCAAACCAACCTCTTCGGTAAAGCACGGTGCCGTTAAGAAAATACCACTCTGCATTTCGGTTGGCTGCCGGCACCCCGTCCAAAACCTCTTGAGCCTGTTCCAGGCGGTTTTGTGCAATAAGAGAACGCACTTCGGGAAAGGAAGACGAACCGCTGTTTCCCGTATAACCGCTGTCATAGGTGTTCTTTTTTCCCCGTCTGCTATTGATAATTGCGTCATAAGCCTCGTTGATTTCTTTCATCTTTTCCGAAGCCAATTCAGATAAGGGGTTATCCTGATAATTGTCGGGATGGTACTTGCGTGCCAATTCCCTATAAGCATTTTTGATTTCTTCATCGGTGGCATTTTTGTTAACACCTAAAACCGAATAGGGGTCTTTCATATTTCTAACTCCTTTTTAAATGTGTCCTCAAGACCTAAATAAATTATATTTCCCAAAATACTCTTGTATTTTTTAATATCTAAAAGTTCAAAGGCTTTTGCACCCTCGTTAATGCAAAAATAAAGTTGAGGTTTTATTTTTTCTTTAACTTCATCCATATTTTCGCAGGTAAATCTAAGAACGTTATATTTATTTTTGCGTTTGTCTTCCTCGAAATCACAGGCGGCATCCAAAAGATAAATATATCTTCCCATACAGTAACCTAAGCGGTCAAGCACTTTTTTCTGCATTTCGTCTTCGGTTAAAGCCATAAAAATCCGAGATAAAGCCTTGGCGGTGGGGTCGGCGGCTTCGTCCATTTGGTTGCAGTGTGCTTTTTCTAAGGCAGACTGGGTATTTATATATTCCTCCACAATATTCTTAATTTCGGGATATTCATTGGAGGCCTTTTTATATGCACCCCTGAAAATGGGTTTAAGGCAAATGTAACCTAATTTTTTAAGACCCTTTTCGTCGGCAATGTTATCCAATATTTTATAATAAAGCATAATCATAGCCACCGCCGAGGGCATTTTGAAATCATCGGTTTCTTTGCAGTAGTTACATTTTTTAAGGGGATTAAAGGCACAGCGTTTACGCTCAATTTCATTGCACCCCTCTTTAAGGGACATATTAAGAAGTGCTAAAAAAGTGAAATCGTAACTAAGTGTCAGTCGGGAGAAAAAACCGTAATGTTTGCCTAAGGTTTTGCAAAGAGAACAGTAAACCGCTTTATACATTTCAAACTCTTTAACCTTAAGTTCCCCCTTGGAAACCCTAATATAACCGAACACCTGATTTCACCCCTTATTACAATATTCTATATTCTTTGCCTCGCCTTTTGGTGAACAATGTGTAAATATTTAAAGCAATTTTTTAAGGAACTGACCTGTATATGATTTTTCGCACTTAGCCACTTTTTCGGGTGTGCCCTCACATACAAGGGTGCCTCCCATATTTCCGCCCTCGGGTCCCAAATCAATTATATGGTCGGCGGTTTTAATAACATCCAGGTTGTGTTCGATAACCAGCACCGTGTTACCGCTATCTACAAACTTCTGCAAAACCTCAATCAGTTTATGAACATCGGCGGTGTGAAGACCGGTGGTAGGCTCGTCCAAAATGTAAATAGTTTTGCCTGTGCTTCTTTTGGAAAGTTCGGTGGCAAGTTTAACCCGTTGAGCCTCACCCCCCGAGAGGGTTGTGGCAGGCTGACCTATTTTAATGTAACCCAACCCCACATCATAAAGGGTCTTAAGTTTGCGGGCGATTTTCGGTATGCTTTCAAAGAAATACATACCCTCCTCCACCGTCATTTCGAGGACATCGTAAATGCTCTTGCCCTTATACTTAATACTCAGGGTTTCTCGGTTGTATCTACTTCCGCCGCACACCTCACAGGGAACGTAAATATCAGGCAAAAAGTGCATTTCGATCTTTAAAATTCCGTCGCCTTGGCAGGCCTCACATCTTCCTCCTTTAACATTAAAGGAAAATCTGCCGGCATTGTATCCGTGCATCTTAGCGTCCTTAGTGGAGGCAAAAAGTTCTCTGATATCGGTGAAAACGCCTGTGTATGTGGCGGGGTTGGAGCGGGGTGTTCTGCCAATGGGGGACTGGTCAATGTTGATTACCTTATCAAGGTTTTCAATTCCCTCAACCGACTTATATTTTCCCGCAACGGTTTTTGCATTATTTAACTTGTTTGCCAAAACCTTATAAAGAATATCGTTAACAAAGGAAGATTTTCCGCTTCCCGAAACACCTGTTACGCAGGTAAAGGTGCCGAGAGGGATTTTAACATTTATATTTTTAAGGTTGTTTTCCGCCGCCCCCTTAACGGTTAAAAAGTTTCCGTTGCCTTTGCGTCTGACCTTTGGAACGGGAATTTTTTTGCGTCCGGTTAAATAGTCGCCGGTAATTGACTCTTTGCATTTTTTAAGGGACTCAAGGTCTCCTGAAAAGACAACCTCGCCCCCGTGAATACCGGCACCCGGACCTATATCCACAATCCAATCCGCCTCACGCATGGTATCCTCATCGTGTTCCACCACAATAACGGTGTTGCCTAAATCACGGAGTCTTTTCAAGGTGGAAATAAGCCTTTCGTTATCCCTTTGATGCAGACCGATACTGGGCTCGTCCAGGATATACAAAACCCCCATAAGAGAGGAACCTATTTGGGTGGCAAGTCTGATTCTCTGACTTTCTCCGCCCGACAGTGTACCCGACGAGCGGGATAGGTCAAGGTAACCTAAGCCCACACTCTGCAAAAATGTAAGCCTTTCTTTAATTTCCTTTAAAATGGGAGCGGAAATCATACTGTCCCTCTCGCCGAACTTAAGGGTTTCAATAAACTGCAGTTCTTCTGTGACCGACATATCGCAGAATTCTTTAATATTTTTACCGCCAACGGTCACCGCCAAGTATTCGGGTTTAAGCCTTGCTCCCCCGCATTCGGGACAACTGCTTTCCAGCATATAACTTTCATATTCCGCACGGGCATATTCGCTGTTTGTTTCCTTATACCGCCTTTCAAGGTTGTTTATAATCCCCTCAAAGGGTGCATTGTATGTGCCGCCTCCGAAATCGGTGTTGCGGTGGAGTTTGAGTCTTGTTTCCCCCGTACCGTAAAGCACGGCATCTTTGCCCTCTTTGGGAATATCTTTCCAAGGGGTATTAACGTCAAATCCGTAATGGTCGGCAATGCCTTTGTAATACATTTGGGCAATGCTTCCCGCATCGGGGTTAAACCAAGAATTAACGCCCCAGCCCATGGCTTTTATGCAACCGTCCATCAAAGATTTATTCTCATCATTTATAATAAGCCGAGGGTCGATTTTCTTAAAACTGCCCAGACCCGTACACACGGGGCAGGCACCCATTGGATTATTAAAGGAAAACATAGTGGGGGTAAGTTCCGGTATGCTTATTCCGTGCTCGTCGCAGGCATAGGTCTGGGAAAACTGAAGTTCTTCCCCGCCGATAACGTCTGCAGCCACTAGACCGCCCGACAAAGCAACGGCGGTTTCTATACTGTCGGTCAAGCGGGAAACAATGTCCGCCTTTATAACAAGTCGGTCAACGATAACCTCAATGAAATGCTTTTTGTTTTTATCCAATTTAATTTCTTCGGATAAATCATAAATGTTTCCTTCAATACGAACCCTTGAATAGCCCGATTTTCTGAGATTTTCCAGTTCTTTAAGGTGTTCGCCCTTTCGGTTTTTAACAACGGGGGAAAGTATTTGAATTTTGCTTCCCTCAGGCAGTTTCATTATAACGTCAACAATTTGGTCGGTGGTTTGCTGACTGATTTCCTTTCCGCAAACGGGACAGTGGGGCACACCCACACGGGCATATAAAAGACGGAGATAATCGTAAATCTCGGTGACCGTTCCCACGGTTGAACGGGGATTTTTCGAGGTGGTTTTTTGGTCTATGGATATGGCGGGAGAAAGTCCCTCAATGGTATCAACATTGGGTTTTTCCATCTGCCCCAAAAACTGGCGGGCATAGGAGGAAAGGGACTCCACATATCTTCTTTGACCCTCGGCATAAATAGTGTCAAAAGCCAAGGAAGACTTTCCGCTTCCCGAAAGCCCTGTGAAAACAACCAACTTGTCCCTCGGAATTTCCAAACTGACATTTTTTAAATTATTTTCATTGGCACCTTTTATTATCAACTTATCATTTGCCAAAAAAATCACCTCAAAAACTAAATCACATATATTATATGTTATTTTTTTTATAAAGTAAATGATTTTTTCAAATAAAAAGGCTTATTGCAGGTGATAAAAACCACAAACAATAAGCCTTTTAAATACCTATAAAAACCTTAAATCACAGTGTTCTTCAAAAATGCTACAACCTTTTTGGCAATAATCTTGTGACCTAAATCTGTGGGGTGCAGTCCGTCCGCCATAAACTTTTCCTTTATAATGGGAATTTCGGGTTGCATTCCGCTCATAGCGTAGAGGTCGATAATGGGGAGAGAATAATACTCCGCAACCTCACGGATAATCTCCACATATTTCTTTAAGGGGGCTTTCACACCGCCTTTACACGGGTGAATTACATCCTCATCGATACGGTGAAGCGGTGTTATAACAATAATATAACTGTCAGAATACTTTTCAATAAGAGAAGTATAGAGGGTGTGAAGTGCACCGTAGAATGTATCGGGCGTGCGGTCGGCAAATTCTCCTATGGGTGCGTCGCCGTGATCGTAATCGTTGGTACCTCCGAACACGATTACCACATCTGCATCAGGGTCCATATCCGCAACTCTTTGGCAAAAGTCAAAATCAAATTGGGCTATTTCCGAAGGTTCTTGTTGCCTTGCGATTCTGGTGCCTCCGATGCCGTAGTTTCTGCAAAGGGCACCTGTATACTCAGCAACCTTGCTAACATAGCAATTTTCCGGCGAAGATGAACCATGACCCTCTGTAATACTGTCACCCAAAAAGTTTATTTTTAAATTTTTAAGTTCCATTATTATTCCCCTAAAATAATTTCAACCTTATGAACGTCACCCTCGGCAGTTGCCTTAAGAACGTTGCCCTCAACCTCTTTGCCGTCAACAATCATCTTGGAAACGCCGCAGCAAACCTTGTTGGGGTTCTTAACATCAATTATAAAGGTGTTGCCTCTGAATTTACGGGTAACGGTGAATTCCATATCACTTGCACAGCAGGGGTCAACCATAAGACCGTCATAAGTGGGTCTGATACCTAAAATAAACTGAGAAACCGCAACAAAATTCCAAGCGGCAGTACCTGTTAAGAAGGAGTTTTTAGCCTCGCCGGGTTTCTTGGCGTACTGTGGCTTACCGGCAACCATCTGTGCATAAACATAAGGCTCCAAGCGGTGAATTTCACTTATATCCTCAATGTATGCGGGAGCGGTTTTCTTGTAAATCTCAAATGCCTTGTCGCCTCTGCGGGCAATGGTTTCGGCACAAACAATCCAAGGATTGTTGTGGCAGAATACACCGCCGTTTTCCTTGTATCCCGGAATAAAGGAGCCGATTTCACCGATTTCGGGGTTAAATCTGCTGTAAGGCGGGTCTAAAAGCACGAAACCGTAGGGGGTGTTAAGATATTTCCAAGCACTGTCAAGTGCTTTAATGGGCATACCCTCTTCTTTTCCGATTTCTGCCATGGTACACCAGCCCTGAGATTCGATAAATATTTTACCGTCTTCACATTTATGTGAGCCCAAAGGTCTGCTCTTATAATCATAAGCACGAATAAACCATTCGCCGTCCCAACCGTGTTCCATAACGGCCTTTTCCATATCGGCAATATGCTTTTTGGCGGTTTCTGCTTCATCGGTTTTGCCCATAAGTTCAGCCAATTTAACAAAATCTCTGCCGTAGTAAACAAACTGACCTGCAATCATAAGACTTTCTGCAACCTTGCCGTCGCCGTGTTCGGTGCATTGGAAACTTTCTCCTACTGTATTCGACATACAGTTAAGGTTCAAGCAGTCGTTCCAGTCTGCTCTGCCGATAAGGGGCAAATTATGGGGTCCCTTATTATTAACAACGTGGTAGAAAGAACGCTTTAAGTGTTCAAACAAAGTGTCCGCCAATTCTTCTTTATTGTCAAAAGGAACCATTTCTTTAAGAACATCTGTGTCCCCTGTTTCCTTAATGTAAGCCGCAGCGGCAGCCACAAGCCACATGGGGTCATCGCCGAAGTTTCCGCCGATTTCGTTATTGCCTTTTTTGGTAAGGGGCTGATACTGGTGGTAAGCACCGCCGTCAACCATCTGGGTAGCGGCAAGGTCCAAAAGACGCTCTCTTGAACGAACGGGGTCAAGATGAACGAAGCCCAAAAGGTCTTGGTTACTGTCTCTAAAGCCCATACCTCTGCCGATACCGCTTTCAAAATAGGAAGCACTTCTTGACATATTAAAGGTAATCATTGTTTGGTACTGGTTCCAAATGTTAACCATTCTGTCAAGTTTTTCATCATTACTCTCAATTGTGTAGGTGCTGAGAAGTTCGTCCCAGTAATCTTTCAGTTCCTGTAAAGCCTTGTCAGCCTTCTCCACCGTGTCAAACTGAGCAATCATTTTATATGCATTTTCTTTATTGATAACATTAAGGGCAGTCCACTTCTTGTCCTGCTCGTTTTCAACATAGCCTAAAACAAATATGTAAGCCTTGCTCTCTCCCGGTTTTAAGGTGAGTTTTAAATAGTGGGATGCACAGGGAGCCCAACCAACGGCAATGGAGTTGGTGGGAGCCTTATCAAATACGGTTGCAGGGCGGTCATAGCCGTTGTAAATTCCTAAGAAATCTTCTCTGTCGGTATCGAAACCGGAAATGTCCTCATTAACGCTGTAGAAAGAGAAGTGGTTTCTTCTCTCTCTGTACTCAGTCTTGTGGTAAACCACATTACCCTCAACCTCAACCTCGCCCACAGACAGGTTACGCTGATAGTTGGTTTGGTCATCAAGACCGTCCCAAAGAGAAAACTCAATAAATGAATGAAGGTCAATTTCCTTTGTTTCGTTAGAATTATTGGTAAGTTCTACCTTGTGAATTTCGCCCGCAAAATCCATGGGAACGAAATATGTGCAGTCGGCGGAAAGTCCGTTTTTCTCACCGTGAATAACGGTGTAACCCATACCGTGACGGCACTCGTATTTATCAAGGGGAGTTTTAACCGGTCTAAAGCCGGGAGTCCAAACCGTGTCCCCGTCCTTAATGTAGAAATACTTACCGCCGTCGTCCATGGGAACGTTGTTATAACGGAAACGGGTGATTCTTCTCAGTCTTGCATCCTTAAAGAAACTGTAACCGCCGCCGGTGTTGGAAATCATGGTAAAGAAATCCTTATATCCCAAATAGTTTATCCAGGGATATGGGGTATTGGGGGTTTCGATTACATACTCTTTTCTTGCGTCATCAAAATGTCCGAATTTCATTTGTTCTCTTCCTTTAAATATATTTGCGGTTTTTTTAAAAGTGCCACGCCCACTTAAATTAACAATTAGAATTCATATTCACCGCTGCCGATTTCGGTTTTTTCTCCGTTGGGCATTTCAATAATTGCCGAACAGTTTGCAGGGATTTTAACACGCAGTTTAAATTCGCCCTTCACCTTTTCCCAGTTAACCTCATATAAACCTCTTTGTGTATCTAAACTGCAGTTAACATAGGTCATTTTTTCGGGTGCCATGGGTTTGATATAAACCTTTTTATACATATTCTCGGCATTCACAATTCCTGCAAATACCTTATAGAAATCGGCACCAAGCCCCACAAACATTGAATGTGAGCAGGTCATCATACCGCGAAGGTGATACCATTGCTCCCAAGCGGTGGTTGCGTCTCTGCCGACTATTTGATGCCCGAAAGAGGGGTATGTGGTCTGGTGGAGAATATCGTAAACCAACTCTAAGCCTTCTTCCGACTGAGACAAAACCTCAATAAGTTTTCTTGTGCCGCAAAATACCGATTATTACGGCACACAATCAGATAATTATACTCTAACCTAAATTACCCAATTTGTCAACAAAAATTTACCGTTTTTTTGATGATTTTTACTAAAAACAACTATACAAAAAACAAAACCCCGTTTTCTGAAAAAACGGGGTCAAAATGTCGAAAAAGTCTGTTTTAGGCTTCCCCTTTCGATGAAACTATCTCGGTTCCGCAATTACAGTGGGTCAAGGGTGAAACCCTTGTCGTTCGGGGGGTTGGAATTGTCGGACTGCTTTTTTTTAGTTTTATCAAACTTGTCTTTCAATTGGCGAAGCCACGCTTGAAAGACTTTGAGTAGAGGCTTTACTCCCGACAATTCAAAGGGGGAATCGAAATCCCCCTTTAAAGGCGAATCTTTCCGCCCTTTCTTTTCGCC
>JAZNOA010000038.1:0-7333 GCA_045580545.1 Acutalibacteraceae bacterium | reverse complement strand
CGGCGGTTTCCGACGACCCTCAATATTTATAATGACTATAGAATGTCGAAACGCATAAAAGCCTTTCGACAAGCAAAAAGGCACAAGTCGGAGGCCAAGCGGTCTTAGGAAGACAATTTCATCACACAACTCCTTGGCTCACAGAACGACATGGCTACGATCCGACTTCGGCGGTTTCCGACGACCCTCAATATTTATAATGACTATAGAATGTCGAAACGCATAAAAGCCTTTCGACAAGCAAAAAGGCACCCCGTTTGGAGTGCCTGATTTTTTTATACCTTGAATTTCAATTTTTATTTTCTAATAAAGAGAACACCTAAGGTATTTGCTCCGCAGTGGGAGGAAACGGTACAACCGGCACGGGTGAGGAAAACCTCCTTAAAAATTCCCGCCTCTTTAACCTGCTCAACCACCTGCTTAACAACCTCCTCGTCGCAACCGGCATGGGTGACAAATACACGGCTGTTGTCAATATCACTGCCGTCACCGAGGCGTTCACTGACATAGGTTTTAAGCACATCGGCATACCTTCCTCTGTATTTCCTGCTAACTCCCATAGCACCGTTTTTAACCTCAATACAAGGTTTTAGTTTAAGCATATTGGCACCGAATGCCGCAAGAGCCGAACATCTGCCGCCCTTATAGAGGTATTCGAGATTGTCAATAACAAATGAAGCATCCACCTTCGGAACCATATCATTGATTTTGGCGACGATCTCCTCTGCCTCCAGTCCCTCATTAACCATTTCGGCGGCGGCAACAACAAGAAGCCCCATACCTGTTGAAAGGTTGGCTGAATCTATAACATAAATATTTTCAAATTCCTCGGCGGCAATTCTTGCATTGTTAAAGGTAGAAGACATACCGGAACTGATATCAAAATGGATAACGGTTTTTCCCTCATCCGCAAACTTCTTGAAGAAATTATAAAATTCATCAACATTGGCGGCGGTGGTTTTAGGCAACTCCCCTGTTTTATCGTGGTGAGCATAAATATCATCAGGTGTTATATCAACACCGTCTTTATAAACCTTACCACCCAAGGTAACACCCAAGGGTAAAATACTTATATTATAACGCTGACGAAGTTCAGAACTTAAATCGCTGGTACTGTCACTTGTGATAACGATATTATTCATCAAAAAATCCTCTCCTTAATCATTTTTTAATATTATAACATCTTAAAATTTAATTATCAACAGTTTTTTATGTATTGTCGAAACAAGAAAAATTTTGTAATTATTTGTAATATATAATATGGCAAATATATGATACAATAAATCATATATAGCATGAGGAGGTGTTATTTTGACAAGGAAAGCAAAGGATTACATTTTGGTGGGCACTGCCGTTTTTTTAAGTTTGGCATTGGCGGCATTTGTTTTAGGGTTCATCGGCAAAAACAATGACCTTAAAAAGGCAAATGAAGAAATAAAGCACAAGCAAACCACCATTGAACAGCAAACCGAAGCAAACGCAGAACTTGAAGCAAGGTTAAAAGAAACCCAGTCTCAACTTGAAGGTGAAAAACAGGCAAAATCTCAGTTGGAAAACGAAAAATCTAAGTTGGAAAGTGAAAACGCTCAACTTAAAAAAGAAATAACCGAACTGAAAGCCAAAAAGGAAGCGGCAAAAAATACGGCGGTTGACAACCTGACCGCCGCTCCCCAAAATCCCCAGCCCACAGGTAAGATTTGCTATCTGACCTTTGATGACGGGCCGACGAATAATACCCTGAGAATTTTAGAAATTCTTAGAGCCTCAAATATTAAAGCAACTTTTTTTGTTGTAGATAACGCCCAAACCAAAATTGACTACATCAGCCAAATACACGCCGACGGGCATACCGTAGGGCTTCATACCTCTTCCCACAATTACGCTAATCTTTACAGTAGTGTGGATGCATACTATAACGATTTAAACGCAATTTCAAGCAAGGTAGAGTCTATTATCGGAATTAAATCTTATGTTATGCGTTTTCCGGGTGGCGGAAGTAATAAGGTCAGTAAGCAGTATTCCCCGGGAATTATGAGTTATTTAACCTCTACCGAGGGAGTTGCGAAACAAGGATACACCTACTTTGACTGGAATGTTGACTCAGGGGACGCTTCGGGGAAACTCAGTGCCTCAAAAATTGCCAACAATGTTTTACAGGGAGCGAAAAACAAAAACTCCATTTGTGTACTTATGCACGATGCGGCGGCAAAAACCACCACAGTGGATGCCTTGCCCGAAATTATACGGGGACTCATAGACCAAGGTTTTTCATTCCAACCCCTCACTAAAGAAAGTTACGGTTTTCATCACAGTGTCAATAATTAAAAAAGTCGAAAGTTTATGGCTTCCGACTTTCTTTTTTTACATATTGTTTTGAATATACTCGGTTAACTCACCGATTGTTCTTATATTATCAATTTCCTCATCGGGAATTTCAATGCTGAATTCATCCTCGATGGTCATAAGCAACTCAACAACATCCAAACTGTCAGCGTCCAAATCCTTGGCAATGTTTGTTTCCATTGTAAGTTCAGATTCGTCAACATCAAGTTGGTCTGCCAACATCTTTTTAATTTTTTCAAATACCATAAATAATCCTCCTGAAATACTAAACTTATAAAGTTTGTATCAAATTGTTATAACAAAATAATATGTTGAATTTTGTATTTTGTCAATAGGTTTTTGTTAAATACATAAAATTTTGTATTCTAATCCTCATCATCAATATCGGTATTTATTATAAATCCGCCGTCAAAATTACTTTTGATTTCTCTCTTTAAATCTTCGGTTTCAAAATCCAATATGCTTGGCTTTGGAGCATCTTCCTCAAACTGCTCATTTTCCTCGGAAATAATTTGAGATTTCCATTCCTCTAAAAGCCTATCTCCCTCAGGGTAATCAACTTTGATTTTTTCATTGCGTTTTGATATTAAAAATACAATAATATATATGAGGAAAACGGCGGAAGATATTAACGATATTATAATTCCCGTTTTAAGTCCGGGGGTGGTGTATTCGAAACGGATAACGCTGTCCCCCGCACCGACCTTAACCGCCATAAATCCGGAATTCACCTTTTCAACGGCGGTCTTATTTCCGTTAACCGTGGCACTCCAACCCTCGTCATAGGGCACTGAGAAGAAAACAAGACTGTCCTTTTCTCTTGTAACGGCGGCGGTAAAGCCCTTAGCATCGGTTTTAAAACTGTATGCCGAAGTAACTGCCCTTTCATAAGAGTCCAAAGCGGTGGATTCATAGGACAAATCAACATCTGTTCTAAGAAGTTCGCCCTCAAACATATACCCGTATTTTTCAATCTGTTCATCGGTTAAAAGCATTGCTTTTAGCATTAACGCAGGACGGTTTTTGGCAGTATAGTCCTTGCAGAAATCGTAATCCATATAATAATCATAAGAAAAACCGTAGGGTATATAGTTTTCGTTTTCGTATATATAATACCCACTCTCGGTCTTGACATAACTGTAGTCGGGCATTTGGGTTTCTCTGGTTTCGCTGTCTATAAAATCCTTTCCGTCAATTCGGTTAAGCAAGTATTTCACCGACAAAAGGGGTCTTAAAGCAGGAATATCGGTTTCGGGACGGCTTCCCACACTTCTTTCAACCCCCACAAAATCGTAAAATTCAAAAACAGAGGCGGGAACCACCGAATGGAAAGCGTTTATTCCCGGTAACCCTAAATACATAGAGGTATTGTCCACCCCGTCGTATGTGTCTACCCTGAACTGACTTTGGTCGCCTAAGTCAACCTCACCCTCAATCAAACTGTCAATAACCACATCCTTAATATTATAGGAATGGGCTCTGCCGCTGACGATGAACACATTTCCGTAAATAACGGCAACCACGCAAACGCAGGGCAAGGCGGTTTTGAAAAACAATCCTATATCCCTTTTGCGGATTTTCAAAATAAGTCCCAACACCACAAGGGACATTATTGCAATCATAACCGCTATAAAAAATCTTACGGCATATAAATTGTCGTCACTTTTGGTATAAAGACCGAACGTGTATGTGCCGTCAGAATTCTTTTGCGGGAAAAGACCGATAACAAGACTTACCGCCAAGGTAATACCGAAAACCCACTTATAACCGAAAGACCAGTCGGTTTCCTTGTCCTCCGCCAAAATGACCGTCATAAGGCAGATCATTAAA
This sequence comes from Acutalibacteraceae bacterium, assembly GCA_045580545.1. GTDB lineage: Bacteria > Bacillota > Clostridia > Oscillospirales > Acutalibacteraceae > UBA737. Next base: position 3,160 of record JAZNOA010000038.1, on the reverse strand, counting down.
ACAGGCATATAAAACCATCGGGCGTAGTAACTTGAGTTAAAGGCATAAAAAGCACTGTTTAAAATCGGAACCAGAGACATAAAAATGCAAATTCCCAAAAGTCTTGAAAGCCAACTTTTCTTTTTTAACTTAAAACCTGTAAAAAGACCGACCATACTGAAAATCGGCAACCAACCTCCAAGAGATGACCACTTAACATCGGCATTCGGGAAGAATACAGGTCGGGCGGGAATATCGGGCGGAAAGAAGAAGCACTGAAGTATATTGGCATATATCTGCTCCTTGCCGTACATTATAGCGTCCCATCCAGTCAAAAAGTCCGACACTCTGTAATTATCCGTAATGGCGAGTATGGCGGGCAGGAGTAAAATTGCCGACATTGCAAGTCCTAAAACCGACTCGAATCCCAAAGTCAAAAAACTCTTAAATCTGAATTTAATTGCACCCGAGCAAAGTCTTACAATATAGTAAATTACCGAAAACACTACCATTCCGAAGAAGAAAAAGTAGTTTGAAAGAGCACAAATGAAAACCGCCAAGGCAAAATATCCCCGCTTGTTTTCGGTCAAGAGCAGTTCCATACTGAGCAGTAACAGGGGGAAGAATATTATAGCCTCGTGGAAATGATTAAAAAAGATATTATAAACACTAAAACCCGAAAAGGCATAAAGTATACCTCCCAAACGGGCGGCTTGCGGCGTTCTTGTAAACCGCCTGATATACATATAACCCGTAAGAGCCGCAAAGGCAAATTTGAGTATTAGCAAATGTCCCATTAAATATGGCACAAAACTGTTGGGAAAAGGAAGCGTCAGCCAAAAAAAGGGGCTGCCTAAAAGATAAAAACTGTATGACCCTATGAAGTTTGCCCCCAGATCTGTGTTCCAATTCCAGAAGATCTCCCCCGACCTTATAGCCCTATGGCATTCCTGATAAAAGGGTATTTGCTGAACGTTAAAGTCCCCGTAGAAAATAAAATACCCCTCGCTCATTACCATATAAGGCACAAAGATAGCCGACGCAACCAATAGGGCGATTAAAAAGGTTGACAGTCTTTTTTCTTTTTGACCTTTAATAAGCATTGCCTTTGCAGATGAAAAATTCATAACTTTATATCCTTTTTTAAAAGTTCTATTGAATATTATACCATTAAATGTTATAATATTCAACACATTGTGACAGAAAGGAGTTTTTATCTTGCCTAATCACTTTTATGCTATTATGTCCCGAATGAAGAATATATTCCGTTGGGGACTTATGCGGAATACACGTCAGGAAAATTTGAGTGAACATTCCTTGGAAGTGGCACAAATTGCCCACGCTTTGGCCCTTATAAACCGCAACCGTCTGAGGGGGAATGCAGACCCTAACTTCGTTAGTGTTGTTGCAATATTTCACGATAGCAGTGAAATTATCACAGGAGATATGCCCACCCCCATTAAATATTATAACGAGGATATTAAATCGGCTTATAAGAAAATTGAGGAGACTGCCGAAATTCAGTTGACCGAAATGTTGCCTGAGGATTTTAAAGCGGATTTTCACAAAATCTATAACCCCGATCCCGAAACCAGGCGACTTGTTAAAGCGGCGGACAAGATTTCTGCCCTTATAAAGTGCATTGAAGAACTTAATATGGGGAATAAAGAGTTTGAAGTTGCCAACAACTCAACCCTTAAATCTATTAAAAATATGAACTGCCCCGAGGCAGATATATTCCTGAAGGAATTTATCCCCTCCTTCTACCTCTCCCTTGACGAGCAAAGGGAAATTAAGCATTAAATAAAGGAGTTGTCAAGAGCGACAACTCCTTTTAATATTGAATTTAAGAGATAACAGGTTGGGAATTAGAACTGTCTGCTATGCAAACCCAAGAATTTCCGGGGTTAACCGTAAGAGCCGAACCGTCCTCATTTGTGAATTTAAAGGAGTCGGTGGCACTTCCCTTAGACCAGTTAATCTTAGTGTATGTACCGTTAACGATATAGTAACCGCTGCCCGAAGTAAGGCTTACGTTTTTATGTGCACTCTTACCCTTTGCCGCATCCTTGCAGGGAGACATATTTCCTATGGTAGTGTTTAGTACAAACACATTCTTAACCTCGGTGGTTTCGCCGCTCTTGTAATCTTTACGAAGTGTTTCACCGAAGTATCTTGTATATTTTCCCGTTTCGGCATTATACTTAAATGTAGTTTTATAAGAAGCAGAGAAAGGAACTGTTACGGTGTTTGCAGTATTTCCGAGTTTAACGTCCTCACCGTCTTCAGCAAAATTCTGCCAGGGTTTTGCTTCCTCACTTAAGGTTGAATTTCCTGTTTTAACAATGCTTTCCCAGAACTTATCGCAGTTAGCATACAAAGTATGTTCACTTGCAAGTCCGTTGGAAACTCTGACTCCGCCGTTATTGGTGCCTAAAACCAAACTTTTAACGGCACCGATATGAGGTGCGGCATGCTCTTCGTCAATGCCGTGATAAACATACATAGCATCGTGACCTGCAGCCAAATCAATATAAACATAACGGCAGGAGCGAACTGTTCCCACCTGAGAAGCGTTTTTGAAATCTTTATAAACCGCCATTAGACGGGTAATACCGCCCTCAACCTCGGTTTCATAAACAATATCGGCTTTGTTAAGTCCTGTTTGAACAGGTTGCGCAATGCTTATATTGTTAACCATAATTGCAACGGGACGCTGCATTGCGGTTTCTTTATCTAAACCGTCCTCACCGGTCAAAGTATTTATATATGTATCGGATTTTGAAGATTCCACAGAAGAGTTAGAACTTTCAACCGTAATATCCTTATTTTTCCCGCAACCTGCAAAAGGCAGACAAAGACATAAGCAAAGTGCTAAACCTAAAATTTTCTTAAACATTTTTGATGCCTCCAAAGTAAATATATAGTACACTTAAGTTTAAAATTACTACAAGTTATAGTATATACTAATTACCTCTAATTTTCAACAACAATTTACAATTTTTTTAAAATTACGCCCAAATTCTTTTACATTTATTTTTTTGTAGGTTTGTCAATGATGTGTTACACATTAGGGAAAGCGAACAAGATGTGTTTTGGTGAGCGCCAGTTGAGGGGACGCATAGGGAAATTGTTGTATTGGCGTTGACGAACAGCTAATTGCTTTTTGAAATCATCAAAG
>JAZNOA010000037.1:0-27572 GCA_045580545.1 Acutalibacteraceae bacterium | reverse complement strand
CGAAAAGAAAGGGCGGAAAGATTCGCCTTTAAAGGGGGATTTCGATTCCCCCTTTGAATTGTCGGGAGTAAAGCCTCTACTCAAAGTCTTTCAAGCGTGGCTTCGCCAATTGAAAGACAAGTGTGATAAAAACTAAAAAATTGCAATCCTACAATTCCGTCTCGGCTCCCGCCTCGGTCGGTGCTTCTAAGCATTCGCTTAGAGGTTGCCACCGGCAACCCGCAACCCCCAACGACAAGGGTTTCACCCTTGACCCACTGTAATTAGCGGAGCCGAGATAGTTCCCTTGACAGGGGGCCGAGAACAGGCTTTATCTACACACTCAAACTCCCTTTCGGGAGTTTTCGTTTTTATTTTAACTCTTTTATTGACATTGAATACTTTATATTGTATAATTGTATACAATTGAGGTGAGGATATGTTAGAACTGTCAAACAAGACCAACCTACTGGAACAGAAAAAATACAAGTATTCTTTGCAGGACGTAGAGGAGCCGAATTTATACCGAGACCTTTATCCTTACGATGAAATACCGAAAATTTCCTTTAACCACAGAAGAGTGCCCATGGGTATGCCGGAGGAAATCTGGATTACCGATACTTCCTTGCGTGACGGTCAGCAGTCGGTTGAGCCCTACAGTGTTAAACAAATAGTCGATCTTTATAAATTGATGTCCAAATTAGGCGGTCCCTACGGAATTATCCGCCAAACCGAGTTTTTTGTTTACAGTGAGAAGGACCGAAAGGCATTGGAGGAATGTCAGTCGCTGGGGCTTAAATTCCCCGAAATCACAACCTGGATTAGGGCAAATAAAGAAGACTTCAAACTTGTTAAAGATTTAGGTATCAGAGAGACGGGAATTTTGGTTTCCTGCAGCGACTATCACATTTTCAAAAAACTTAAAAAGACCCGTAAAGAGGCTATGGAGGGTTATTTAGCCGCCGTTGCCCAGGCTTTTGAAGCAGGAGTTATGCCCCGTTGCCATTTGGAGGATATAACAAGGGCGGATTTCTACGGTTTCGTTGTTCCTTTTGTTAACGAACTTATGAAAATGTCCAAAGATGCGGGAATTCCCGTTAGAATCCGTGCTTGCGACACTATGGGTTACGGTGTGCCTTTCAGCGAGGTGGCGTTGCCCCGAAGTGTGCCGGGTATTATTTACGGACTTCAGCACTATTCCGATGTGCCCAGCGAAATGTTAGAATGGCACGGTCACAACGATTTTTACAAATCGGTTGCAAACGCCACCACCGCTTGGTTATACGGAGCCTCTGCCGTTAACTGTTCCCTTTTGGGTATAGGAGAGCGAACGGGCAATGTGCCGCTGGAGGCTATGATTATGGAATATGCCTCTTTAAGGGGTTCCTTAGACGGTATAGACACTACCGCAATTACCGAAATTGCCGAATACTTTAAAAACGAAATCGGTTATAAAATTCCGCCTATGACCCCCTTTGTGGGCAAGAACTTTAACGTTACAAGGGCAGGTATTCACGCCGACGGACTTTTAAAGGACGAGGAAATTTACAATATCTTCAATACCGATAAAATTCTTAACAGACCTGCTTCCGTTTCGGTTAGTAAAACCAGCGGTCTTGCGGGAATTGCCTATTGGATTAACAACAACTATCAACTTAAGGGCGAAAAAACCATCGACAAAAAGCACCCCTTGGTTATTGCCCTAAAAGAATGGGTTGATAAGGAGTATGAAGACGGCAGACAAACCGCACTTTCAGACATCGAGTTGGAAAACAAAATCACTGAACTTTCGGGAGGAGAATTCTAATGCTTACACATAAAACAGTCTCCCTTGCCGATCAGGTATTTGAACACATTGAACGTGATATTCTAAGCGGAAAATACGAGCGTGGCGAGATTATCACCGAGAGCAAGTTAAGTGCTGAACTGGGTGTTAGCCGCACCCCCATAAGGGAGGCTTTAAGACGGCTCGAACAAGAACATTTAATTGAAGAAAGCGGAAAAGGAAGCATTGTTATCGGCATTTCCGAAAAGGATTTAGAAGATATTTTCCTGATTCGTAAGCAGTTGGAATGTTTGGCGGCGTCAATGGCGGCGAAAAACCACACCGACGAGCAGTTGGCTGAACTTAAAGAAACCTTGGAACTTCAAGAGTTTTATGTCACAAAAGCGGACACCGAACACGTAAAGTATATGGACAATAAGTTCCACCGCATACTTTATAAATTAACAGGCAGTACCGTGTTTTATGACACATTGGTGCCTCTGCACAGAAAAATTCAAAAGTACCGCAGAGCGTCCCTTCAAAGCAAAAGCAGAGCCACGGAATCCGTATTGGAACACCGCAAGGTTTACGAGGCTATTGCTTCCCGTGACGAGGATTTAGCGGCGAAAACCGTTTTGGAACACATTGAAAATGCATATAACCATATAAAGAAAGGATAATCAAAATGGGACTTACTATTGCACAAAAAATTATTAAGGCACATATGCTTTCGGGGGAAATGACCGTTGGAAGCGAAGTTGCTCTTAAAATCGACCAAACTCTGACTCAGGATGCCACAGGAACTATGGCATATCTTGAGTTTGAAACCATGGGGCTGAAAAGGGTTAAAACCGAAAAGAGTGTGGCTTATATTGACCACAACACATTGCAGTCGGGCTTTGAAAATGCCGACGACCACAGATATATTCAGTCTGTTTGTAAAAAGCACGGTATTTATTTTTCCCGCCCCGGTAACGGTATTTGCCACCAGGTACATTTAGAGCGTTTCGGAAAACCGGGAAAAACCCTTATAGGCTCCGACTCCCACACCCCCACAGGCGGCGGGATCGGTATGCTTGCCATGTGTGCTGGCGGTCTCGACGTTGCAGTTGCCATGGGCGGCGGCGCATACTACATTACAATGCCTAAAATGTATAAGGTTAACCTTACGGGTAAATTAAATCCCTTTGTGACAGCCAAGGACGTAAGCCTTGAAATTTTAAGAATTTTATCCGTTAAAGGCGGTGTCGGTGCCATTATCGAATGGGGAGGCGAAGGCATTAAAACCCTCTCCGTTCCCGAGCGTGCCACCATTACCAATATGGGTACCGAACTGGGTGCTACAACCTCAATCTTCCCCTCCGATGAAATCACCAAGGCTTTCTTGGAAGCCGAGGGCAGAGGCGAGGACTATGTGGAACTTTCCAGTGACCCCGACGCAGTTTACGACAAGGTCATCAACATTAACTTGAGCGAATTAAAACCCCTTATTGCCTGCCCCCACAGTCCTGACAATATTGTTACGGTTGAGAGTTTAAATGGCACAAAGGTTGACCAGGTTTGCATCGGCTCCTGCACCAACTCTTCCCTTTTAGATATGTTAAAGGTGGCCGCCCTACTTAAGGGAAAAGTTATTGACCCCAGTGTCAGCCTTTCTATTTCTCCCGGATCCAAACAGGTTTTGTCAATGCTTTCTGAGTGCGGTGCATTAACCGATATACTTGCCAGCGGAGCGAGACTTCTTGAGTGTGCCTGCGGACCTTGTATCGGTATGGGATTCTCCCCCAACTCCGCGGGTGTGTCACTTCGTACATTTAACAGAAACTTTGAGGGCAGAAGCGGTACCGCCGACGGTCAGGTATACTTAGTTTCCCCCGAAACCGCCGTTGCCGCCGCTATAACAGGCTATATCACCGACCCCCGTACTTTAGGGGAAATGCCCGAAATCACAATGCCCGACACATTTAAGGTAGACGACAGTGCGGTTATCGCTCCTGCAACCGAAGAGGAAGCAAAGGATTTAGAGGTGCTGAGAGGTCCCAACATTAAACCTTTCCCAACAGAAATTCCTCAGGAGGACAGTTTAACCGCAGAATTGGCATTAAAGGTTGGAGATAACATCACCACCGACCATATTATGCCTGCGGGTGCTAAAATTCTCCCCTACCGTTCAAATATTCCCCATCTTTCACAGTTCTGCTTCGGCGTTTGTGATACTTCATTTCCCGAAAGAGCAAAGGCTTTGGGCAGAAGCATTATTGTGGGCGGCAGCAACTACGGTCAAGGCTCCTCCCGTGAACACGCAGCGCTTGTTCCTATGTATTTAGGTGTTCGTGCGGTTATCACCAAGAGTTTTGCCCGTATCCATGTTGCAAACCTTATAAATGCAGGCATTATGCCCTTAACCTTTAAAAATCCCGAGGATTACGATAAACTGAATCAAGGCGATAAATTGACCCTTTCAAATGTGTTTGAGGGTATGGACAAGGGCGAGATTACCTTAACAAACGAAACTACCGGCGAGAGTTTTGCACTTAGTTGCTCTTTCACCGAAAGACAAAAAGAAATACTTAAAGCCGGCGGTTTGCTGAGTTTTACAAAGAAAGGATAATTATTATGGAAAACTATGTAAATAATGCAGTTGATCAATTCAGAACTATTTTAGAGGAACAAATTGCAAGGCAAAGAAAAATGGAAAAGGATACAGCCTTCACCGACTATAAGAAGTTAGATAAAATTATTATCGGTGTTTGCGGCGGCGACGGAATAGGTCCCATAATTTCAGCCGAATCCGTTAGAGTTTTGGAGTTTATTCTTAAGAAAGAGATTGAAGCCGGAAAGGTTGAAATCCGCACCATTGAGGGTCTTACCATCGAAAACAGAATTGCCCATAATAAGGCTATCCCCGATGATGTTTTAGCCGAGATTAAGGCTTGTAACGTAATTTTAAAGGCTCCCACAACCACACTTAAAGGCGGCACGCTTGAGAGTGCCAACGTTGCAATGAGAAGGGAACTTGACCTTTATGCCAACGTTCGTCCCGTTTCGGTTCCCGAAGATGACATCGACTGGACATTCTTCCGTGAAAACACCGAGGGCGAGTATGTTTTAGGCTCCCGAGGTGTTGAAATTCCCGACACCTTGGCATTTGATTTCAAGGTTACCACAAATGCCGGTACTAAGCGAATTGCCCGTGCCGCATTTGAGTATGCTAAAAACAACGGCAAAACCAATGTTGCCATTGTTACAAAGGCTAACATTATGAAAAAGACCGACGGTAAATTCTCCGAAATCTGCCACGAGGTCGCAAAGGATTACCCCGAAATCACCGCCGAGGATTGGTACATTGATATTATGACCGCCAATCTGGTTAACCCCAGAGTTCGCTCCAAGTTCCAGGTAATTCTTCTCCCCAACCTTTACGGCGATATTATCACCGACGAGGCGGCTCAGTTGCAGGGCGGTGTGGGTACTGCCGGCAGTGCAAACTTAGGTGATGTTTATTCGATGTTTGAGGCTATTCACGGCTCCGCTCCCCGTATGATGGAAGAAGGCAGAGGTATGTATGCCAACCCCACCAGTATGTTAAAGGCAAGCGAAATGATGCTTCGTCACATCGGTTTCACCGAGTATGCCGACAAACTTGATAAGGCACTTACCATTTGCACAGAACAGGATGTTAAATACAAAATCACCGGCCGCAGCGACGGTGCTACCTGCTCAGAACTGGGCGATTATATAATGGAAACCATCGAAAAACTTTAATAGATATATAAAAAATGCACCTCAAAAGTCAAACACTTTTGAGGTGCATTTCTGTTTTTTATTCTAATTAGTCTTCACTCAAAGCCTCTGCCTGCATTTTTTGAATTTCGGGGTCAAAGGACAGTACAGGTTCCTCGTCCTTACCCTTAATATTTCTGTTAACATAGTTCTTAGTAATCTTAATAACCAGCGGAAGCATTACAACAACGCCTATAAGGTTGGGGAGCATCATAAGTCCGTTAAAGGTATCGGAAATATCCCAAGCAAGGCTGGAAGTAAGTACCGCACCGAAGATTACGGTGCAAACGTGAATAATTCTGAACACTACCGTTGTCTTAGCACCGAATAGGTATTCCCAAGCCTTTGAGCCGTAATGTGACCATCCAAGCACGGTGGTAAAGGCAAAGAGGAACATGGCAACGGCTATAAACTTTTGACCTATACCGCCCCAAGGGAATACGGTGTTAAATGCACCGCCAACCAATGTGGCATCGGTAAGACCCTCGGCAATGGCACCGGTTTTAGCATTGAACACACCGGAGGTTAAAACAACCAAAGCAGTCATTGTGCAAACAACCATTGTGTCGGCAAATACTTCAAATATACCCCACATACCCTGTTTAACAGGCTCCTTAACGTTGGAGTTGGAGTGTACCATAACGGAAGAACCAAGACCTGCCTCGTTGGAGAAAACGCCACGCTTAAAGCCCTGCTGAGCCGCAAGCATAATGGCACTGCCCAATGTACCGCCCACAAAAGCCTCGGGGGCGAAAGCATTTGAGAAAATTGCCTTGATAGCGGGAATGATATTTTGGTAATGGAAACCGATAACCACAATACTTCCTGCTACAAAAAGAACCACCATAAAGGGTATAATCTTTTCGGCAACAGCGGCAATTCTCTTTAATCCGCCTAAAGTGATAAGGGCTACAAGCACCATAATAACGGCACCTAAAATAATATTGTAAAGCGAAACACCGGAGAAAACTTCAATAGAGGAAAGAGCCGATACATCGAAAGCGGCGGCAACATTGGCAACAATTTTATTTACCTGACCCATACTGCCGATACCAAAGGACGCAAGCATAGTGAATATGCAGAAGAGAACTGCCAAAACCTTACCTATCCATTTGCAGTTTTTCTTTGAGCCCAGACCGTCACGCAGGTAATACATCGCACCGCCTGACCATTCGCCTATTTCATTCTTTCGGCGGAAGTAAATACCCAAAACATTTTCTGAGTAATTTGTCATCATTCCGAGAAATGCGGCAACCCACATCCAGAAAACGGCACCTGCACCGCCAACGCAAATAGCGGCGGCAACACCGGCAATATTACCTGTGCCCACAGTAGCCGCAAGAGCGGTACATAAAGCCTGGAAAGGAGAAATTGCACCCTTTTCCTTTGTGTGACCGATAACCTCCTTTTTAAACAAACTTCCGATGGTGTTGTTCCACCAATGCTTTAGGTGGGAGATTTGGAACACCTTTGTAACAACAGTTGCTAAAACGCCTGTTCCGAGGAGCAAAATTAAACCTACCCAGCCCCAAACGAAACCGTTAACACTGTTGTTAATGTTAGTTATCCATTCAAGAAAACTCATTTTATATACTTCCTTTCTTTTTTACCAATAAAAAAATCCGAGCCAAAACGGTTCGGACAATGTTTTAATGATATAAAACTTTGTCCTTTTGCCTGAGAGATCGGCTTAAAGCCTTACACCTTCGGCACCTGCACAAAACAGGCTTCTCCAAAGTTCTGTTAAACAGATTTTTGTTTGGTAAATTAAAATACGAAAATCATTATATCACAGCACCCTGCAAATAGCAAGCAAAATTTACTATTTTTTGAAAAAATTATGAACAATTTATTTACACTCTCCCCCACCTCTTGAAATAACCCGATTTTTATGATAAACTCTAAAGTAAGAAATATATGAACGGAGAAAATTATGCCCAAGAAAAAGGTCAGCGAAACAATCTCACAGCAAAGAAAAGCCCGACAAGACTTTTTGGAACTAAAAAAAATGCAAAACGGAGAAATGGCAGTAGACGATGTTCCTAAAATTAAAACACCTTTAACCTTTAAGGAAAAACTGCAAAACTTCTGGTTTTACTATAAGGTGCATACTATCAGCATTATTTGTGCTGTTCTTATTCTTGTTGTGGGCATTAGCCAATGCAGTGCCAAAACCAACTGGGATATGTGTGTGGTTTATTTTTCCTACTCCCCCGTTTTGGACGAACAGATTAAGCCCATCGGCACCTATTTAGAGAAAATTTCCACGGATTTAAACGGCGACGGTGAAGTTAATGTTCAAATGATTAACTGCAGTATGGTTCCGGACAACAAAAATTATAAATACAACCAATCGGTCTTAACCAAAGTTCAGTCCATAATCGCCTCCGAAAAAAAGGCAATGCTCTTTATTTTTGACAGTGATTCGAGAGAATATTTTGAGGCGGAGGCATTAGGTGACTTTTTCCAAGCCGAACTGACTTTGGGGGACAATTTTTACCGCAAAACAAAAACTGCGGGATATGACCCTTTGCCCGAAAATCTCCAAATTGCGGTGAGAAGGGTTAAAAACACCACTCTTGAAAAAATCAAAGATTCGGACAAAATACATAAAGAAGCACTTCGAATTTTAGAATATTTGGAGAAAAAAGGTTAATTGGTTAATAATTTAACAATTTGTTGTTGCATTAGCAACAAATTTGTTGCATAATAAAATAAATACTTTTGAAAGGTGTGTTCCCAATGAATAAATTTATGTTAAATGAGACCTCTTACCACGGTGCAGGTGCTATTACCGCCATCCCCGACGAAATTAAAAATCGTGGGTTCAAAAAGGTATTTGTCACCTCCGACCCCGACCTTGTAAAGTTCGGTATTGTTAAAAAGGTTACCGATTTGCTGGATGTTGCAAATATTTCCTATACCCTTTATACCGATATTAAGGCTAACCCCACCATTGAAAATGTTCAGCACGGTGTTGAGGAATTCAAAAAGGCTGAGGCTGACTGCATCGTTGCCATCGGCGGAGGCTCTGCTATGGATACCTCTAAGGCTATCGGTATCATCATCACCAATCCTGAATTCAGCGATGTCCGTTCTTTAGAGGGCGTTGCCCCCACAAAGAACCCCTGCGTTCCCATTATCGCAGTTCCCACAACTGCCGGTACCGCTGCTGAGGTTACTATTAACTACGTTATTACCGATGTTGAGAAGAAACGCAAATTCGTTTGTGTTGACTGTCACGACATTCCCGTTGTTGCGGTTGTTGACCCTGATATGATGAACTCTATGCCCGCCGCTTTAACTGCCGCCACCGGTATGGACGCTTTGACCCACGCTATTGAGGGCTACATAACCAAGGGTGCCTGGGAACTTTCCGATATGTTCCATATTAAGGCTATCGAGATTATCGGCCGTTCACTCCGCGGTGCTGTTAAGAATACCGCAGAGGGCAGAGAGGGTATGGCTCTCGGCCAGTATGTTGCAGGAATGGGCTTCTCCAACGTAGGCCTCGGTGTTGACCACTCTATGGCTCACACCCTTTCCGCTTATTACGATATGCCTCACGGTAAGGCTTGTGCTACACTTCTGCCCACAGTTATGGAGTTTAACGCTCCTGCTACCGGCGAAAAGTATAAAGACATTGCCATTGCTATGGGTGTCCAGGGCGTAGATAAGATGACTCAGGATGAGTACCGCAAAGCAGCCGTTGACGCAGTTAAGAAACTTGCAGAGGATGTAGGCATTGACTGCTCATTAAAGGGTGTTGTTAAGGAAGAAGATGTTGATGCTTTGGCTCAGGATGCCTTTAACGATGCTTGCCGTCCCGGTAACCCGAGAGAAGTATCTGTTGAAGAAATCAAAGAACTTTACAGAAGTCTTATGTAATTTTTCTTGGCGGGAATGCCGTTCGCCGAAAATATTTTGATTTTCGGACTGCACTCCACTCCCGCCAATACCACCCACGTGCCCCCCGAAACCGCTTTGTTAGCGGTTTTCGCTTATAAGGAGTTTTTCTGCCGCACATGTCGCCAGAAAAACAAAAATGCGGCTTGTCGCCGCAAAAAAATAGTAAATATGGTTTTTCTACAGTCTGAAGGGTTGACACGATGCGTCAACCCTTTTCTTTTTTATTCCTGTTTAATTTCAGGCAAGCCTTTGATACAGGTTAAAAGCGTTATAATTCCCGATAAAAGGCAGGCACTGAGAAGACCTAACCAATCAACATCGGTAATACCTGCCGCATTGGTGCCTATGACCGCAAGTGCCGTTTCGGCAACGGTTTTAACCGCCCTTATTCCAGCGGCTTTAAACCATTTTTTTAACCCTGTCATACTAAACCCTCCTTAATTTTCCCTCTTTCGCAAGGGACACAAGTTTTATGTTCTGTGAGGCGGAACCGATATAGAAACTTATTCCGTTCTTCAAAGCCACGGGTTTTCGTTTTTTCCAACTGCCGATGTATACTTCTTCCACGTTGATCGCCCTCAAAACGATGTCAATTTGATTTGAAGTACCTGTATATCGGTTGTAATACTCCGGCAGGTTTAACGTTTCACCCGTATACTTCGCAACCTGTGTTTCGGTAATACCGAAATAATTATAAAAATTGTCTGTTACGGTGTTCAAAGACTTGATTTCATCCCCTAAATACCGTTTTCCCTTCCTAATGTCAAGGTGAACATATCGGTAATTTTTGGAAATATTGGCGATTCCGCCGAACCCTAAATCCTGTGCCACACAACAAACAATCTGTGCCGGAATTATGTTGCCGTTTCTATCATAAAAACAGGCATCCACCGCCTGACCTTTGGTGTGATAGCCTTTTCCGTTTCCCCCAACTGCAACATCGTGGGTAGGTGTTCTGTAACCGCTGGATATTATGTATTTTTGACAGTTGAGTTTAGTAAAAAGTTTCTCAACCATATCCATAAGTTCTGTGTCAACAAGTACCGTATCGGAATATAATTTTCCCTGACCGATGCTTGCCATCTCATAAACGGCCGTGTGGGGAGAGCAAAGCACCTTTTTATCCCTTTCATAGGAATACTTTTTAACTGCCATTTTATCACCTCCTTTAATTCGTCGGTATTTTAAAACCGACAAATACCGATATTAAAGGACAATAAGCAGTTTTATGAGCGATAATTAACATACAATAGCAAAAAGGACTCGGAAAAATTCCAAGTCCTTTTAATTATGCATTACGAAGTGAGATTCTTCGTCACTCCGTTCCTCAGAATGACAGCAAATGCTTAACTATGTGTCATTCTGACACTAAGCGTAAGAATCTCTAATTACGCATTAAGCATTAAAAATTACTTATTAAGTGCCTCGTTAACTGCAACTGCACATGCAACAGTCATACCAACCATGGGTTTTTACCTACACTTTCAAGCGATCTTTATCTGTATATTTTAATAATATCTGCAAAACAAGTATTGATTTATATTTTGTCCATGTTCCTTTGCCATTTGTAACACCTCTTTTATATCATACCACAAAATAAACCAATAGCAAAGAATAAAAATTATTGATATTTATTTGCGGTGGTGGTATAATTAACGCAATGTAAAAGTTATTATGGGGGATTTAAAATGAAAAGAATTTTATCGCTTTTATTGGTTATTTGTATCAGTTTTTGCGTGGTTGGTTGCAATAAAGTAACCGATGTTAATTCAAGTGGGTTATCATCCACTGAAACAAATTCTAATAAAAATGAATTAGAAAGCACCAAAGACGAAAAACTCGAATTGCTTTATAAATTCGCTCATGATGGAGTTGGTCAAATAAAAAAAGAAGAGTATGATTTATCTCAATTTGGTGGAATAAAAGATTTTGATTCCAATTCTAATCTTTTCATTTCAACAGATGGTTCACTTTATAAAATTGGTAATTTCTCCGATGGAACAAACTTCAAGAAAATAAATAGCAATGTTAAGTTTGTTAAATTCAAAGGATATGGTATTGTTAGTGAACAAAATGAGGCTTATACATATAGTAATGATGACTTTTCAGTCACCTTATCAGGCCATTCCAACTATGACTATATTAATTCTACCGATTTTGTAGTTTCAAGACACAACATAGGTGGATTTGTAAAAAGCAACGAAATATTTTTAACTGAATGTAGTGGTAATCGGTGTAATGGTCGCTGCAAATTTCCTGAAAATACCATTTATAAATTTGATGATGATGAAGAAATAGAATATTGGGTTGATAGTGTCATTAAGACCAACAAAGGATACTATTATCTTGAGGAAATTATTATTGAATCTGAATTTGATGATATTCCTACAACCTACGAATATAAACTTTTAAAAATTGAAAATATCAGTGATGATATAATCTTTTTTAAATATAATGGATGGAGTATTTCGGCACTTGATAAAAACAATCATTTATTTGTTTATACTTACATTGGTGGATGAAAATATAAGTTAAACTTAAAATGGAGCGGTTTTGCCGCTCCCTTTTAGTTTTTGGGTAGCGAAAGATATTTGTAAATGGTTGTTCTGCTCTGATTTACAGATTATATTTTTCTTTAGTGGTATTTATTGAAGAAATTAAAATTCTTCTAATTTTGCCACAATCATTTTTAAGTTCAGAACATTCTTGATTGCTGATAATATTTGTTCTTGAAAAAAGTTCAATCCAATATTCAGTTTCATAACATTCTTTTAGAGAAATTTGAAGTTTTGAAACAAAATCCGCTTTGCTTTGAGCATAGTTTGCTTCATGAATATTAGCACCTACACTGGTACCACTTTTAAGAATTTGATTTTTCAAAACACCCTTGCCTTGAATTTTGTCAGTCATTTTTACAATTTTCACCGCAAATTCAATAGATAACTCTACTAAAAGATTGTCCGCCATATTCTTTCTCCTTTTTATGAAATGCGCGTTGCGCATGAAATGATTTCATCATGAAATTCAACTAAAGTTGAATGAAATAAAATTTGCCCAATAGTTTATCAAAAACAATGTGCCGTATCGAAAGATACGGCACATTTCATGCGTTAGCATTTAATTCACTATGTGAATTTCATTTGCCGCAAGGCAAATTTCATTACAAATAATCGCAGATTATTTGTTAAGTGCTTCGTTTACTGCAACTGCACAAGCAACAGTCATACCAACCATGGGGTTGTTACCTGCACCGATAAGACCCATCATCTCAACGTGGGCAGGAACGGAAGAAGAACCTGCAAACTGAGCATCAGAGTGCATACGACCCATAGTGTCGGTCATACCGTAAGAAGCGGGACCTGCAGCCATATTGTCGGGGTGCAGTGTTCGTCCTGTACCGCCGCCGGAGGCAACAGAGAAGTATTTCTTGCCCTGCTCGATGCATTCCTTCTTATAAGTACCTGCAACGGGATGCTGGAAGCGGGTGGGGTTGGTGGAGTTACCGGTGATGGAAACGTCAACACCTTCTTTGTGCATGATAGCAACGCCTTCGCGAACATCGTCGGCACCGTAGCAACGAACCTTTGCACGCTCGCCGTTAGAATAAGCGGTTTCCTCAACAATCTTGAGTTCGCCGGTGTAATAATCAAACTGGGTTTGAACATAGGTAAAGCCGTTAATTCTGGAGATAATCTTAGCGGCGTCCTTACCTAAACCGTTAAGAACAACCCTTAAAGGCTCTTTACGTGCCTTATTAGCACTTCTTGCCAAACCGATAGCACCTTCCGCTGCAGCGAAGGATTCGTGACCGGCGAGGAATGCAAAGCACTTAGTCTCCTCACGGAGAAGCATTGCACCGAGGTTTCCGTGACCGAGACCTACCTTACGGTCATCAGCAACAGAACCGGGAATGCAGAAAGACTGAAGACCTACACCGATTTTTTCGGCGGCCTCAGCAGCGGACTTAACCTGATCTTTGAGTGCGATAGCACAACCTACAACATAAGCCCAAGCAGCGTTTTCAAAGCAGATAGGCTGAATGCCTTTAACGATATTGTAAGCGTCAACACCGGCTTTGTCGCAAATTTCTTTAGCCTCTTCAATGGAGGAAATACCGTGTTTTGCGAGTTCTGCGTTAATTTGATTTATTCTTCTGTCGTAACTTTCAAATAATGCCATTTCTCTTTCCTCCTTATTCTTCTCTGGGGTCGATGAGTTTTACGGCATCGTCAACACGGCCATACTGACCGCTTGCTTTTTCCAGTGCCTCGTTAGCATCCATACCCTTTTTAATCATTTCCATCATCTTGCCTAAGTGTACGAACTTGTAGCCGATGATAGCGTTGTTTTCGTCAATAGCAATCTTGGTGATATAACCTTCAGCCAACTCCAAATAGCGGGGACCTTTAGCCTTTGTAGCAAAGGTGGTACCAACCTGAGAGCGAAGACCTTTACCTAAGTCTTCAAGACCGGCACCGATGGGAAGACCGCCCTCGGAGAATGCGGTTTGTGTACGGCCGTAAACAATCTGGAGGAACAACTCACGCATAGCGGTGTTAATAGCATCGCATACGAGGTCGGTGTTAAGTGCCTCAAGAATTGTTTTGCCAACCAAAATTTCAGAAGCCATAGCGGCAGAGTGGGTCATACCGGAGCAGCCCAAAGTCTCAACCAAAGCCTCTTCAATGATACCCTCTTTAACATTAAGGGTTAATTTGCAGGCTCCCTGTTGAGGGGCGCACCAGCCGACACCGTGTGTCAAACCGGAAACGTCTTTAACTTCCTTAACCTGAACCCATTTGCCCTCTTCCGGAATGGGAGCGGGACCGTGATATGTACCCTTAGCTAAAGGACACATATTTTCTACTTCATGTGAATAGTTCATGATATTACTCCTTTCAGAATTTTCAACATAATTATACATTAAATTCACATAAAACACAATAGCGAAATGTGAAAAAAATAACAAATTTTAATTTTTTTGTGCCATAACGCTTTTGAAATAATCTTCAGCCTCTGTTAGTTCCTGTTCCATTGCCGCTACCTTTTCCTCATAAGAAATATCCAAAGCGGAAATTCTTAAAATCTCTGCCTTTGCGACCTCGGTTCTGCCCAAAATCAGGTTAAGCAGTTCTTTGGCGTTTTGGGGAGCGGCGGCACCCGACAGGGCGTTGCAATATTCTGCGGAACTTAAGACGATTTTGCCGATGATTTTAGCACCCGCACCCATACTGTCGGAAAGTTTAGGCTCTGAAACTTCGGTTTTAGGTTCTTCGGGTTTATCTTCTGTAACCTCACAGGTCACTTCTTCGGTCTCAATAACTTTTTCGGTTTGAGCGTTTTCAAGTTCTGCAATCCGTCCTCTCAGTTGGTTTAATTGGGAATTTAGGTCGTTATTCTCATCTATTAGTTTGGAATTTTCTTTTCTCAGTTCTTCGGTTACATTTTTCTCACTATAAAGCCGTTCCTGTAAATCTTGGCTTAGTTCCATATACTTACGTTTGTTCATTTTAAGGTTCCTTTTCTTTTTTATACGCATTATTAAGCCATATACAAGAGAGCAAAGCAGGATACCGGTTAAAGCCCCTGCACTGTCAATTAAAACATCTCTGAGTTCTCCGCTTCTGCCACTTATAAAAGTCTGGTGATACTCGTCGCTGAGAGAATATACCGCAGATATCAAAAGGGAGAAAAAACATCTTAAAACAAAGGGCACAGAGCAGTAACTTACCATAGTTAGAAAACTTAAAATCCCTAAAACAGCGTAAATACAGAAATGTGCAAGTTTTCTAACCCAAAATTCAGCAGAAGAAATAACCAGTGCTATAAAATTTTCCGATGCATCGGGAAAGAAAAGTTTAACTGCAGTTTCAATAAATCCCCCGCTTAAATCTCCCGACTCGGCGGCAGTTTGGTGGGACAAACAGAAAATAAGCCCCATCCACCCTATCAGTAATAAGGCAGATACAATGCGAAATGAAATGGGACTTTTCTTTTCCAAATTAACCAACCCGTTTAAAGTAATTCATAGGATTAACCCAACTGCCGTTAACAGCAAGACCGAAGTGGAGATGGTAGCCTGTTGACCAGCCTGTTGTTCCCACATAACCTATGGTTTGACCCTTTTTAACCGTGGCACCCGTTCCAACTGCGGTACTTACCATATGACCGTAGGTTGCAACATAGGTGTTGCCGTTTAGTGTACCGTGGTTTATGGTGACATAGTTACCGTAACCGCCGCCGCAACCGCAACTTCCGTTCTTTTTATAGTTATGTGCGCAACTGTTGTTTGAACGGGTTACAACACCGTCGGCAATGGCAACAATGGGTTTACCCGAAATACCGCCGCCGGCAATATCAATTCCGTAGTGTCTTCCCTTGTGAACAGAATCATTACTCTGCCAACCGGCAGAAATATAGTAATGCCCCGGAACGGGCCACAGGAATGCTCCTCCGTCATAAACAAAGGAAGTGCCGTTTGTGGTGGCCATAGAAGCCAAAGTAGCGTTATATTCCTTGATCTGCTTTTCAATTTTAGCATTATCCTGTTCCAACTGGGATTGGTCACTGTCAATCTGGTTGATAACAGCCTGAATTTTATCGTTTTCAGCCTGAAGTTCCTGCTGTTTTGCGGTGATTGTTTTTCTTATTTCAACCTGCTCGTTTAACAGTTTTTGATTTTCTTCAATTTTTTTTTCCAAGCGGGTTATAAGTTTTTGGTCACGCTTGGAAACTGCGGTAGTATACTGAGCCAACTGCAAAAACTCGGAAAAGGTCGTAGCACCCAAAAGGATTTGAACATTACTTCCCGAATTGCTGGTGTGGATAGCACGCAGTCTCTTTTTATACGTTAACTTATCTTCCTTGATTTCCTTGTTATTCTTATCAATTTCGGCGTTTATCTTGGAAATTTCGCTGTTGCAGGCATTTATCTGCTGCTGAACAAGGTTAATCTTCTCTTGAAGTTTTTCCTTAATGGCTTTTTGAGAATTGATTTGACCCTGAAGTTCCTTGATTTCCGACTCCAACTTCTTAGACTGAGCCTCAAGATCACTGATGTTCTGACGAAGTTCGCTGGCGGTGGCAGCCGATGTCGGACATATTGACATAGCACCGAAAAGCATAACAAATGCCATAACCGCAGTGAACAATTTGAATAAACGGTTTTTCATTACAAAAATTACTCCTATACTAAATTGCCGCAAATTCGCTACCCTCTTTGCGAAGGTATTTACTAATCATAATAACCGAGCCGATAATTCCGGCAAAAAGACCGATACCTATGAATATGGCGAGCAAAATCCAAGCCATATCACCGTACTGCACAATATCGGTAGTGTTGAGGGTTTTAATTATTGTTTCGGTGGCAACACGGTAACAGAAATAGAGAATTCCTTCTGCTAACAACGCCGAAATCACACCGATAACAATGCCCTCCACCACAAAGGGAATTCGGACAAAGGTGTCGGTAGCACCTACCGCCTTCATAATGCTGATTTCAAGTTTTCGATTATACATTGTAACACGGATTGTATTGGAAACGATTACGAGGGAAATCGCCATAAGAATGGCAATAATCCAAACACCTGCAATACCAACACCCCTTTTAATTGCGGTAATGGTTTCAGCAAGTCCGCTTTGGGACTCAATGGTGTAGATCCCCTCAATATTGCTTATCTTTTCCACAGTTTCGTCAAAAAGAGACATATCGTTCATTTTAATCTCTGCCGAGCAGGAAAGGGGATTATCCGTTCCCAATATGGTTTGGGACTGTTCCTTACCGTCACTCATAGAGTTTTGGAGGATTTCAAGACCCTCTGCACTTGAGATAAATCTAACTTCGGCAACATTGTCTATTTTCTCAATCTGCTTGCAGATTTCTCTTGCCTCATCGTCATTGTGAACCACATAGTCGCTGTTCTTAATACCGTTTTCGTCGGGCTTTTCTCCGCCCTCTTCTTCAGGGGTGATCTCAGCGTCTAAAAGTGCCCAGTTATAATCCTTCATATATGCCATAACAACATTCTGCTGTTCCAAATTGCCGATGGCTTTATTAACATTTTCGGTTATAAGAAGTGCTAAACCGATAATTACCATACACGCCATCAAAACACCGACGGAAGCAATGGACATAAGGCGGTTTACCCAAGCATTTTTAAAGCCCTCGCCCACTAAATATTTAACACTTGTCATTTTCACCCTACGTCACCTCCCTGGTTATCGGCAACAATTCTGCCGGCGTCAAGCATAATAACCCTGTGATTAAAATCACGAACCAGATTATGGTCGTGGGTTACCATTAAAACGGTGGTGCCGTGTTTATTGATTTCGGTTAGCATTGACACAATTTCATAGGACATATTGGGGTCAACGTTACCGGTGGGTTCGTCGGCAATAATAAGGTCGGGAGAGTTAACAAGGGCACGTGCCAAACCCACACGCTGTTGCTCACCGCCCGAAAGTTGAGAGGGCATTGAGCGAGCCTTGTGACCCAGTCCTACCTTGCTGAGTGCCTTTGAAACCTCGCGTCGGATATCCCTGCCGGAAGCACCGACAACATACATTGCAAAGGCAACGTTTTGAAAAACGTTCATGGTGGGGATTAGGCGGAAGTCTTGGAAAACTATTCCCATAGTTCTGCGAAGCATGGGAACCTTTTTACGCTTCATAGCAGTGAGGTCAAAGCCGTTAACGGTGATTTTTCCCGTGTTTGCTTTTTCCTCACGCATAATAAGTTTCATAAAGGTACTTTTACCTGCGCCCGAAGAACCTACAATAAACACAAATTCGCCGGGATTTATCTTAATGTTAACGTCCTCCAAAGCGTGTGTGCCTGATTGATAGGTCTTTGAAACGCCGCGAAACTCAATAATAGGGTTCTGATCTGAGATGGTTTGCTGTTCCATTTATATTTTCTCTTTCCTTAATATTTAATATTTAATAGGGTTGTTTTTTAGGTATTTATTAACCATCAAGGCAATTTTGAAGATTATTGCGTGGTCAAATTCTCTAAGGTCGAGACCTGTTATTTTCTTGATTTTTTCCAGTCTGTAAACAAGGGTGTTTCTGTGGACAAAAAGTTTCCTTGAAGTTTCCGAAACGTTAAGGTTGTTTTCAAAGAAACGCTGAATTGTAAACAGAGTTTCCTGATCTAAGGTCTCAATAGAGCCTTTTTTGAATACTTCTTTCAAGAAGGTCTCGCAAAGGGTGGTGGGAAGTTGATAAATAAGACGGGCAATTCCTAAATTCTCATAGGAAACAATAGTCTTTTCGTTATCAAATACCTTACCGACTTCCAAAGCGGTTTGAGCCTCTTTAAATGAGCGGGCTAAGTCCTTAAGGTTGTCCACAGTAGAGCCGATACCGATAACGGCGTGAACATAAAATTCACCCGACATAGTGTCTGCAATAGTGGATGCCAATTTTTCAATGGTTTTGGGGTCAATACCCTGCTTGGTTTCCTTAACCAAAGCAATATCGGTATCGTTTATGGCAATTATAAAATCTTTAGATTTATCGGGGAAGAGGTTTTGAATAATGTCATAAACAGAAATATCGTTATGTTCTGTTGCACGGATAAGGAAAACCGTTCTGCAAACATCACTGTTAAAGTAAAGTTCGCGGGCTTTGATATAAATATCTCCGGGGAGAATATTATCAAGAATTACGTTTTTAATGAAGTTACTGCGGTCATATTTTTCGTCATAATAAAATTTTATGTTGGTAAAAGAAACTGCCAAAACAGAAGCATATTTTCCGGCAAGTATATCCTCACCCTCTACAAATACAGTATAGTTAGCGGACTGGGTAATTCCCAGGCTTTTATAGGAATATCCGTTTTGGGTAGTGATTTCGGAAGAGGGAGCGGGTATATCCTCAATTGTTTCACCGATACGACCCAATTCGCTACAGGCGATGACGGTCATATTCTCGTCCAAAATACCGAATGTGCGGTCGATACACTCCTTCATTTGATGGATAATTCCCTGGAAAAGACGGTTTGACATAAACTTCACGCTTCTTTCTTCTTAAGTTGGTTTAAATGATACAGAAAATACATTTATACACAATCATACAAATACATTTTACACAAAAATCAATCATTTTGCAAGTAGTATTCGTAAAAATACATAAAAAAGTTACAAAATGATGACAGGCAACGGCATTTAGGAAATTTCTCCCCTAAAAAAAGGGAAAAACTATTGCAATTTAATCGGTTTTATGCGATAATCAGCATATGAGGGGGTTGTGCTTTGAAACTTGTAAAAAGAATATTGCTGATATTTTCTGCAATATCGTTTTTGGTGATGAATTTTACATTTTCAGTAAGAAATATAGCAGTTTCGGTAACTGTACTTGCGGTTTCGCTCCTAATATATACAGTGTTAAACTTGGATTTGTTCAGTATTTACAGAACTAAGAATTACGGTTTGCTTGCTGTATGTGCATTTTTTAATTTTATTTTAATAAAAAGGTTTTATGAGTATTTCATAACCTCTTCAAAACTTCAGTTTATCAGTGAAGCAGTTAACATTAATAAGCAGGTTATACTGATCTTTGCGGCTGCGGTCATATATGTTCTGTCTTATAACGTTATATACATATTGGGATATGCTGTTACAGACCTGATTAGAAACAGTAATAATTATCGGTATAATGCCATAGAACAAAAAAAGTCTCATAAAATATTTTGCAGATGTTTAACAACTTTGGTTTTGATTTTAGGCGGGTTTGTATTATCGGCTCTATCTAATGCTTTTATTTTTTCAAACAGTCTTTTCTATACAGATAGCAGCGTTTTTAATTATGTGGCTTTCGCTGTTAAAAACGGACAAATTCCATACAAAGATACCTTCGACCATAAGGGTCCGTTGCAGTATTTAATAAATTATATCGGCTATTTGATTGACCCCCACAACGGAATATGGTATTTGGAATTTATATCAATCATATTAACTGTGTTTTTTGTATTTAAAATTGCAAATAAGTTTTCAAATGTTTTTTCTTCAATTGTCGCCACAATTTTAGTTATGGCTCCCCTATCATCGACAATTGAGGGCGGAAATTTAGTTGAAGAATTTGCAATGCCGTTTATTGCAGCATCAATATATATTTTTATTATTTATTTCTTTTCTGGGAATATTAAGACCTATCAACTTGTTCTTTGCGGTTTTTGCGGCGGTTGTGTATTGATGCTCAGACCTAACATGGCTGTGGTTTGGTTAGTTATGCCGATAGCAGTTGTTATCAATGAAACGGTTTTTAAGAAAAGTAAAGATGTTTACCGTTATTTCGGATATTTTGTATTAGGGGTAGCGGTGGCTATTGTACCTTTCATACTGTATTTTGCAGCGAATAATGCTTTAGTTGACTTTTTTAACTGTTATATTAAGTTCAATTTAATGTATAGCGGCGAAAAGTATGTCAGCACTGTCGAGGCAATAAGGCAGTTTTCAGGTTCTGTAATTTTCAGGGCTTCGTTAATCATTGTTTTATTGCACATAATTGCGAAAAAGAATGTTCTGTTTAATATAACATATTTAATATTTTTAATTGCTAATTTATTAGTCGTTAGTATGTCCGGACGATTGTATGCTCATTACGCTATGATTTTAATACCTGCTGCGGCATACCCTATGGGATTATTAACTTCTTATTTGTTTTTGTTCAGATTAAAAAAGAATTATGTTGCTTGTATACCCATAATAGTTGCCACTGTTTTATTACTGCTGGCTACCTTCAATAAAGGCTGGATAATTCCATATAATAAGACAATTGACGGTATAACCGGAAAATCCACGGTATCATATCTTAGACCGGTTGAAGATGCCGCTAATTATATTATGGAAAAAACGGAAGAAGATGATAGGATTTTAGTTGTTGGTAATGAAAATCAAATTTATACATTAAGCGGAAGATTGTCGGCAACAAAATATTCTTATCAGATACCGATAATCTATGTAGGGGAAGATATTAAAAAAGAGTTTTTTGCGGAAATTACTCAAAGTCCTCCCAAACTTATAGTTGTTATTGACAACATTCCGGGAATTAAAGAGTTTATTGAAACTAATAATTATAATGAAGTAAAAAGATTAGGCGGTTATATTTTTTATGGAAATGAATCATAATACTATGGACAAATTATTTATCGTAGTCCCTGCTTACAATGAAGAGGAAAATTTAGAAAAGTTAATTGCAGATTGGTATCCGATAGTCGAAAAATGCGGTGTGGATTCCAGATTGGTAGTCATTGATGACGGAAGCCGTGACAAAACCTATCAAATAATTTGCGATTTAGCCCAAACGCACAGTCAACTTATACCGCTTACTAAAGAAAACGGCGGACACGGTTCAACATTGATTTACGGATATAAATATGCTATTGAAAATTCGGCTGATTATATTTTCCAAACCGATTCTGACGGGCAGACAAACCCCGATGAGTTTGAAACTTTTTGGGAACTCAGAAATGATTACGATGCTATCTTGGGTCACAGAAGTTCCCGTGGCGACGGTGTTTCCAGAGCGTTGGTTGAAAAGGTAGTTTGCTTACTTTTGAGAATTTATTTCGGCGTAAAAGTGCCGGATGCAAACGCACCTTTTAGATTGATGAAGGCGGATCTTGTCGCTAAATATATAGACCGATTTAAACCGAATTATAACCTGCCTAATATTATGCTTACCACTTTCTTTGCATATTACAAGGAAAAAATTAAATTTATAGAAGTTAGTTTTGCTTCGAGACAAGGCGGAGTTAATACCATAAATTTCAAAAAGATTTTCAAAATCGGATTAAATGCTATTAAAGATTTCAGGGAGTTTAAGAAGGAATTAAAATAATGCTGAATAAAATTTTAAAGTTGGCAGAAAAATACAAATCAATTATTATGTATTTGATATTTGGCGTTTTAACCACAGCGGTGAATGTTGCCACATATTATATATTTGCACATATATTCTCGGTGAATACTGTTACTTCCTCAATAATAGCATGGTTTGCGGCAGTTTTATTCGCCTACGTCACAAACCGAAAATGGGTGTTCGACAGTAAGGAAACCGGTTTTAAAAATATTCTTTTTGAAGTGTTTAGGTTTTTCTTATGCCGATTCGCAACGGGTGTTGTAGACTGGGTTATAATGTATGTATTTGTTGATTTGCTATCGTTTAATGATATTATAATTAAAATCTTGGCAAATATTATCGTTATTATTTTAAACTATGTTGCCAGCCTTTTGGTAATTTTCAGAAAGAAGGATAGCAATGTCAAAACAGTATGACTATTTAATTGTTGGTGCAGGACTTTACGGTGCTGTTTTTGCCGAAAGACTAACTAAGGTCGGCAAAAAGGTATTGGTAATTGATAAGCGTGAGCATATTGCCGGAAATATTTATACAGAAGAGATCGAGAACATTAACGTTCATAAATACGGTGCTCATATTTTCCATACCAACAATAAGGAAGTTTGGGAATACATCAACCGTTTTGCTGAGTTTAACCGATTTACCAATTCCCCTGTTGCAAATTTTAAGGGTGAACTGTATTCTTTGCCCTTCAATATGTATACATTTAATAAAATGTGGGGTGTAATTACTCCTAAAGAGGCAGAACATATTATCGAAAACCAACGAAAAGAAGCCAATATTACTTCTCCTAAAAATTTGGAGGAACAGGCAATTTCTCTGGTTGGCACCGATATTTATGAAAAATTGATTAAAGGTTATACCGAAAAGCAATGGGGCAGACCCTGTAACGAACTTCCTTCGTTTATAATAAAGCGTTTACCGGTTAGATTTACATATGATAATAATTATTTTAACGCTTTGTATCAAGGCATTCCTATTGGCGGTTATACCAAAATCATTGAAAAAATGCTAAAAGGCGTAGAAGTTAGGCTTAATACAAACTATTTTGAACATAAATCCGAATTAGATGCTATTTGCGACAAAATTGTTTATACAGGACCTATTGATGAATATTTCGGCTATAAATTAGGTGCGTTACAGTATCGTTCGGTTAGATTTGAAACAGAAATTTTAGATACCTATAATTATCAGGGAAATGCTGTTGTTAATTATACCGATAGCGAAACACCGTACACAAGGATTATCGAGCATAAATGGTTTGAATTCGGCAAGGATGCTTTGGGCAATGAGATTTCAAAAACCGTAATAAGCCGTGAATATAGTTCCGATTGGAATTTGGGCGTAGAACCTTACTATCCGATAAATGATGAAACAAACACAAAACTTTATGAAGAGTATAAAAAATTAGCTGAAAATGAAAAGAATGTTTTGTTTGGCGGAAGATTAGGAGAGTATAAATATTATGATATGGACGCTGTGATTGAGGCAGCACTTGAAAAATTAAACTCAATAATCAGTTAATCATTTACCGCCGCTCAACCCCACAAAAAAACTCCCGGTTAAGGGAGTTTTTATTTTCATTATTTTGCTGTTTCCTTAAGTTCGTTTAACTTTTCAATACAATTTTTGCAAACGATATAATCGCTGAATTCCACAACATCCATAATAGAATCACAAAAAATGCAGGTAGGGTGGTATTTTTGCAAAATAACCTTGTCCCCCTGAACGGAAATTTCAAAACTGTCCACATTGTTTTTAATATTGAGTTGGGCACGGATTTCTTTCGGGATTACAACCCTACCCATCTTGTCAACCTGACGGGTCATTCCGGTGGATTTCATACACTCATCTCCTTACGGAACAAGTATAACACAATTGACATATATTGTCAATATTTTTCCTGTTTTATGGATTTATCCTGCTTTTTGTTACTGTATTTCCCAATTTATGGGATTAATATGGTTTTTCTGTAATATTTCGTTGGTTTTTGAGAAATGCCTGCAACCGAAAAAGCCTCTGGAGGCAGATAGTGGACTGGGATGGACGGTCATGAGTTTGAAGTGCTTCGGATTGGTTATAATCTCTGCCTTTTTCTGAGCGTTGGCTCCCCACAAAAGGAATACAACAGGGGTTTCCTTTTTGTTCAGTTCTCCTATTACTCGGTCGGTGAAAATCTCCCAACCTTTTCCTTTGTGGCTGTTAGGTAAACCTTCTCTAACGGTTAATACATTGTTGAGAAGTAAGACACCTTGTTTTGCCCAAGAGGTAAGTTCACCGTGGCTTGGAATTTCAAAACCCATATCGCTTTTCAGTTCTTTATAGATATTTTTTAAAGAAGGTGGGGGAACAACACCCTTTTTAACCGAAAAACAAAGCCCGTGTGCCTGACCGAAACCGTGGTATGGGTCTTGCCCTATAATCACAACCTTTGTGTCCTTAAAAGAGGTGAGTTTGAGGGCATTGAAAATATCCTTCATATCGGGATATACGGTTTGGGTGGAATACTCTTGTTTTAAAAACTTTCGCAGTTCCAAATAATAGGGTTTTTGCCATTCATCGGCTAAGATACTGTCCCAATCGTTGCCTAAATTTACCATTATTAAACGTCCAATCCGCAAATATCGTCCAAGGTTTCCCTTTTCACGGCAATATAATCTTTACCGTCCTTCAGCATAACAACCGGAGGGCGGGGAACACGGTTGTAATTAGATGCCATAGAATAGTTGTATGCACCCGTTGTCAGCACCGCTAAAATGTCGCCCCGCTGAGGTTTTGGCATCTTAAAGTTTTCTCCTATCAGGTCCCCCGACTCACAACACCTGCCTGCAACGGTGGCGATATAGTCCTTCGGGCAGTTCATTTTGTTGGCAATTTCAACGGTGTATTCCGACTCGTAAAGGGTAAAACGGGGATTATCGGTCATACCTCCGTCTATTGATACATAATTCTTGTAACCTCTGATTTCCTTAACACTGCCCACAGTATAGAGGGTAAGACCTGCATCTGCCACAATGCTTCTGCCCGGTTCCATGGAAATTCTCGGCACCGAAATACCGTATTTATCACATTGACCTCTAAGCACCGAGGCTATCTCGGAAATCTTTTCGGCGTAGTCAATTTCGGGGTCTTTTTCGGTATAACGCACACCGAAACCTCCGCCTAAATTGAGAATTTCGGTAACAAACCCCAATTTATTTTTAACATCGGCAATAAAGGAAAACATCATATCGGCGGCGGTTGTGAAAGGTTGAGATTCAAAAATTTGGGAACCGATATGGCAATGGAAACCCAACAGGCTGATGTTTTCACAATTTAGTATTTTTTCGGTTAATTCCAAGGCTTGTCCCGTTTCAATGGCAGAGCCGAATTTAGAGTCCACCGATCCGGTGGAGATTTTTTTATGGGTATGGGGGTCAATTCCCGGTGTAACTCTAAGAAGTGCTTTTTGAACAACGCCCTTTTCCCTCGCAATTTCGTTGAGTGCCAAAACCTCGTCCTCACTGTCTAAAACAATGTAACCCACACCGTGTTCTACGGCAAAAGCAAGGTCGGCATCTGTTTTATTATTTCCGTGGAAGAAGCAGTGTTCCATTGGGAAACCTGCTTTGAGAGCGGTATAAATCTCCCCCGGGGACACAACATCAATATGTATGCCCTCTTCGGCGGCAATGCGGTAGATCTGCTTTGCACTGAATGCCTTGCTTGCAAATTCCGGCACAGAGCCTTTGGGGAAATACTTTGCCATGGCGTTTTTATAGGTGGCAATATGCTCCCTTATTTTGTTTTCATCCATCAAATATAAAGGTGTGCCGTATTTTTCAGCCATTTTAACGGTGTCCACACCTGCAAAGGTTAAATGTCCCTCAGAATTGAGGGACAGGTTATTACAAATCATAGTTTTTTCCTCTTTAAATATTTATTCCTGCGTTTTTCATCTGCAAATAAAGATTTTCTCTTGTTGCGTCTTCCATAGGTGTAAGGGGCAGACGCAGATAATCCTCACAGAAGCCCATTTTAGCCATAGCCGCTTTAACGGGAATGGGGTTAACCTCGCTGAAAAGTGCGTTGATTAGGGGGATATATTTAAGTTGCAACCGAGCGGCGGCTTTAACGTCACCCTCACGGAACAGTCTGCACATTTCACTTGTCTCTTTAGGTAAAAGGTTGGAAAGAACAGATATACAACCCTTTCCGCCTAAAGACAAGATGGGGACAACCTGGTCGTCATTTCCCGAATAAATGTTAATATTGTCCCCGCAAAGATGGGCGATTTCGGCGATTTGAGAAATGTCACCGCTGGCCTCTTTTATAGCATTGATATTGGGGTGTTTTGAAAGTTCCAAAACAGTTTTAGGTGCTATATTAACACCTGTTCTTGAGGGAACATTATAAAGAATAACGGGAACAGAAGATGCATCTGCAATTTGAGTAAAACTTTTAATAAGTCCCTTTTGGGTTGCCTTATTATAATAAGGTGTAACCGTTAAAACACCGTCAACACCCATAAGACTTGCGTGTTTTGTGAGTTCCACGGCATAGGCAGTATCATTGGAACCGGTTCCTGCAATAACGGGAACTCTGCCGTCAACCTGCTTAACCATAAATTCTATAGCGGATTTATGCTCCTCATCTGACAGAGTAGAGCCCTCGCCTGTTGTTCCGCAAACAACAAGACCGTCAATTCCCTCTGCAATCTGCCACTCAATTAGTTTTGCAAATAACTCATAGTCAATTCCTTTTTCGTTTAAAGGTGTGATAATGGCGGATGCCATACCTTCAAAAATCGGGGTTTTCATAATAAATTTCTCCTTTAAGGTAGTATACAATAAAAATAGCCGATTGCTCGGCTACCAAATCAGAAAAAGCATAACAATCACTATATTTTATGCCTGTAATTCCGTTTTTGATAGCACTCCGCAAAAGCGACAGTAAAAAAGATGTTATTCCCTTTTACCAGAAAACCGTTTACCAACGGAAATCTTCGGCAACCGCTCCTTTCACCCATGGTATCTTCCCGACGGAATTAACACCCAAGGGCTACTGATAACAAATTGCACCTCTATCTTCACAGAATAATTTAACACATATTATATATTTTGTCAAGAGATATAATTCCCAAAATCCGTATCTGTTTGTAGGTTTACAATAGATGTGTTACAGTAACGAATAAAAAAAGAGTGACGAATGGAAAATCCTGTGTTACAGTTAAGTTGCCGAATCAAAACAGACAGGAGGATTAACCATTCGTCATGAAAACTGTAACACAAACAAT
>JAZNOA010000036.1:0-8241 GCA_045580545.1 Acutalibacteraceae bacterium | reverse complement strand
GGTCCCCGGAAGACTACCGGGTTGATAGGCAGCAAGTGTAAGCATAGTGATATGTGTGCTAGGCTGTACTAATAGACCGAGGGCTTAACCTATTTTTCAATCCTCTCTTCCATACTTGTTCAGTTTTCAGGGTGTGAGCATTAAGTTTTTTACGCAATCGCAAATGCGGTTGCTTTTTTTAATGTAAATATATTTCCAGTGGTTACGGACAGTTCTGTTTTCTTTCCTTTGTCTAATGTATTAGTCTTGACTGACTGCAATTTTGTGGTACAGTATTATCAGAAAAGCATTCTTGCAATAATCGGCTGCGATTAGTGCCGTCCGTTCACTGGCTTGAGTGCTTTTATTATTAAAACAGAGTTCTTCTAAAGAGAACCCCTAAAAAATCCATAATACGAAAACAACGGCTGTAATCCTTCTTTACGAATTACAGCCGTTTTATATTATTTCAATCATATTCAGTTTTCCTTTTTAATTTTTCTCGATTTTTTGACTTTTTCTACTTCGCTATTTGCGTTAATTTTATTTTTTAAGCCTTATTTTAATTATGTATTTAAGGCTTCTATAAAACACCTAAACTTTAAGTCTTACCGAGAGTTATTTAATAAGTACATTGGAATCACCCGTTAATAATTATTTAGATTGATAAATCCTTACTTTCATTTTCGTCACCATCTCAGGCTATGTAAATTCCCTTTCGGGACCCAAAATATCAAATTCGTTAATTTAACATCAACTGTTCATCGGACTCACCTTTATTTGATTTTGGGGAAAGTTTCTTACTTCATTGGACTCAACTCTTTCTAAATAAATTTTTCTGACAGTGCAGGTGGAGTATCGTTTAAAGTCATT
Source organism: Acutalibacteraceae bacterium (assembly GCA_045580545.1). Lineage (GTDB taxonomy): Bacteria > Bacillota > Clostridia > Oscillospirales > Acutalibacteraceae > UBA737. Next base: position 7,389 of record JAZNOA010000036.1, on the reverse strand, counting down.
TTTTAACTCCTCCTCTCTTGTTCTGGCTTTATTATAATGCATAATTTATAATTTGTCAATAGAAATTTGATAACTTTTATTGAAAATATATAAATTTGTAGGAATTGACAAAAATTTTAAAAAATATAAAAAAACTGTTGCGAAAAGCCGAGTTTTGGCTTATAATAAAAGAGATGTGGCGTTTGTCACACTTTTTTTATGAAAGGTGTTAGTTATTGTGGCGAAAGAAAAGTTGGTAAAGTCCATAACATCAATGGATGAGGACTTCGCTAAATGGTATACCGATGTTTGCATTAAGGCGGAATTGGTTGATTATGCATCTGTTAAAGGCTGTATGATTATCCGACCTTACGGTTATGCCATTTGGGAAAATATACAAAAAGAAATGGATGCTCGCTTTAAAGAGACCGGGCACGAAAATGTTTATATGCCCCTATTTATCCCCGAAAGTCTTCTTCAAAAGGAGAAGGACCATGTGGAAGGGTTTGCTCCCGAGGTTGCGTGGGTAACCCACGGCGGTGAGGAGGAGTTGGAGGAGCGTCTCTGCGTCAGACCCACCTCTGAAACTCTTTTCTGCGACCATTTCAAAAATGTTGTTCAGTCATACAGGGATTTGCCCAAACTCTATAATCAGTGGTGCAATGTTGTCCGCTGGGAAAAGACCACCCGTCCTTTCCTGCGTTCACGTGAGTTCCTTTGGCAGGAGGGTCACACACTTCACGCCACCGAGGAAGAGGCAAAGGCTGAAACTATTAGAATGCTTAATGTTTATGCCGAATTTTGCGAAAATGTTCTTGCAATGCCGGTTGTAAAGGGTCAAAAGACCGAGAAAGAGCGTTTCGCAGGTGCCGAGGCTACATATACTATTGAGGCTTTGATGCATGACGGTAAGGCTTTGCAGAGCGGAACTTCCCATTATTTTGGAGACGGTTTCTCCCGTGCATTCGAGGTTGCTTTCACTGATAAGGAAAACAAACTTGTTCATCCTTTCCAAACCTCTTGGGGCACAACCACCCGTTTAATCGGTGCTTTGATTATGACCCACGGCGACGACAGCGGATTGGTACTTCCTCCCGTTGTGGCTCCCATTCAGGCAGTTTTAGTTCCCATCGCCTCCCACAAGGAAGGTGTTATGGAAAAGGCTAATGAGGTTTATAACCGCCTTAAAAATGTCTGCCGAGTTAAGTTGGACGATAGCGACCAATCTCCCGGTTGGAAGTTTGCCGAGTATGAAATGAAGGGTGTACCTCTCAGAATTGAACTGGGTCCTAAGGATATTGAAAACAATTCTTGTGTTGTTGTCCGCAGAGATAACGGAGAAAAGACCTTTGTAAACCTCCAAGAATTGGAAACCAAAATTCCCGAACTTTTAAAGGCTGTGCATGACGGTCTTTATAATAAGGCTTTGGAACGCAGAGGTGTTATGACCTACGATGCCCACAATCTTGAAGAGATGAAGGATATTGCCGATAATAAACCGGGCTTTATCCGTGCTATGTGGTGCGGTGACCGTGAGTGCGAGGATAAACTGAAAGAGGTTGCAGGAGTAACTTCACGCTGTATTCCTTTTGAACAGGAAACAATAGGTGACACCTGCGTTTGCTGCGGCAAAAAGGCAGACAAAATGCTCTACTGGGGCAAGGCATATTAAACTTAAAAGAAAATAGTCTTGAGGCACCTTCCTTATGGAAGATGCCTCATCTTTTTTGAAACAAAAAAGCCGAGTGTTGTTTAATCACCCGGCTTTTTGATTTATAGGTTAATTGTGTTTTCTAAAACCTTTGCGGTCTTTACGGGACTTTTGGTTGTCGTCTGCATCATCCTCAACAACAGCACCGTTAATTTCAACCAAAGCGTCACGGCGGGAAAGGTTAATTCTTCCTTGATCGTCAATCTCGGTTACCTTAACGAGAACCTGATCGCCAACGGAAACCACATCTTCAACCTTTTCAACACGCTTAACATCAAGTTTTGAAATGTGAACCAATCCTTCTTTACCCGGGGCAATTTCAACAAATGCACCGAAGGTCATAAGGCGTGTAACCTTGCCGTTGTAAACAGCACCGATTTCAGGGTCATTGGCAATAAGTTCAACAATGGAAATTGCCTGACGGGCTTTATCAACATCAAGACCGGAAACATAAACGTGACCGTCTTCCTCGATTGTGATGGTGCAGTCGCACTGTTCTTGGATAGATTGAATAACCTTGCCCTGTTTACCGATAACATCACCGATTTTCTCGGGATTGATGGTTGTGGTAAGCATTTTGGGAGCATAGGGAGAAAGTTCGCTTCTGTATTCGGGAATGCATTTAAGCATAACTTCGTCTAAAATGTGAATTCTTGCCTTGTGTGTCTTAGCAAAGGCCTCTTTAATAATGGCAGGGGTAAGACCGTGAACTTTAAGGTCCATTTGGATTGCGGTGATACCCTTGTGAGTACCGGCAACTTTAAAGTCCATATCACCGTAGAAGTCCTCCAGACCTTGAATGTCAACCATAGTCATAAAGTCACCGTAAACACCCTCGTCTCCTGTGATAAGTCCGCAGGAAATACCGGCAACAGGAGCCTTAATGGGAACACCGGCAGCCATAAGTGCCAAGGTAGAACCGCAGATAGAACCCTGAGAGGTGGAACCGTTGGAGGAAAGAACTTCGGAAACAACACGGATAGCATAGGGGAATTCCTCAACACTGGGGATAACGGGAACCAAAGCCTTTTCGGCAAGTGCACCGTGACCGATTTCACGTCTTCCGGGACCGCGGGAAGGCTTGGTTTCACCAACGGAATAAGAGGGGAAGTTATAGTGGTGAATATATCTCTTGGTAACTTCTTCATCAAGTCCGTCAAGTTTTTGAGCCTCGCTGATGGGAGCCAAGGTGGCAACAGAAAGAACCTGAGTTTGACCGCGGGTAAACATACCTGAGCCGTGAACACGGGGGAGCAGGTCAACCTTAGCGTCAAGAGGACGGATTTCGTCAATACCTCTTCCGTCAACACGCTTCTTTTCGTCCTTAAGCCAAGCACGAACAACGTGTTTTTGAACAAGATACATAATTTCATCTAATTTTGCCTCTTGACCCTCAAAACGCTCATCAAATTTTTCATGAACTGCAGCGTAAATGGGGAGTAAAGCGGCGTCACGAACTAATTTATCGTCGGTATCAAGTGCTTTCTTAACATCTTCAATGCAGAAAGCCTCGATTTCTTCCATAACAGCAGGGTCGGGGTCGTTGGACTCAAATTCAAATTTTTCTTTGCCGATTTCGGCAACAATTCCGTTAATGAAAGCAACGATTTTTTTATTTTCCTCATGACCTGCCATGATGCAGTCAAACATAAGGTCATCATCAATTTCGTTGGCACCTGCTTCAATCATAGCCACCAAATCGGCGGTGGAAGAAACGGTCAAGTTAAGGTCGGTTTTTGCTCTTTGCTCCAATGTGGGGTTGATAACGATTTCACCGTCAACTAATCCTACGTTAACGCTGGAAATAGGACCTGCCCAAGGGATATCCGAAATGGCGATAGCGGCGGAAACACCGATGGCAGCGGCAACCTCGGGTGAACAGTCGGGGTCAACCGACATAACGGTTGCAACAACCGAGCAGTCATTTCTCATATCTTTGGGGAACAGGGGGCGTATAGGTCTGTCAATACAACGGGAAGCAAGAATTGCCTTCTCGCCTGCACGTCCCTCACGGCGTGTGAATGAGCCGGGGATACGGCCTACGGAATACATCTTCTCCTCATAGTCTACAGACAGAGGGAAGAAGTCAACACCCTCACGGGGTTTCTGGGATGCGGTAACGGTGCAAAGAACTCTTGTATCACCATAGCAGGCCATAACAGCGGCATTTGCAAGACCTGCCATCATACCTGTTTCAAGTTTTAAGGGACGTCCTGCAAGTTCGGTTTCATAAACCTTGTAGTTTTCAAACATTGTTTTTTTCTCCTTTGTAATTATTATTTAGGAGATTTTGTTTAGCAATAAATTAGAAACCCTAAATATTAAGATGCCTAATTTATCGCTAACCGCCAAAATCTCCTGTTTAATGTCAATAAGGCAGACCGAATATAAAAACGGTCTGCCTTTAATTGATTATTTACGGATTCCGAGACGCTTAATAAGTGAACGGTATCTTTCAATATCAACCTTTTGAAGGTAAGCGAGAAGATTTCTTCTGTGACCTACCATCTTTAAAAGACCACGGTAAGAATGTTTATCCTTGGGATGATCCTTTAAGTGAGCGTTTAACTCGTTGATACGGTTGGTAAGAACAGCAATCTGAACTTCGGGAGAACCTGTGTCGCCCTCGTGAGTTGCGTATTCAGCCATAATCTGTTGCTTTTTCTCTTTAGTCATCGTTTTCACCTCTTTAATATTTACTCCCAAAACCAAGCCTTGGGTCATAGCGACTCCCATAGGGCAGACACCCAAAGCATAGTAAAAGGTATGCTGATAAAACATCAGCCTTAGTATTTTACCACAAAATAATTAAAATGTAAAGAAAAATTTTCATGTTTAATAAATTCTTGGTCAAACCGATTACTAAAACTAAAACACCCTTTACAATTTAGTGGTTGGTTTAATCTGCAACTGTGTAATTCTAATCATATTATAACATTTTATACCTTGAAAAAGGAATATTTATTTTTAAAATAGTAGTTGACTTTTACGGCTGATTATGGTAATATGACTTGGTCGGCAGAATAGTGAAAATGCGGGTGTGGCGGAATTGGCAGACGCACTAGCCTTAGGAGCTAGCGCTTTAGCGTGCAGGTTCAAGTCCTGTCACCCGCACCAAAGCATTCAAACCCGAACCTTTTACCAATCGGTGAAACGTTCGGGTTTGTTGTTTTCTTAAAAGATATTACATAAGTCTTTGTTTGTGGCAGTACAGAGTGTTTGACTCTGTGCTGCCGCTTCTTCGTTTCAAAGAATTTCGTACATAAAAGGAGATTTTGAAATGAAGAACATAAAAACAAGGATTATTTTCTTTACCATAGCACTTACATATAATTTAATATTTGGGTTTTACTTGAGAGGCTTTCTTGTCCTCTCTCCCACACTACAGGTGTTCTACCTATTATCAGTTGTGCCAACTTTGTTTTTAGTCGTTGAGATAAATTCAAAAGCAATGAGAACAGCGGTTTATATTTCGCTGATGCTCATTGCTTGTATGAATATTGCTTATGCAATTTACTGTCGTAGAGTTTTTCCGTTTTTTGCACTAATTTCACTTGCTATTGTTTTTCTGTATTTTATTGCTTTCGCCGATAATACAGATAAAGATAAACCGCTGACAAAAGTATATGTTTTAATAGTATCTGCGCTTATAATCGCATTGCTTTTCTCGGCATATATTTTTGTCTACAGACAGGTTGATGTTTCTCTTACAAACGGTCAAGCAACCTTGTGGGATACGAATACCCTTAAACTTGCTAACGAAATTTGTGCCGACAGCGATACCGACGAAGAAAAGGCAAAAGCAATATACAAATGGATGATACATAATTTCGAGTATGACTATGAATGCAATCCGGTAATACAGTATTTCAATGCTCGTAAAACCTTAAGCACGCGAAAAGGAATCTGTTATGATTTTGCTCATCTGTTTGCCGCACTATGTCGGAGTCAGAACATTCCCTGCTATGTAGTTGATGGCGATAAGCGGGATAACGCTCAATATCACCACACTTGGAATCGAGTTTACTTTGATGGTTCTTGGCGGAATATAGATGTTACTTTTGATATTGTCCAAAACAAAAATCAAGGAGAACTTTACGGTTTTCGTAAGATCTATAATGCCTTTACAACGGATAAAGAATATTTAATTACTCGAATTTATTAAAACTATACATTATATAATAAGCAATCTCGAAATTTCGGGGTTGCTTATTGTTTTACTATGAAAACAAATAGTTAACCACGAAAACACGGCAACAAAAATAACCCGTCTTGCGGCGGGGTGAATAAAAGTATGTAAAGAATAGGTTATGGTATGGCAGGAACGGCTGTCATGTCATAGCCTAATTCATTTAGTTTTTTAAGATAAGAATTAATTTTCTTTTCGCGGTTGAACTTATTGTAATAATCCGCACCTAAATCGCGGAACGGTTGGTTGTATTTCAGTATGTAGTAAATTGCAGTGAGCATTGAATGAGCAACTGCCATAGCCGCAATTTTAGAACCTCTGCGTATTTTAATACGCTGGAACTGTGCGTAGAAAAAGGTGTCTTTGTGTTTGGATGTACCGTGAGCACATTGAATAAGGGTGGTTTTAAGTGTAGGATTGCCTTTTGTTGTTCTGCCACTACGGCGTTTACCAGCACTTTCGTTGTTTCCCGGTGCTACACCTGCCCAAGAGCATAAGTGAGAAGCCGAAGGAAATCTACTCATATCTTTGCCAATTTCCGAAATAATTGTCTGAGCACCGATTTTACCTACACCCGGTATTTCTTCTAATGCATTTATGGCATCCTCATAGTCCTTAATGTAGTCTTTAATAATCTTATCTATGTCCTTGATTCTTTTTGTCATATCGTCAATATGGTCAAGAACACTACGAATAAGTTTCCTCTGTAACGGAGAGATTATGCCGTCAAGCGAACTTAATATCTCTTCTGCACTGCTGTGCATTTGGTGATTCCTTATGTCATCCACAGCCTCAAGAGATATTTCCTCGCCGCTAAGCAGTAAATCTAAATATTTTCTGCCACTTTTACCGTTTATGTGTGTTAGCTTGCTTCCGAGCTTAATATTAGCGCCTTCAAGCATTTTCTGTAAACGGTTAAGCTCACGACTACGTTCCTCAACAAGACTTTTGCGGTAACGGGATACCTCTCGTAATTCCCGTTGCTCACGGTCAGGAATAAAGCTTGCTTTCAGCAGTCCGTGCTGTAACAAGTTTGCAATCCATTCAGCATCCTTCATATCCGTTTTTCTTCCCGGCAAGGATTTCATATGGTGTGCATTTACCACCATTGCAGGAAGGCCTGACAATTCAAACAAATTGTATAGGGGTTTCCAGTATGATGCTGTACTTTCCATAGCGATCATTTCACAACCGCTATCCAAAAGCCAGCTTGTGAGCTCTCTAAGCTCGCTTGTTAACGTACCGAATTCTCGTATTTCCTTTTTTCGTCCGTCACGAAAGCAGGCTACGATCATTTTCTTATGTACGTCAATACCACAACAGCGCTGATATACAACTTCCATTATTTTCCCTCCATAGCATATTTGCAGCGAGGCTCTTTTTATATCTCATTTTACTATCCGTTCTTTCGCTCAAAAGAGCTGAACAATTCGTGGTTCGCAGAAAGAGCCTATGTAAATTTCTTGATCGGTCTCAAAGATCCAACAACATAACCTACCTTATGCTGCAC
>JAZNOA010000035.1:0-34832 GCA_045580545.1 Acutalibacteraceae bacterium | reverse complement strand
ACTTTCTGTTCACAACAGAAGATACAATAATTTTCCTATGCGTCCTCTTAATTGGAAATCTCCCGCTGATTATTTAAAGGCTTTTCTTATTAACGGTGAAGTTTTCTAATTTTGTAACACATCATTGACAAACCTACATAAAAGTTTGGGCGTCGGCAAATTGTAATATTATAATATTAAGAGGGCACTCCCGTCGGAGCACCCTCTTTTTAGTTGTATTATAATGCATTATAACATTATTTCAGTTGTGAAATTGCATCGGTTATGGTCTTTTCCATAGCCTCTTTGCCGTATTCGTCCACCTGTGCTTTATTTTTTTCGCCGTGGGTCAAACATCCGGCACCGCCGATACAACCACCTACGCATGCCATACCCTCAATGAAGTTTGCGTCGAGTACGTTTTTGCTCTTTTTGAGGAGTGCCACTCTGCATTCTTCAATGCCGTCGCAGGCAATGGGTTTCAGGTCGAAATCTATATTCTGTTCCGTAAGACCTTGTTTCACAGCGTCGGAAAGTCCACCCGAACGGGCAAAAATTCTGCCGAAATAGGAAGCATTGTCAAGCACATCTTCTTCAAAGGTTGTGATATCCAAATCCCTACTGTCGAACAGGGCTTGAAGTTCCTCAAAGGTCATAACCGCATCAATATAAGGCTTAACCTTTTCAAGTTGAACCTCTGCTTTTTTAGCGGTGCAGGGGCCTATGAAAATAACCTTTGTGTCTTTTTCGGTTTCTTTTATATACTTTGCAATGGTTGCCATAGGGGAAAGGTTGTGGGAAACCATGGGAAGCAACTGAGGAAATGCAGATTTAACGTACTGAACAAAGGCGGGACAGCAGGAACTGGTTAAAAATCCTTTTTCTGCCAACTCCTTGGATTCTGCATGGGCTACCATATCTGCACCTAAAGCCGCTTCTATAACGGTGTAGAAGCCCAACTTTTTAAGTCCTGCAATTACCTGACCTAATTTTGCATAGGTAAACTGGCTGGAAATTGAGGGAGCCACTAAAGCATAAACCTTGTATTTTTTGTTATCTTCGCTTTTCTTTATAAGGTCGATAACATTCAAAATATAAGATTTGTCGCTTATGGCACCGAAGGGGCACTGGTACACGCAGGCACCGCATTGAATACACTTGCTGTTGTCAATAGCGGCGGCATTGTCCTCATTTATGGAAATTGCCTTAACCTTACAGGCAATTTGGCAGGGACGTTTGCGGTTAACAATTGCAAAATAGGGGCAAACCTTGGCACACATACCGCATTCCACACACTTTGACTTGTCAATATGGGCAACATGGTGGTGGTCAAAGGAAATGGCACCTCTTTTGCAGACATCCTCGCAACGGTGTGCCAAACAACCTCGGCAGGAGTCGGTAACCTCATAACCTGCGGCGGGACATTCGTCACAGGCAATGTCAATAACCTCAATTATGTTGGGGTTTTCTTTATCTCCGCCCATGGCGATTTTAACCCGTTCCCCTAAAATGGCACGTTCTTTATATACACAGCAACGCATTGTTGGGGTTTTACCCGGAACAATCTCCTTAGGTATATCCAAAACCTTTTCAAGGAGGGTATCATTCCAGGCCTTTCGGGCAACCTCACGAAGAACCTTATATTTAAGATGCTGTACCTTAGTGTCAAATTTTCTTATGTTCATGATATCCTCCTATTTAGAAATAACTTACTTTAATTCGCTTGCCCATCTTCTTAAGGCAGGCGGAGAGTTCGTCCACCAGATTCATTTTAATGCTGAAATTGATTGGCAGATCCGGATTTTGGTGGGCGGGGTTTATGGCTCTGCCGACATAGAAATTGATATCCGTTGCTTCCTCAAAAAGCAAACGGCTTATAAGTGAAGCACCGTCACGCTGGAAACTCCAATCATTGTAACGCTTGTTTTCGCCAAGATAATCTTTGGCGTATTCAAGCACGCGGTTAACGGTTATAACTCCCTCGGTAACAAGGTCAACGCCCTCGATTTCGGCAATGGGCGGAATGTCCGACTGTTGGAAGTTAAGGCTTGCTTTTAAGGGTTTTTTAAGGTATTTTGCCGCTATAGAGGAGGTGGTGCCTCCGCAGATTATGTGTTTGCCGTCTTTAGAGAAGAAAAGGGACATCATACGCTCGGCATCATCACGGTTTGCGGGAGGTCCGAAAAGCATATTCATAGGCTCCCGCTTTCTGATTCTAACAATGCAGGCGGTAGCATCGTCACCCGGCATATTGCCGTATAACTTTTCACACTCGTCAATGAACATTGTGGAAAGGGTTTTGGCGGTATAGCCCACAGGAGCCAACCCCTCCAAAAACTCTATGATATCCTCCCTTTTCCAACCGAAGTTGTAGGAAATTCCTATTCCTGCGTGGGGGCAACCGTCACTCATAGCGATAAACATATCGTTTTCTTTAAGACTTATAACTGATTTTAGGATTTTCTTACCGCCTATGTTCATTTCGGTTTTGTTATATTCGAAATTTTCGCCGTCTCTAAGCAGAATAACCTGAGGGTTATCATACTGAATAATTTCGGCGGTTTCGTTGTTTAAAAGGCGGATTATGGTGAATGTGGAGTAGGCAACACCTCTAACCGAGCAAACGGGGAGCGTTGCGGCAATGGTGGAAACACATTCTTCAATTGGGAGTTCGGCGGCTAACATAGTGGATATGATTTTTGAAGTGAGGGTTGAGAGAATGCTCGCCTTAACTCCGCTTCCAAGCCCGTCGGAAAGGACTATTACGGATGAATTTTCATCGGTTTCAATAATATCAATGTGGTCTCCGCAAAGTTGCTCACCGTAATGATTTATACTCTTAAAACCGATATCTGCACATAAATCATTCATCGGTTATAGACTCCTTTAATTTAGCCAAAGCAATTTTTGTTTCGGCGGCGGTTTCACCCAAAAGCGAAGCAATTTCCTGAACAATTCGCATCTGCTTGTCAACAACCTTGTCGGCAACCTCCACGGTTTGACGGCTGATGCTTTCTTTTCTTTCTTTATCGTGTTCTTCTTCGGTTATATCCCTCATAATGCAGATCAGCATACGGGAATCCTTATCGTGAACAACGGTTTGTTCAACAAATTTTCTGTATTCCGCAAGATAAACCTTTTCCGCCATAACACATTTGCCCGTTCTCAGAACATTCATAAAAACGGTGGGGTCTAATATGCGGATTACCTGGTCGCCCAGTATATCCGAAGCGGCTCTTATGTTCATAATTTCTCTTGCACTGTCATTGATCTGCTGAACCTCTAACTGTTCATTTAATACAATAATTCCGTTGGGGGTGTTTTTAACAATAGTGTCGGAGAAACTTTCCGCCTTGTCTTTGAGATAGGGCAGACACATGGAAATTTCTGCTTTGCCCTGAGCGATTGCCGCCGCTTTTTCACGGCAGGTATTATATCCGCAGGAACCGCAGTTGAGTTCCTGGGATGGTTTAAACTTGCCCATTTGACGAAGAATATTATTGATCTCCATTTCAGAGGGCTGAGGTAATTTGTGTTCGATATATGTAAAGTTTTTCTTAAGTTCATAGGCAGAGGGGATATCAACCGGGAAATCCTTTTCGCCCGCAAACTCGGCAACGGCGATATAGTCCTTAATGGGGGAGTGGTGGTTCTTTTCCATAACGGGACCGCCGATGCAACTGCCAACGCAGGCCGACATTTCAATAAAGCATTTATGAATTTTTCCGCTGAGAATATCATTTATTGCCGCAATACAGTTTTCCACACCGTCAATGGCTAAATAATTGTAATCCGGGGCGTTTTGTGCCATAGTCTTGAGAATTCCGCCTGTGGTGGGGAAAAATCTGGCACGGCTGAAATCGTTCTTTTCGGTTTCGGCTTCTAAAGTAATGCCTGCTTCATTAAACCAAGCGGTCAGTTCTTCAAAGGTAAGAACTGCGTCCACAATACCCTCATAATGCTCTGCCTCGTCCTTTTTTGCAACGCAGGGTCCTATGAACACGGTTTTGGCATTGGGTATGCGCTTTTTGATGTCAGTACAGTGTGCCTGCATTGGAGAAAGAATGTCAGCCAAGTATTCTAATGCCTGAGGGAAGTATTTTTGAATTAAGAGGTTAACCGAATGACAGCAGGAGGAAATAACAACATCTCTTTTTTCCTCGTTTAACATTCTGTCATATTCGGTTTTAACCATAGTGGCACCTATGGCGGTTTCTTCAACATCGTAGAAACCTAATTTCTTGAGTGCCTTTGCCATGGCATTGATACCGACACCCTCATAGTTGGCGATAAAGGAGGGGGCAAGGCTTACAACCACGGGATTTCCCGATTGGAGAAGCACCTTAACTTTTTCGGTTTCGTCAACGATCTCTTTTGCATTTTGGGGGCAAACCACAAAACACTGACCGCAAAGAATACACTCATTTTCTATAATATGTGCCTGATTTCCCGAAAAACGAATGGACTTTACGGGGCAATGGCGAATACATTTATAACAGTTTTTACAGTTGGATTTTTTAAGTGTTAGGCAGTTAGGCATGGTGTTTTCCTCTAATTTGTATTATGGAAATATGACAGGACCACCCGGTAGCCCTGTCAATTTTAATGTTACAACTTACTTTTGATATTGCCAAGGAAGAATTCTGATACATTGTCAGGTGTTACGGAATGGAATTCGTCGTCAACGGTTACGCAAACACCCTGCTGACATTTGCCCATACAAAAGGTACCCGAAAGTTCGATTTTTTCGGTAAGATTATTGTCTGCAATAAGTTTTTGAAGTTGCTTAACAACCTCTCTTGAACCTTTTATGTGGCAGGAACTGCCGATACAAACAGTAATTTTCATTATATTCTTCTCCTGTAAATATTATTCGTAATCAACAACGTCAACCCAAGAAAGAAGAAATTCTCTTTCTTTTTCGTTGCCCTTAACAGACTGGGAAGCGGCAACAATGGGCATCCACTTTTCAACATACTGCTTTGCGGTATTGCTCTTCTTGCAGAAAATATCAAGATATTTCTTGGCATTTTCGGTATCGCCGTTCAAGCAGAACAAAAGATATGTTCTTGCTACGTCGGCAGAGGCGTTACCCTGAGTTGCGTGGGACCAGTCGATAATGTAGGGTGTACCGTCCTTAGTTATAATGATGTTAGAGGGGTTAAAGTCGCCGTGGCAAACCTTTTTGTGCTTAGGCATACCCTCAAGTCTTGTGTGAAGTTCGTAGCGGGTTGTAGCATCAAGTTCGGTTTCGCTGATTTTACGGCTCATTTTGTCCTTAAGTTTGTTAAGAAGAGGACAGGTTTTAGAATGGATTTCAAGTTGAATATCAACCAAAAGGTTAATATATTCTTCGGTTTTATCCTCGTTTTCAGCCATTAACTCCGCTAAGGTTTTGCCCTCAATGTAATCAGAAACGATAGCCCATTTTCTGTCGATTGTGGTAACTTCGTGAATCTTAGGAATGTTAAGACCTGTTTCCTCAATTCTTGCCTGATTTAATGCTTCGTTTAAAACATCGGCTTTAGAATAGTCTTCATTGAAAACCTTAATACATTTGTCACCGTCACGGTAGATGGTTTTGGTATTTCTAACTGCAATTATTTTATCAAGTTTCATATTTGTCACCCTTTCTTAAATTACGCTTTTTTACCCTTGCGGTAAACGGTTTTAACCTTGTCGGCTTCTGCACCTTCAATCTGTCTTGCGTCCGGCTTTTCGGTTTCAACAAAGGTTTTGCCGTAGTAAGCATTGAGGTACATCTGCTTAATTTCGCTCATAAGGGGATAACGGGGGTTGGCACCGGTGCATTGGTCATCGAATGCCTGCTCAACCATTTCGTCGAGGCTTCCCAAAAATACTTCTTCGGAAATGCCGTAGTCCTTAATGGTTTCCTTAATGCCAACCTTAGCCTTTAACTCGTCAAGTGCTTTGATAAGGTTTTCCAACTTCTCCTCGTCGGTGTTACCGCCAAGGTTCAGATAATCGGCAACTTCGGCATAGCGTGCAAGGGTGTGGGGGTGGTCATACTGAGAGAATGTGCCCATCTTTGCGGGAGCCTCACAGGCGTTGAAACGAAGAACTTCGTCAATCATAAGTGCGTTGGCAACACCGTGGGGAAGGTGGTGGAAAGCACCTAATTTGTGTGCCATAGAATGGCAAACACCTAAGAATGCGTTAGCGAAAGCCATACCTGCCATTGTGGCGGCATTAGCCATTTTTTCTCTTGCTTCAACATCGGTCTGACCGTTTTCGTAAGCACGGGGGAGATAGGTGAATACAGTCTTTAAGGACTTAAGTGCCAAACCGTCGGTATAATCTGTAGCCAACATTGCGGCATAAGCCTCAAGTGCGTGGGTAACAGCGTCAATACCGGAAGCGGCGGTAAGACCTTTGGGAGCGGACATATGGAAATCGGTATCAATAATAGACATATTGGGGAGCAACTGGTAGTCTGCCAAGGGGTATTTAACACCCGATTTCTCATCGGTGATAACTGCGAAAGGAGTAACCTCAGAACCTGTACCTGCAGAGGTGGGAATTGCGATAAAGTAAGCCTTTTCGCCCATTTTGGGGAATGTGTAAACACGTTTTCTGATATCAATGAAACGCATTGCCATATCCATAAAGTCAGCCTCGGGATGTTCATAAAGCACCCACATAATCTTTGCAGCGTCCATTGCGGAACCGCCGCCGAGAGCGATTATGGTGTCGGGTTTGAAGGCTGCCATTTGAGCGGCACCGTCTTTTGCGTTTTTAAGGGTGGGGTCGGGCTGAACATCAAAGAATGTGGTGTGTGCAATGCCCATCTCGTCTAACTTATCGGTAATGGGTTTGGTGTAGCCGTTTTCATAAAGGAAAGTATCGGTTACTATAAAAGCACGTTTCTTATTCATAACGTGTTTAAGTTCGTCTAAAGCAACGGGCAGACAACCCTTTTTGATGTAAACCTTCTCAGGTGCTCTGAACCAAAGCATATTTTCCCTTCTTTCAGCCACTGTTTTAATATTTATAAGGTGTTTAACACCAACGTTTTCAGAGACACTGTTTCCGCCCCAAGAACCGCAACCGAGTGTTAAGGACGGTGCCAACTTAAAGTTGTAAAGGTCACCGATACCGCCTTGTGAAGAGGGGGTATTAAGGAGTATACGGCAGGTCTTCATACGGGCAGAAAACTCAGCAAACTTCTCAGGCTCTGCAATCTCGTTAAGGTAGAGGGAGGAGGTGTGACCGTAACCGCCGTCTGCAACCAGTTTCTCAGCCTTGTTTAATGCGTCGGAGAAATCTTCTGCCTTATACATAGCAAGAACAGGGGAAAGTTTTTCGTGGGCAAACTCTTCGGAAAGTTCAACACTTTCAACCTCGCCGATAAGGATTTTTGTGCCCTCGGGAACTTTAACGCCTGAAAGTTCGGCAATCTTAGCGGCAGGCTGGCCAACGATTTTAGCATTAAGTGCGCCGTTTATAATGATGGTCTTTCTAACCTTTTCGATTTCGTCGCCCTTTAAGAAGTAGCAACCGCGAAGAGCGAACTCGGTTTTAACTGCATCGTAAATATCTTTTAAAACGATAACCGACTGCTCAGAAGCGCAAATCATACCGTTATCAAAGGTTTTAGAGTGGATTATGGAGTTAACTGCCAAAAGAATGTCGGCGGAACTGTCAATAATAGCGGGGGTGTTACCGGCACCAACGCCTAAAGCGGGCTTACCGCTGGAGTATGCGGCTTTAACCATTCCGGGACCGCCGGTAGCAAGTATTATGTCAGCCTCTTTCATAACCATATTTGTCATATCGAGAGAGGGAACGTCAATCCAATCTATGATACCCTCGGGAGCACCGGCTTTAACTGCAGCCTCTAATACCAACTTAGCGGCGGCAATGGTGCTGTTCTTTGCACGGGGGTGGGGAGAAATGATGATTGCATTTCTGGTTTTAAGCGCAAGCAAGCATTTGAAAATAGCAGTAGATGTGGGGTTGGTGGTGGGGATAACTGCGGCAATAACACCTATAGGCTCGGCAATTTTCTTAATGCCATAAGCCTTATCCTCTTCAATAACACCGCAGGTCTTGGTGTCTTTATAGGCATTATAAATATATTCGGCGGCATAGTTATTCTTGATAACCTTATCTTCAACCACACCCATACCGGTTTCCTCGACCGCCATTTTAGCCAAGGGAATTCTTGCCTTGTTTGCGGCAGAAGCGGCGGCTAAGAAAATTTTATCAACCTGCTCTTGAGTGTAGGTTGCAAAAACACGCTGAGCCTCTCTTGTGCGGGCAATGGCTTCTTCTAATTTTTCAACACTGTCCACAATTTCATACTGTTTGTTTTCCATTTCATATCCTCCTAATTGAATTAACGGGTTTTACTGACAAAGATTGTTATTTTTTTAACAAAGTTAGTCAAAAAATATTGCAACACGTGAAACCTCTAATGTTGCTATGGTCATAGTATAACATATTGTTAAATAAATGTCAATCTTTTTTGTTATAAATAAGTGCAAATTTTTGTAAATTTTGGCATAAAGTAATGTCGAAAATGATAAAATTCTGTAAAATACATAATATTAAAAAAATATTACAATTTTATTGTCGAAAGCCTTGCATTTATATTCTTTATATGGTAATATATGTAAAAAAATAAGGCAGGAGAGAAAAATTTATGGAAAAACAGTTAAAAATCGTCGTTGCTGACGATTCATCACAGTTGGGAGAGAGTTGCACTAAAACCTTTAAAGCATACGGAATGAACGTTTCAGTTTGCCCTAAGGATGGACTAAAGTTGATTGAAAGGGTGAAACGGGAAAATCCCGACATCGTTTTGGCGGATGTTTTTATGCCGAATCTTGATATTATAGGGGTTATTAAAAACATCAACGAAAACGAAAGTAAGGAAAAACCAATGATTATGGCAATGTCTTCTTTCGACAGTCAGCGGCTTGAAAAGGAACTTATTGACGCAGGAGTGGATTATTATTTCCTAAAGCCCTTTGATGTTAACGTTATGGCTCAGCGAATAATTCAAATTTCCGGTTGGAAGAATGAAAAGGCACCCCTCGTTGTGAAAGACAGCGTTGTATCCGACGCCCAACTTGAACTGATGATAACCGAAATCATTCATCAAATCGGCGTTCCCGCCCACATTAAGGGATACCATTATTTAAGAGAGGCGATTATTCTGTCCATTAAGAACAGCGATATTATAAATTCCGTAACCAAACTTTTGTATCCCACGGTTGCCAAAAAGCACAACACCACCGCTTCCCGAGTGGAGCGTGCCATCCGTCACGCCATTGAGGTTGCTTGGGATAGAGGAAATATAGATGTTCTGGATTCTTATTTCGGATATACAATCCAAAACGAGCGGGGCAAACCCACCAACAGCGAATTTATTGCTATGATAAGCGATAAATTAAGACTTAAATTCAAAATAGGTTAATTACATAATGGCAGAAGCCTTTTGGCGGGAATAACCTTCGCCGAAAATCAGAAGATTTTCGGATTGCACTCCACTCCCGCCAATACCACCCACGTCCCCTTGAAAACCGCTTTTCGGGCGGTTTTCGCTTATAAGGAGTTTTTCTGCCGCACCTGTCGGCAGAAAAACAGATGTATGTGTTTTTGACGGTTAAAATTCAAAATAGGTTAATTACATAAAGGCAGACCTCCTGATTTTCAAGAAGTCTGCCTTTATTATATAATGTGTAGCAGAAGAAAAATTACTGTTTGGCGGTTTTTGTGTAACCGCAGTGAGTTCCTACCACCTTAAATTTTCGGCGGCGGATGTTGGCGAAAAGTTTTCTTTCAAAGGAGATTAAACGGTCTTCATGGAAGATGCACCAGAAAAGACTCAGAGCCATTAAAATTTCAAAAATTGTTGCGATTGTTTGCATAAAAGTCATTTTAATTCCTCCCGAACATCTGTTCGTTATTTGTATTATATATCAAAAAATTTGTATTGTCAAGTCTTTTTTGATATATTTTATGATTATATTCTAAACCCTATGGTGTCCCATAAGAAGTACAGTGAAAATTTGCTTGTAATTGACGGGAATATGTTGTATACTTATATAATAAATATATTGGAAATTTATGTTCTTTTCGGAGGGAATGCTAATGCTTAGCAGTTTGCTTTCGGGCTCTTTGGATTTTACGAGTGCCGTAATTTATGTTATTTCGGCCCTTGTGGTTATTTTTTTAACATTGCCTATTCACGAGTTTGCCCACGGTTACACAGCGGTGAAATTAGGGGACGATACACCTCGTTGGCAGGGCAGGCTTACCCTTAACCCCTTCGCCCATATTGACTATATGGGTTCCCTTTTCATTTTGCTTTTCGGTTTCGGTTGGGCAAAACCCGTGGGTGTTAATGCGCGCAATTTCAAATCTCCCAAAAGGGATATGGCAATAACCGCCTTTGCAGGCCCTCTTTCAAATATAATAATGGCATTTATATTTATGCTTATTGTATATCTTTTAGATGCACTTAATATAACCGGCGGTGCATGGTTTTATTTAGTGATGTTCTGTCTTTTTGTGGTACAAATCAATGTATCTTTAGCCGTATTTAATTTGATTCCCATTCCCCCTTTGGACGGTTCGAGGATTTTAACCGCATTTTTACCCGACAGAACATACTACAAAATTATGCAGTATGAAAGGTATATATACTTAGGTTTTATACTGTTACTTTTCACAAATGTTTTAGATGCACCTTTGAGTTTTTTAAGAAATGCAGTTATGAGTTTTTTGGATATTATTTGTAAGGCTATTTTCAATATTTTTTAGGGGAAGTTTATGTCACAAACCGTTTTATCCTATAAATTGGAAAGTTTTGAGGGTCCTTTGGATCTGCTTTTGCAGTTGATTGCAAGAAATAAACTTAATATTTACGACATTCCTCTTTTGGAACTTATCGACCAGTATTTAGAGCAGATAGAACTTCTTAAAGAGGACCGAATGGAAGTGGGAAGCGAGTTTCTTGAAATGGCGTCCCGTCTGCTTTATATTAAAACCGTAAGTCTTCTGCCTAAACATGAGGATGTTGTGAAACTGAAAGAAGAGTTGACAGGCGAGTTGCTTGAATACTTGGTATGTCAGCAGATGGCTAAAAAACTGTCGGAAATGCAGGGCGGTTTTAATAAGTTTATAAGAGAGCCTGCGGAGTATGACTTTGATAAGACCTACGATTTAATCCATGAAAAAGAGGATATGTACTCAGCATATCTTTCTGCGGTGGGCAGGGGCAAACGGAAAATGCCCGCGAGCGACGCACCCTTTAGAAAAATAGTTGCTAAAAAAATAGTGTCGGTTTCGACCAAAATTGTGTTTGTTATACGCAATCTGTTTAAGGGCGGGAAAAAGAGTTTGCAGTCCCTTTATAAAACTGCACACAGCCGTTCCGAATTGGTGGCAACCTTTTTGGCGGTGCTGGAACTCTGCAAAGCCAACCGAGTTAAGGTTGAGGGCGAGGGTGACAGTATGGAAATAACACTTATTAAGGGGCATAAAAAGAATGAACAGTAAAGAACTGATAAGGGGCATTGAGGCGGTACTTTTCGCCTCAGGGGAGCCTATGAGTATTGAAAGAATAGCCCAAACCTTTGATATAACCCCCGAAAAGGCGGTTAAAGCGGTTGAGGCTTTAAACGAGGAATATAAAAAGTGTGACAGCGGTATTGTCATTGTAAGGCTGGAAAATACCTACCAAATGGCAAGCGACGAACGGTTTGCCGAATATATCAAAAAGGCTTTTGATATGAGAAGGCGAACTCCTCTGTCTTCTGCGGCACTTGAAGTTTTGGCGGTGGTAGCCTATAATCAGCCGGTTACCAAATCCTTTATTGAACAGGTAAGAGGCGTTGACTGTTCGGGTGTTGTTTCCACCCTTGTGGAAAAGGGGCTTATTGAGGAAAGGGGACGACTTGAACTTCCCGGCAAACCTTTGTTATACGGCACAACAAAGAACTTTTTAAGATGTTTTGGTATTTCCGATTTATCGGAACTTCCCGCCCTACCAAAGGAAGAAAATGCGGTGGACGATGTGGCAGAGCAACTGGAAATGAACAATGAAGTTTTAGAGGAAGAAGTTTAAATTCACATAGAAATGTGATTTTGCGAAACAATTATATTAAAACCGGAAAGGAAAAAATATAATATGAACGAAAACAATAACATTCAAGCAATAATGAACGTTACAATGGAAAAACTCCGTGCTATGGTGGACGCCGACGTTATAACCGGCACCCCCATTGAGGTTGGCAATCTCACCCTTATTCCCGTTTCCCGTGTGTCCTTCGGGTTGGCATCGGGGGGCAGCGATTTCCCCTCTAAAAACGGTCAACTCTTCGGCGGCGGCGGTGGAGCCGGCGTTTCGGTGGTACCCATTGCCTTTATGGTTGTTAAGGGTGACGATGTTAAAATGCTTCCTGTTTATAATGAGGTTTCAAGCGTTGAAAAGGCAATAACCATGGCACCCGAGATTATAGACAAGGCTAAGGAACTTTTTACCAAAAAGGAAAATAAGGAATAACCTTATACTAACACCTAATAAAATTAGGTGAGGTGATTTTCCTTGAAAAGGGTAGTTTGTTTTACAGCAATTTTCTGTATTTTTTCTCTGTCTTTTTGTGTTAAAGCAATTTCAACCTCGGCTAAGTCTGCAATTTTGATAAATGCCGACACGGGGGAAGTTATATACAGCCAAAATGCTAATGAAAAACTGCCCATGGCAAGCACCACTAAAATTATGACCGCTTTGCTTTTGTGCGAAGAGGGAAATATGGAAAAGGAAATCACCGTAACCCCCGAAATGGTGCGGGTTGAGGGTACCTCTATGGGGCTTTTAGGCGGAGATAAAGTAAGTTTTAAGGCTTTGCTTTACGGTATGCTTTTGGCTTCGGGAAACGATGCGGCGAATGTTACTGCATACGCTTTAGGCGGCACTGTTGACGGTTTCGTTAATATGATGAATAAAAAGGCTAAGGAGTTAGGGCTTAATAATACCCATTTTGAAACCCCTTCGGGGCTTGACGGAGATGAACATTACACCACCGCCGAAGATTTGGCAAAATTAGCAAAAGTTTGTATGGATAATCCTCTTTTTAAGGAGGCGGCGTCAACCAAGGCTATAACGTTAGAATACGGCAACCCGCCCTACAGACGAACCCTAACTAATCACAATAAACTTCTTAAAACCTTTGAGGGAGCGGTGGGGGTTAAAACCGGTTTCACCAAAAAAGCAGGCAGATGTTTGGTGTCCTGTGCTGAGCGGGAGGGTAAACGGGTTATCGCCGTCACTTTGAAAGACCCCAACGATTGGGAAGACCACATAAATCTTTTGAATTACGGTTTGGAAAAGGTGCAAACAACGGTAATTACCCCCGAAAAGACCGATTACAGTATTCCCGTTATCTCCTCCGAAACCCGGAATGTTGAGGTAAAGATTGAGGAATACAGTGTCAGTTCTCTTGACACTTCTGGTTTTAGTTGTGAGGTTAATTTACCGAGATTTCTCTATGCCCCTGTTAAGGAGGGGGAGGTAATCGGAAGTGTGGTTTATTATAAAGATAACACTGAGATTGACAGACAGGATATTAAAGCCCCGCAAAGTATAGATAGAATTACCCCAAAAAAGGTTTTTCTTGAAAAATATAAAGAAAGTTTCAAAAGCATTTTTATGAGTATATGGGAGAATTAAATGAAGGATAATAAAATCAGACTGCAAAAGCATTTGTCCGAATGCGGTGTTGCTTCCCGCAGAAAGGCAGAGGAACTAATTGAAATGGGTAAGGTTAAGGTCAACGGCAGGCTTGCTAAAATCGGCTCAAAGGTTGACCCGAAAAGGGATAAGGTAACCGTCAGCGGAAAGACGGTTGTTCCCGTTAATCAAAAGGTTTATATAATGCTTCATAAACCGAGAGGATATGTCACCACTTTAAAAGACGAACTCGACCGTAAATGTGTCAGCGACCTTGTTAAGGACGTGGGTGTTAAGGTGTTCCCCGTTGGCAGACTTGACCGCAATTCCGAGGGACTGCTGCTTATGACTAATGACGGAAATTTTGCCAACAACCTAACCCACCCCTCGGCTCACGTTAACAAGACTTATAGGGTTACGGTTAAGGGTGACGCTGAGGACGAAAAACTGCTGAAACTCAGAGAAGGCATTTTGCTGGACGGCAGAAAGACACTTCCCTGCGACTGCTTTGTAGCCGAAAGAAAGACCGACAGAACAGTGCTTATTTTCGTGATCCAAGAGGGCAGAAACAGGCAGATAAGAAGAATGTGCGAAGAGGTGGGACTTGAGGTTATCCGCCTTAAGCGTACCGAAATTGCAGGTGTTAAATTAGGTATGCTTCCCCAGGGGAAATGGCGACCCTTAAACGAAAGGGAAATGAGGCATCTAACCAACGTTAACACCGAAAGGCAGGGCTTATAATGGTTACCCTCTCTGTTTTAAAGGATAAGGAAAAAACCGCAAGGCTATTTTCGGAAAAGGGCATTGAGCAGAACGAAAATTCACTTTGCCTTGTTGCCGTTGACGGTAAAAATGATTTAGGAATAAGTCTTTTTGATTTAAACTCGGATAAAGCGGTTATTAAATATATTGAACCGCTTAGCGATTTGAGTTTGGCTGACGGAATACTCAGAAGCACCCTTCATATTGCCGCCGAGCGGTTTGTTATGAATGTTTTTTATGACAGTGAAACGGTTCCTGAGGATTTTTTCGAAAAATTAGGGTTTATTAAGGACAAGCAGGAGAAAAGTCTTAATATGGACAAACTTTTTATGAGTTGCGGCTCCTGTAAAAGGGAGGAATAATATGTCTTTGCAGGAATCGGGCGAGATGTATTTGGAAACTATATATATTCTGTCTCTTAAAACAGAAAATGTCCGCTCTTTGGACGTGGCGGAATATATGGGATTTTCAAAGCCCAGTGTTTCCAGGGCGGTTAGTCTGCTTAGAAAAGGGGAATATATCACTTCGGATAATTTCGGTTTTTTGCACCTCACGGAAAAGGGTATGGGCGTTGCAAAATCTATGTTTGAGCGTCATACTCTGCTAACCGAATTTTTGGAAAAATTAGGCGTAAAGAGTGAAACCGCATCAAAGGACGCTTGCAAAATCGAACATCATATAAGCGAGGAAACCTTTGAAGCAATCAAAAAATTCGCAGAGAAAATTCAATAAACTTGATTTAATTCCTCCTAATAGGGAGGAATTTTTATGTAAAAATTTACTTTGTTTTAAAAGTTGACAGCAGAATATAAAAAGAGTATAATTGTTATGTATTGTTACAGAATATACCACGGATTGACAGAAAGGAAAAAGAAATGACATATATAAATAAGTCACTTTCGTTTTTGCTTGTAATATCTCTTTTAATATCAGCCCTTTTCACGCAGTTTTCTTTTAATGTTTCGGCGGCAACACGAAAAGGTATCGTCACGGCGGACACTTTAAATGTAAGAAAAAGTGCCAGTACAAGTTCGGAAAAAGTCGGAAGTATACCGAGCGGAGCAACCGTTCAAATAAACAATGAAACTACCGGTCAAACCATAACCGACGGGATATCTTCCAATGTTTGGTATAATATAACCTATAACGGAATAACGGGATATGCTTCAAGTGTTTACATATCGGTTGTTCCCGAATACAATAATGACCCCGATTTTGAAAACAGTATATCGGCGTTCCCCGAAAGTTATAAACCTTATTTGCGGACCCTTCACGCTAAGTATCCTAACTGGCGATTTACCGCAGATAAAATAAATATGACCTTGGACGAGGCGGTGGCTTTAGAGGGTTCAAGAAAACTCACCCCTTATAATGTTTCGTGGCGTTCTATGGGTCTTGGAGGATATGATTGGAATTCGGGCACTTGGGCACAGCCTGAGTCGGGTTACTATGTGGCTTCAAGGGAAGTTGTTAAGTATTATATGGACCCCAGAACATATTTGAATGTTTCTTCCATATATGCTTTTTTACCCCAGAATTATGACAGTGCTTCCCAAACCGAAGAGGGTGTCAAAAAAATTATAAAGGGCACCTTTTTGGAAAACGGATACAGCGACCCTAATGATACGGCATACGGCGGGTCATACAGTAAGGTATTGATGGCAGCGGCTAAGGATTCGGGTGTTAACCCATACGTTTTGGCGGCAACCATTATTCAAGAGCAGGGAACCGAAGGCACTTCACCGTTGATTTCAGGTAACTACACAGGCTTTGAAGGACTTTATAATTTCTTCAATGTTCAGGCGGCGGGTAACACGAAAGACGAAATTTACAGAAACGGTTTGACCTATGCAAGAACCAAGGGTTGGACCACCCGCTCAGCCTCTATAATCGGCGGTGCAAAATTTTGTGCCAACAACTATGTGAGTGCCAACCAAAATACATATTATTATATGAATTTCAATGTTAAAAACCCCTCTGATATATGGCATCAATATGCACAGGCAATCCATGATACCAATTCGAAGGCAACAGGGGTTGCAAAGAGTTATAAGGATATGACCGATGCGGCTTTGAATTTCTTAGTTCCTGTTTATAATAATACATCAAGCGAGGCTTCGGTGGCACCTGAAAAAAACGATAAAAAGAATAATTATTATTTCAGTTCAATATCCGTATCGGGTTTAATGCCATCCTTCACAATGTTTACCCAAAGTTACGATTTAAACATTTGGGCGGATACTAATATTAACATTTCTGTTCCCACCGGTGCTTCTTATGTATCTGCGTCAAGTTTCAAATTAAATGTAGGTCAAAACAGGGTTGTGCTAACCGTTAAATCCGAGAGCGGATATACAAATGATTATGTTATAAATGTTAAGGCCGATGTGGCTTGCACTTTGTATATAAATAACCCTTCTGTACCTACATCAACATATAAGAAAGGCGACACTAACGGTGACGGAAAGATAAACGGCAGAGATTTGGCAAATGTTCAAATGCATATTTTGTCTGTTAAAACTCTTTCGGGGGACAGTTTAAAGGCTGCCGACACTAACGGTGACGGAAAGATAAACGGCAGAGATTTGGCAAATATTCAAATGGATATTTTAGGAATAAAGAAGTTAAGTTAAGCACAAGACTGGAGAATTAAAATGAAAAGAATAACTGTTTTATTAACAACCGTTGCAATGGTTTTGGCACTCTGCACCTTTAATGTGTCGGCAGCAAGTGCTTCCGTTTCGGTCAGCAACAGTAATCCAAAAGTTAACAATGCGGTTACCGTAACCGTTACCGTTAAGGGTAGCGAGGCAATGTACGGTACGGATTTTTCCGTTAGTTACAACCCGGCGGTTTTAAGATTTGAAAGCGGTGACGATGCAGCAGGGGGAGCCGGTGTCGTTAAGATTGCAGGCGGCGTAACAGGTGCCGCAAATAAGACATATAGCCTTAAATTCACCGCCATTGCTGCGGGATCAAGTTCAATTTCGGCTTCGGGCGGAGTTTATTACGAAAACACAGACGATTCATTTTCGGGATCAGCAACGGTTAATGTTTCCGATGTGAGCAAATCCACCAACGCAAACCTTTCTTCTCTTAGAACAAGTGCAGGTGTTTTGTCACCAAGTTTTTCCTCCTCTGTAACCGAATATACCGTTAATGTTGGTTCAAATACCACCGAGTGCAAGGTATACGGAACAACCGCCGACCCTGATGCGGATATTTCCGTATCGGGAAGTGCCACCCTTAAGATCGGTGAAAATAAACGGGTTGTGACCGTTACCGCACCAAGCGGAGACACTAAGTCTTATACACTAACTATCATTCGCAGTGAGACCGATGATACCGATTCGTCAGAGAATACCTCCGGCACAGGCGAAATCCCATCTGCTTTGGAGACTGTGGTCGACGGTGTATCCTATATGGTGCTTAAGGATATTTCGGGTATCAAATTGCCTAACGGATTTACCGCTTCCGAAAGACTTTATAATAACGAGACTGTTTCGGTGGCTATGGATGAAAAGGAACTTTTTGAAATCTTCTATCTGAAATCTGCGGATAGCGAAACGGCATATCCTTATACTTATGACCAAGAAAAAAATGCATTTAAAAGGTTGCAAATCATAACCCAGATGGATAAGGAATATATCGTTGCAGAACTTCCCGAAAACTGTTCTTTACCCGAAAATTATATTTCTGCCAATGTTAAAATCGGAGATATGAGCGTTGAATGTTATTCAAACACCGAGGAGCAATCTGCGGATATGTTTTATATCTACTGCTATTATAACGGCGAGTTCGGTATGTACAGATACGATAAACTTGAAAATGTTTTGCAAAGATATCCGGAACTCCGGGTGATTGAATCCGATGTTGAGGCTGTAAGCGGGAACGGCTTTTTGGACCGATTTAAGAGTCTTTCCTCTAATGCTAAAACCATTGTGGTGTGTCTCTTTATTGCCGTTTTGGGCGTTATAGCGTTGGTTGTCCTCCTAATTGTAAAACTCGTTAAAAGCACAAAAGTCAGCGATTACGACCTATTGGAAGATGATGAGGATTTTGAATCTGTGATCCTAGATGAAAATTACGAAATCGTTGATAATGAAGACGAGAAATAATAATCATAAAATTAAAAATGAGTTGTCCTAATGCGACAACTCATTTTTCATGGAAATTTTTATTTTTTTAAGACTTTTTTCACGCATTTTTTCACTTTCTCTATAATATAATGTCTATATAATGATGAAACAAAACAAAGAGTTTCGTCAGCAGTTTTACGGTATATGTAAAACGGATAATAATAGAAAGGTGATAAAATAATGAATGAATTTTACCCCGAAGGTTTTAAGCCCAAAGCCAAAAGAAGTATAATCACAACCGCACTCTTAGCCGAAGCAAAGGTGCAACAAACGGTTTTAGAAGCCCCCGTTATAATGTGTGACGCATCCCACAACCTTATTGTGAATTTGGGTTGTATGCGTGGAATTATTCCGCGAAACGAGGGTGCTTTAGGTATAGACACAGGTGCTACCCGTGATATTGCCCTTATTTCCCGTGTGGGCAAAACCGTCAGTTTTGTTGTGACCGGTTTTGACGAGGATAAAAACGGAAAACCCTATGCCCTGCTTTCAAGAAAAACCGCCCAAAAACTTTGTCTTGACTATATACTGAATGAGAAATCCGCCGGGGATATAATAGACGCAAAAATTACACATTTTGAAAGTTTCGGTGCTTTTTGCGATATCGGTTGCGGTAATATTGCCCTCCTGCCCATTGATGCCATATCCGTTTCCCGCATATCCCACCCGAGGGACAGATTTTTCATAGGGGAAAGTATAAAAGCGGTTATTAAAGGTATAGCCGATGACGGAAAAATCACCCTTTCCCACAAGGAACTTTTAGGCACTTGGGAGGAAAATGCCCGCCTTTTTGCACCGGGTCAGACGGTGACAGGTGTTGTGAGAAGCGTGGAGGATTACGGTATTTTTGTGGAGATAACCCCAAACCTTGCCGGTCTTGCAGAGCCGAGATTAGGCACTAAGGTAGGTCAGCAGGCAAGTGTTTATATTAAAAGCATAATCCCCGAAAAAATGAAGATTAAACTGATTATAATAGACAGTTTCGATACGGGCTATACTCCTGAAATCAACTATTTCTATAAGGGGGAGAAACTCTATGAGTGGGATTATTCTCCCACCGATTGTCAAAAACAGATAACCACCCGATTTTGCGGATAGAAAAAAGTTGCTTGGTGTTTTGCCAAGCAACTTCTTTTTTAAATTTCCGATTAAGCCTTGCCAACAGAACCGAAGAGTTCCATTTTTTCTTTAACTGTTGCCTTAATGGCGGCACAGCCGTCAGCCAAAAGTTTTCTGGGGTCAAAGCCCTTACCCTGCAAGTCTTTGCCTGCTTCAATGTATTTTCTGGTTGCCTCGGCAAAAGCCAACTGGCACTCGGTGTTAACATTGATTTTGGAAACGCCTAAGGAAATAGACTTTTTAATCATATCGGCGGGAATTCCTGTGCCTCCGTGAAGAACTAAGGGCATTTCACCTGTCAACTGCTGAATGGCATCGAGGGTGTCGAAACTGAGACCTGCCCAGTTTTCGGGATATTTACCGTGAATGTTACCGATACCGGCAGCAAGCATTGTAACGCCTAAGTCGGCGATCATTTTGCATTCCTTGGGGTCGGCAACTTCGCCTGAGCCTATAACGCCGTCTTCCTCACCGCCGATGGCACCAACCTCAGCCTCAAGGGAGAGACCTTTTTCATTACAAATAGCAACCAATTCTTTGGTTTTCTCGATATTTTCCTTGATGGGGTAGTGAGTACCGTCAAACATAACGGAACTGAAACCTGCAGCGATGCAAGCCTTGGCACCCTCATAACTGCCGTGGTCAAGGTGAAGAGCAACCGGAACGGTAATTCCAAGTTCGTTAATCATACCGTTAACCATACCGACAACGGTGGTATAACCGCACATATATTTACCTGCACCCTCGGAAACACCTAAGATAACAGGGGACTTTAACTCCTCTGCGGTTTGAAGAATGGCTTTGGTCCATTCAAGGTTATTGATGTTGAACTGACCTACAGCATACTTGCCGGCTTTTGCTTTTTGAAGCATTTCTTTTGCGGAAACTAACATTATAAATTCCTCCAATTATTTTTCTACTCTAACATTTTATACCATTTCGGATTTAAAATCAAGCATTAAATAAGAAATAATTCCAAAATAAACACAACTGCACAGGAAACAACCGCAACACCGAAAAGGCTGACCCCCAAATATGCCAAGCAAATACCTGCAATTAAGGCGGCAACTCCCGAATAAATACTGCCCGTCGCCTCGATAATGGCGGGAAATGTCATAACCGCCAAAGTAACATAAGGCACATAAAAAAGGAAAGAACGAATTAGGCGGTTGGTGATTTTTTTGCGGATCAGGGTCAAGGGCAAAACCCTTATTAAATAGGTGACTGTTGCCATAATTGCAATGTAAATATATGTATTATGCTCCATATTCTTCCTCCTCCTTTACGGGGAAAAGTATGGCGGCAAACAGGGAAATTGCAACGGTTAAAATTATAACCCTCAAACCCGACGGAATTGCCTTTAAAACCGGCAGAACCGAAAAGGCAAAACTCAAAACAAATGCAGATATAATGCAACCTGCCACAACCTTGTTCTGCTTTGCGGGGGGAATTATTATCGCCAAAAACATACCGTAAAGCCCTACGCTTAAAGCGCTGACAAGTCGGGAGGGGAGAATATTGCCCATTATAACACCCAAAAATGTGCCGACTGCCCAACCGGGGATTGCCACGGTCATGGCACCGTAGTTATAAAAAGGGTTTAAATAACCCTTTTGGGCGATAGAGATGCCGAAAATTTCATCGGTAACGTCGAAAGCCACAAGGCTTCGGTGCAATATGGATGTTTTGGGTGAAAATTTTTGGCTTAAAGCACAGGACATAAGCAGGTACCTTGCGTTTACCACCAACTGCATAAGTGCCATTTGCCAATAGGGAGCCGCGGCACCTATGAGTTCAAATCCTGCAAATCCGCCTGCCGATGCGTTTGTGAGAGCGGCGGTGAGCATAGCCTCAAAAGCGGTTAACCCGTTTTTTCTTGCCATTATTCCAAGGGTGAAAGAAACGGCAAAGTAGCCGAGACAAATCGGGATACCGTCTTTCACACCTTTTTTATACCATTTTAATCTATCTGTCATTTTTAGACCTCTGTAAAAAAGTTTTCACATATATTATATAGATTTTATCTTAAATTTCAAGTATTATTCTTCCAATTTGTTCCGAAGTTTTGAAAGAGCCGCTTTTTCAATTCGGGAAACATAACTTCGGGAAATTTTAAGTTTCTTTGCGATTTCGTTTTGGGTAAGTTCTTTAGTTCCTCCTAAACCGTAACGCATGGTTATTATCTCTTTTTCCCGTTTATCCAATGTGGACGGAATAATTTTTCCCAACTGTTCGAGTCTTATTTTCAAATCAATTTCCTCTGCGATATCCTGCTTGTCGGCAATGGTGTCAATGAGGGTCAGGGCGTTACCGTCCTTGTCTGTGTCGATGGGCTCGGAGAAGGGGATATCACCGGAAGATTTGCGGATATTTCTGAAAAACATCAGAATTTCATTTTCAATACATCGTGAGGCATAGGTGGCAAGGCGGATTTTTTTGTCCGGTTTAAAGGTGGATACCGCCTTAATAAGACCTATGGTGCCGATGGAAATCAGGTCGTCTTGTTCGGCGGAAGAAGCATAATACTTTTTAACGATGTGGGCGACGAGCCTTAGATTATGTTCTATTAGTTTGTTTCTGGCGTCCATATCCCCCTGATGGCTTTTTTCCAAAAGTTCCGCTTCCCGTTTGGCGGAAAGGGTAGGGGGAAAGGCACCGGCACCGGTCACATGGAGGGCAAAATAGTAAATATTGGCGGCTAATTTTAAAAACAGTTCTAACATTAAAAACACTCCTTTTATCTTTTAAAGGATATGTTTTAAGGCTTGTTTATAATGTTAAAAACCGAATTAAAGAAATATTATATTGAAATTTTAACACCTCCGCTATTTGAATATGAACTTTTAAAATAATCACAACTCGGAAGAAAAATAAATTTCCGAAAGGTATTTAGCGTAATTGTGTTGACAATGTGTACATAATGTGTT
The DNA here is from genome assembly GCA_045580545.1 of Acutalibacteraceae bacterium. Taxonomy (GTDB): domain Bacteria; phylum Bacillota; class Clostridia; order Oscillospirales; family Acutalibacteraceae; genus UBA737. The sequence continues at coordinate 12,204 of JAZNOA010000035.1, read as the reverse complement.
ACAATATGTATAGAATAACAACGGAGGTGTAATATATGGAGTCCACTAATTTGAATATTCGGACGGATAAAGAGGTTAAAGCCCAAGCCGAAAAGATTTTTGATGCTTTAGGGCTTAATATGACTACTGCTGTTAATATCTTTCTGAGACAGGCTATCAGGGAAAACGGAATTCCTTTTGAAGTAAAACTGAATGTGCCTAACGAAATTACCGCCTCCGCTATCCGTGAGGGCAGAAGTATCGCCTATGACAAAACCGCAACGGGTTACAGTAATATGGCAGATTTAAGGGCGGCACTCGAAGTATGAAGTACGAGGTTAGGTTTACAACACAGTTTAAAAAGGATTTAAAACTCGCTAAAAAGCAAGGCAAGGATACGGAGAAACTTTTCGCAGTTATTGAAAAGCTGGCAAACGGTGAAGCCCTTGAAGAAAAGTACCGTGACCATGATTTAAGCGGTAATTACAAGGGGTGCCGTGAATGCCATATCGAACCAGATTGGTTGCTTGTCTATGAGGTCATTGATGATGTTTTAGTCTTAATGCTATACAGAGTCGGCAGTCATTACGATTTATTCCGATAAAATTAAAAGCACAGTTCTTTTATCAAAAAGGGCTGTGTTTTTCTATATTACTTCAAAAAAGTGTGTTCAGAGAGCGGACATTCGCTGATTTTTTTGAAATATAAATTTCAGTTATAATGTTAAAAACTAAAAATAAGGCTGCCTTCGATGATTTAACCCACCGGCGACAGCCATATAAAATTATTTAATTTTTCTTGCAACGCCCGTTTTGATTGCCGCCTCAGCGACCTTTTCGGATACTGCCTTGCCTATTCTTTCGTCAAAGGCAAAGGGCATTATGTAGTCTTCGTTAAGTTCCTCATCTGAAATGAGGGAAGCAATGGCAAGGGATGCCGCCATTTGCATTTCCTCATTGATATCGGAGGCTCTCACATCCAAAGCACCGCGAAAAATTCCGGGGAAAGCCATAACGTTGTTGATTTGATTTGGGAAATCCGACCGTCCCGTGCCGACAACTCTTGCACCGGCGGCCTTTGCTTTTTCCGGGGAAATTTCGGGTACAGGGTTTGCCATAGGGAAAACTATTGCGTCGTTGTTCATAGATTTAATCATTTCTTCCGACACAATATTGGGTGCTGAAACACCGATAAATATATCGGAGCCTCTCATTGCATCTGCAAGATTTCCCGTTTTGCGTTCACGGTTGGTAATAAGGCTCATTTCCTTTTGCGCCTCGTTTAGTTGGGGGTCGCCCTCACAAATAATACCGAATTTATCGCACATGGTAAGGTTATTAACACCGAGTTTTAAAATATGTTTTGCAATGGCGATTCCTGCCGAGCCGGCCCCATTTATAACACAGCGAACCTCTTCAATTTTTTTGTTTGTAAGACGTAGTGCGTTAAGAAGTGCCGCACCAACAACAACCGCAGTTCCGTGCTGGTCGTCGTGGAAAACGGGGATATCGCAAATTTCTTTTAGTTTGCGTTCAATCTCAAAACAGCGGGGGGCGGAAATATCCTCCAAATTTATCCCGCCGAAACTGCCCGACATAAGGTAAATAGTTCTAACCAGTTCGTCAACGTCTTTAGTTCTAAGGCAAATAGGGAATGCATCCACTCCCGCAAATTCCTTAAATAAAACGCACTTACCCTCCATAACCGGCATACCGGCTTCGGGACCGATATCGCCGAGACCTAAAACGGCGGTACCGTCGGTTATAACGGCAACCATATTCCATCTTCTTGTCAGTTCAAAAGATTTATCGTAGTTTTCCTTTATTGCAAGGCAAGGCTCTGCTACACCCGGTGTATATGCAATGGACAAATCCTCTTTGGTTTTAACGGTTGCCCTTGATGTCACCTCAATTTTACCCTGCCAATCATAATGTTGCTTTAATGCTTGTTCTTTAATATCCATAATCTTCTCCTTAACTTATGGGGTTGCTATAATTTATTCGTATTGTTATATTTTAACGCTTTTTGCCATTTAATGCTATTGTTAAAATTATCAATATAACAGATATTTTTTGGTTAATTTGCTTAAATAGCCTATGTAATAAAAATTCCGAAAAAACACTTGACTATTATAGGGGTTTGTGTTATAATAATGCTACCTCTGAAGGGTCTTTTTTTTTGTAAAGATTTTTTGTTTAGGCAGGTTGACGCTATATTTTGCGTAGTGCTTTCGTAGGATAACTATATGTTGTTTTACGGCGTAAAAAGTCAACCCAGAGGGAGGCTTTACTTTTACATTATTAGAGTAAAAGCAAGAATAATTTCCGTAAAGCGGGAGGTGCCGTTATGAGAGTTAAAATCACTTTAGCTTGCACAGAGTGCAAACAACGCAACTACAACACAATGAAAAACAAGAAAAATAACCCAGACAGGCTTGAAATGAACAAGTACTGCAGATTCTGTAAGAAGCACACCCTTCACAAGGAAACAAAGTAGGAGGAAGAGCGAATGAAGACTGTAAATAAGATTTGTCAGATTTTGGCAATTGTATTCGGTTTAGGTTCGGTTATTTTGTTCTTCACAAACTTTGCAACCATCACAACCGGTGGCACCGATGTTTCTTTGGTTGGTGCTCAGTTGGCTTTCGGCTCTAAGATTGAGGTAGCAGGCAATGAGTACGATATGGCAAGGTCTGCCCAGATTCTTTTCTGTTTCTGGCTTACCGTTATCGGAACTGTAATCTCTGCTTTCTCCTTTAAGTCCAAGGGTCTTCGCTACGCTGCTCCCGGATTTGGCATTGTTTCTGCGGTTTATATGCTTGTTATGTATCTTTCAAGCGAAGGCAAATTTGTGGATTACCGTCCATTACCCGATGTGACAAAAATTGCATACGAGCCTCTTTTCCTCGTTGCAGTTATCGCATTATTTGCTTTCACCGTTTCCGCCGCAGCATACCTCTTAATCGACGATTATTTAGAGGTTTCGGCTTCCAAAGGCTCAAAACTTACCATCCCCAAGCGTATAGTTCGTTACTTTAAGGATTATAAGAGCGAGATTAAGAAGATTGTTTGGCCGGGTTGGAAAGATGTTGCCAAAAACACATTTATTGTGTTGGCTATCTGCCTTATCATAGGTGCATTTATTTGGGTTGTTGATTTCGGTTTGGCTAAGTTGATTGAGTTAATTTTAGGAGTTTGATTATGTCCGAAAACAATGAAGCAAAATGGTATGTAGCCCATACCTATTCAGGATATGAAAATAAAGTTGCAAGCGACTTGGCAAAAATGGTTGAGAGTCGCGGTATGCAAGACCTTATTCAGGATATCAGAATTCCTACCGAAACAGTTACCGAAATCAAGGAAGACAAAAAGCGTGAAATCGAACGCAAAATTTTCCCCGGGTATGTTCTTATTAAGATGATTGTAACCGATGACAGTTGGTATGTTGTAAGAAACATACGCGGCTGTACCGGATTTGTGGGACCGGCTTCAAAACCGGTACCCTTAACCGATGAAGAAGTTGCCGCTTTAGGCGTTGAAAAGCACAGCGTTGAGGTCGGCTATAAAGAGGGAGACACCGTTAATATTATCAGCGGTCCTCTTGAGGGTTACAGCGGTGTTGTTAAAACGGTTGATACCAAGAATAACAATGTTTGCGTAGTCCTTTCAATGTTCGGAAGAGAAACTCCTGTTGAGTTGGAACTCGACCAGATTTCAATTTCCGAAGAATAATTTGTTAATCAGCAGAAATGCTTAGATTATTAGGCAATATTGCCTACCCTAAGACACAAGGGTTTTGTGTCACGGTGGGAGGGACGGAATATGACCGTTCCGCCAGGTGTTTTTTAAAACACTGTTACCACGAATAATGGAGGTGCAAAAAATGGCTCAGAAAATCACAGGCTACATTAAACTTCAAATCCCTGCAGGTAAGGCTACACCGGCTCCCCCGGTAGGTCCTGCTCTCGGTCAGCACGGCGTCAACATTATGGCGTTCACTAAGGAGTTTAACGAAAGAACAAAGAACGATGCAGGTCTTATTATCCCTGTTATTATCACTGTTTACGCAGACCGTTCTTTCAGTTTTGTCACTAAAACTCCACCCGCTGCAGTTCTTATTAAGAAGGCATGCGGAATCGAGAGTGCTTCCGGCACACCTAATAAAACCAAGGTTGCCAAGATTACCAAAGAGCAGATTCAGAAGATTGCTGAAACAAAAATGCCTGACTTAAATGCCGCAAGCCTTGAGGCCGCTATGAGTATGATAGCCGGTACTGCTCGCAGCATGGGCGTTGAAGTAATCGATTAGTTCTCTCTTGTGGGAGGAAAATTCCGATTTAACCACTTATTGGGAGGTCAATTATGAAACACGGAAAAAAATATAATGAAAGCGTAAAACTTATTGAAACCGGTAAGTTATACGATGTAGAAGAAGCAGTTGATGTTGCTGTTAAAACCGCTACTGCTAAATTCGATGAAACGGTTGAAATCCATGTTCGTTTGGGTGTAGACTCTCGTCACGCTGACCAGCAGGTTCGCGGTGCCGTTGTTCTTCCCAACGGAACAGGTAAAAAAGTTAGAACCCTTGTTATTGCCAAGGGCGATAAGGCTAAGGCAGCCGAAGAAGCAGGCTCTGATTTTGTCGGAGCAGAAGAAATGGTTGCTAAAATCCAGAATGAGAACTGGTTAGACTTTGACGTTGTTATTGCAACACCCGATATGATGGGCGTTGTGGGACGTCTCGGTAAGGTTTTAGGTCCCAGAGGCTTAATGCCCACTCCTAAGGCCGGTACCGTAACTCCTGACGTTGCTAAGGCTGTTACCGAAGCAAAGGCAGGTAAGATTGAGTACCGTCTTGATAAGACCAACATCATTCACTGCCCCATTGGTAAGGTTTCCTTTGGCACTGAGAAGTTAAAAGAAAACTTTGATGCTTTAATGGGTGCTATTGTTAAGGCTAAGCCCGCTGCAACTAAGGGTCAGTACATTAAGTCCTGCACTATTGCAACCACAATGGGCCCCGGCGTTAAATTAAATGTTGCTAAGTTCGGCAACTAATAGTTTCCGTCTTAGGAAAAATAGCAATTAAATTATTCGGCACTATGTTTATTTGCATAGTGCCGATTTTTCTATAATCAAAACAAGCGGAGAATTTCTTCTCCGACCGAGAGTGTCGAAAAGGCCTGTTTTCGGCTTCCCCTTTCAAGGAAACTATCTCGGTTCCGCAATTACAGTGGGTCAAGGGTGAAACCCTTGTCGTTTAGGAAGTGCGGGTCGTCGGAAACCGCCGCCCCTACAAGGTAAAATTAAACATTTTTATGGCTGTTGTAAGATAGGCGGGTCAAGGGTGAAACCCTTGTCGTTCGGGGGGTGCGGGTTGCCGGTGGCAACCTCTAAGCGAATGCTTAGAAGCACCGACCGAGGCGGGAGCCGAGACGGAATTGTCGGACTGCATTTTTTTAGTTTTTATCACACTTGTCTTTCAATTGGCGAAGCCACGCTTGAAAGACTTTGAGTAGAGGCTTTAATCCCGACAATTCAAAGGGGGAATCGAAATCCCCCTTTAAAGGCGAATCTTTCCGCCCTTTCTTTTCGCCTACATAAAGATTGGGCGTGCCCGTCGCGGCATGAGCGACAAGGTAGAAATAATATATATTTGATTGGCGTGCTGAATTGCGACCCACATTAGTTTACAACCCCTCCGCCTCGTACCTCGGCACCTCCCCTATAAATATGGGAGGTAGGGGTAAGTGCCAATTTGCGACCCTGATCAGAGGGGGGTAAAATGCAGTTTTTCGACAGACTGCGGCGGAGAATTTCTTCTCCGCCGTTTTTTTGAGATTACTGGAAATCTCTCTTGTTCTGATTATTTCTGTTCTGCTCGTTTTTGTTCTGTTCGTTTTTATTTTGGTTGTTCTTGTTTTGATTGTTTTTATTTTGTTCGTTCTTATTCTGGTTGTTCTGATTTTGCCGGTTTTTATTATTGTGTTCCATTAAAAATCACCCCGCTTTCACAGATATTATCTGTAATTAGGGGTGATTTATACTTCTATAGGTTATAAAGTCTTTTTGTGTTATCCATTGCATATTTAAGCACATCTTCGGTGGAAATTCCTCTGATTTCACCGATTTTTTCAGCCGAATAATAAATTAAAGAGGAGTTATTGATTTTCCCTCTAAAGGGAACAGGTGCCAAATAAGGAGCATCGGTTTCCAATAAAAATCTATCCATAGGCATTTCTTTTACAACATCGGGCAGTTTTCTTGCATTTTTAAAGGTTACAACACCGCTGATGCCGATATACATACCTAATTTGTAAATTTCCTTTGCCATTTCGGCACTTCCCGAAAAACTGTGAACAACACCTTTTGGTTTATACCGTTTAAGCATTTCGAGAGTGTCTGCGTGTGCATCTCGGTCGTGGATAATTACAGGCATATCAAGTGTGCGACTCAACTCTAACTGAGTGGAAAATATTTCCATTTGTTGGGGAATGTTTTCCTCAGTCCAGTAATAATCAAGTCCGATTTCGCCGATGGCAACACACTTTTTGTGCTTTGAAAATTCGGTGATTTTTGTGTTTATGCAGTCCTTTGACAAACCCTCAACACTGCCCACGTTTTCAGGGTGAATACCTGCGGCGAAATACACAAAACCGTGATTTTCAGCCAAAGTTTTAGCGGTTTCGCAAGAGGCAAAATCACAACTGCAGGTTATAATACCCGCAACGCTTTTTGAAAGTTCGGTGAAAAGTTCGTCACCGCAACCTGTTAGTCTTTCGTCGTCATAATGAGCGTGACTGTCAAAAATCAAGGGCTTTGTCAAAGGGGAAAAATTCATATCTTCCATTATCTGATTTTACTGCCCGCAGGCACACCGTCAATGAATATCACCTTAACATCATCCTCGCTGCAGTCGGCGGCCAAAATCATACCGTTTGATTCTACTCCGCAAAGTTTGGCGGGTTTAAGGTTGGAAACCACAATAACAGTATGACCTATTAAATCCTCGGGACTGTACCATTTAGCAATGCCCGACGCCACAATTCTCGGTGTTCCGCTTGCGTCGTCAAGGGTGAGTTTAAGAAGTTTCTTAGCCTTAGGAATTGGCTCGCAGGCGGTGATTTTAGCGGCTTTAAGTTCCACCTTTGCAAAATCCTCAATACCTATTTGTGCAATACCCTCAATTTTCTCCTTTTCAGGTTCTGCCTTTGCCTCAATTTCGGCGGCAATGCCGGCCAAAACCTTTTCCGTATCTAAACGGGGGAATAGGTTGGCGGTTTCTTCGGGTGAATACTTTTCTGCAGTTCTTAAGTCTTCACCGATACTGTCGCCAACTATAATTTGCGAAGTTTCAGGCATAATGGGGCGAAGCAAAGTGCCGATGATTCTGATAAGGTCTAAAAGGTTATAAAGAACGTCGTTAAGGCGGTCTTTCTGTGCATCGTCCTTAGCCAAAGCCCATGGCATAGTCTCGTCAATATACTTATTGCAACGTTTCGCTAAATCTAAAATTGCGGTGCAAGCGTCGGAATTAAGATAAGAGTCCATACATTTATGGTATTTCTGAATAGACTGCTCGGCAAATGAGAAAAGTTCTTTATCTAACTCGACCGTAATCTCGTGTCTTACAACCGTACCGCCGAAATACTTTTTAGTCATAGCCACAGTTCGGCTCACAAGGTTGCCTATTGTATTTGCAAGGTCGGTGTTAAAAACGTTTATGAAACTTTCGTAGGTGAAGGTTCCGTCATTACCGTAGGGCATTTGAGAAAGGAGATAATAACGAACCGCATCGGCACCGAAACGCTTTGCCAATTCGTCGGCATATACCACATTACCTTTGGATTTGCTCATTTTGTCTTCCCCGACAAGCACCCAAGGGTGACCCAAAACCTGTTTAGGCAAGGGTTCACCTAAGGCCATTAAAATGATCGGCCAATATATGGTGTGGAAACGGACAATGTCCTTACCGATAACGTGCAAATCGGCAGGCCAGAGTTTTTTATACTGCTCACTGCTGTTTTCTGTATCATAACCTATACCTGTAATATAATTGGAAAGGGCATCAATCCAAACATAGATAACATGGTTTTGGTCAAACTCCACGGGAACGCCCCATTTAAAGGAGGAACGGGAAACGCAAAGGTCCTGAAGACCCGGTTTTAGGAAATTGTTTATCATTTCGTTTTTACGGGATTCGGGTTTAATGAAATCGGGGTTTTCCTCAATATACTTTAACAGTCTATCCTGATATTTGCTGAGTTTCAGGAAATATGCCTCTTCTTTAGAGTCAACAACCTCACGTCCGCAGTCGGGACATTTACCGTCTACCAACTGAGATTCGGTATAGAAAGACTCACAGGGTACACAATATTTACCCTCATAGGTGCTTTTGTAAATATCGCCCTGCTCATAAAGTTTAGTGAAGATTTTTTGCACGGTTTTTTCGTGGTATTCATCTGTGGTGCGGATAAATTTATCGTAAGAAGTGTTAAGGCTATCCCAAACCGCCTTAATGTTAGCGGCGGCATTATCCACATATTCTTTAGGTGTAATGCCCTGAGCCTTCGCTTTTTCCTCAATTTTCTGACCGTGCTCGTCGGAGCCTGTCATTAGGTAGACCTCATAGCCCATCTGCTTTTTATAGCGGGCAATCATATCGGCAAGCACAATGTCATAGGCATTGCCGATGTGGGGCTTGCTTGAAGCGTAGGCAATAGCGGTGGTTATATAGAATTTTTTATTATCACTCATTGTAATTCCTCCTAAGGTTTTTGAGTAAGATAAATTAAATATGTTATGGCGGCAGTTACTGTGCTGTATACCATTATGGCAGTATCACTGAGAGGTGAACCGGAACCGCCGAAGGAAGTATAGCAAAAAAGCAGAACACCCAATACGGAAGCCAAAGCAAAGGCTATTGTAAGTAAGAGGTTTGAACGCTTAATTTTGCCGGCACAGTTAAGGATTGTGGGCAGTGCCAGCGGGTTTGCCTTGTATGCGGCGGGAGCGGAAAGGGAATCGGTTTTAGAAACCGTATTAACGTAAATATGGCAACCGGCGGCGGTCATAACCTTAACGGTATCCTCATAGAGACCGAAATAGTCGCAAATCATTTCTTCGGTTAAATTGGGGTCGGAGGTTTTAACCAAAAGGGTAACACCGCTGTTGGTGAGGGTTCTAAGTTCTTTTGCAACATTGTAATCCGCTTCGTATTTAACAACAAGTAAAGCGTAAGCCTTATTACCGCTGGCAACATAAACAGGGAAATACCCCTGCATTAAAATTTTACGGTCCAAATCAACATCGGGTACCGAAATGCCGTGGGCTTCCAAAAGGGTGCGGTTGCCGATAAACATCAGTCGATCATCAACCCAACCTGAAATTCCCAATGCTTCTTCGTATTTTATAGTATCGGAATTGGGGAAAGAGGTAATATTACTGTTTCCCGCAATTTTCTTAAATATAGGTGATAACGGACTTTGCATAGCCTCTGTCAGAGAGGCGGCACGGAGAATTGTGTCCTCCAAATTGTTTTCCGAAAGCACCTGCATTCGGTGAAGTGTTATGGAGCCTGAGGGGAATATATCCTTGGAATTTATTACAACTGCATTCGCCTCCTCAACCTGTTCCGCACCGGTTTTGCCGGCAATCATAGCACCTCTGCGGGCTAATTTTTTAGAACTGTGGTAAAGGGGGAAAGTGTCAATCATAAGCAAAACAGGATTGGTTATAAGGCATAGAACTGCTGCCGAAGAATAAAACGCATAAAGTAAACTGTCGAAAAATGCGAATGCCACAATACCCGATAGAATACCTAATCCTAATGCGACAAAGGTTATTATGTTTGCCTTACCGTTCAAAAAGGTGCCAAAGGTTGAGTATTTCATAAAATCCTCAATGCGGCCGGCACTCTGACCTGCGGCAATAAGGGTTTCTCCCTCAACCGAACCCTTTGTCATAGCGAGGGAAATGGCAGGGTCGCTTATGAGGGTAACGCCTGTTTTTTGGGCAGTGTTATAAATTTGTTTAAAGGAACGAAGTGCGGCGGATATTTTAAAAAAGGAGTTAACGGAGTAAAAGGAAAGAATAATAAGCAGAATAACCTGCATTTTAATAATTATTTCCCCCGTTATTATTCCGAAAACACTGTATAGCGTGACGGCTAAAACCGACAGACTCACAAGAGCATCGGCATCCGCTTTTTTGGAAAAGATTTGTCCAAATCCTAAGAATAATTTAATATTAAGAAGCACCGCCGAAAGTGTAAAGGCGGATGTTATAATCGTACACACCCTTGTGGAACTTAAAATAGCGTCAGACATAAAGGGAAGCAGGAAAAATGCCGTCAAAAGGGTTAGCAATAAACTTGCCCACATAGCAAAAAAACGGTATTTTTTCTTCTTTGCAAAGCCTTTAAGAAGTTGCTTTCCTGTTTCCTTATCCGTAAATTCCTCTTTTGGGGTATATTCTTCAAATTCGCTTTGCTCCAAAGTTACTTCGTCGGTTTTCGCTGTGGCAGTTTCGCCTATTTTAAGGATTTGACCCGTAAAGTCAAAAGCCCGCGTGTTTGAAGTTATAACATTGCTTATTTTTTTATTTTCACTGCTTGATATCGGCGTGAAAGTTACGGTGTGCTCCGCCATTGGCTGAGGAGTTTCGTCCCTGTAAACAGGAAAGTCGGGGGTATCGATATCCGAAATAACGGGTAAATCGGCAATTTTGCTTTCCTCGGGTTCGGGTTTTTTCTCAGGTTCTTTTTCGGCAGGAACTGTCACTTCTTGGGGTTCCTCTTTTTTGGGTTGAGTTTTAATTTCGGGAATCTCAGGGGTGTTTTCAAAAACTATTCCGTATTCCTTTGAAAGTTTTTCCAGGGTACGTTTACTGTCCGCCTCTAAAATCTCGGCAACGCTTGCCAATTCGTATAGGGGTTTCTCGTTAACCGAAGCATCCTTTCCGTCCTCGTCTATGATATAAGGCATACATTTATCCAAAAGAGTTTTTTCGGATTTCTCTTCTGATACACCGTCCTTAGAATTTTGCTTGGCAGAACCGGTCATCCTTTTTATTAAAGAATCCATTGCGGAATTGGTCCCTGAAGAAGAAATATCGCTCTTTAAAATTTCGTCGGCAGTCAAACTGTCAGGGTGGTGAAAATCCCCCTTACCGAATTCGGTTTCAAGCGTCTCTTCTAATTCAAAGGAGTCATTTTTGCGTTTTTTCATTTTAATCTCCTTTTGTTTACAACTTCATACATTAAAACTCCTGCGGCAACCGAGGCATTAAGTGAATTTATTTTTCCGAGCATAGGCAAACTTATAATTCGGTCACATTTTTTGGCTGTCAAAGTGCCGATACCTTTGCCCTCGTTTCCTATAACCAATGCGCAGGGCAGGTCAAAGTCCACCGAGGAATAATCCTCACCGTCCATATCGGCCCCCATAACCCAAACACCCTTTTCCTTAAGCGTATCAATGGTGGAGGGGATATTTGTAACACGGGCAACCTTCATATACTCAAGCGCTCCGCTGGCGGATTTGGCAACGGTGGCATTAAGAGAAGCACTTCGCCTTTTTGGAATGATAATTCCGTGAACACCGCAGGCTTCGGCAGTTCTTATAATGGCTCCTAAATTGTGGGGGTCCTCGATTTCATCGCAAACAATGATAAAGGGTTTTTCACCTTTATTCTTTGCCAATTCCAAAATTTCTTCGGGTGTGGAGTATTCTTGGGCAGAGAACATAACCGCCACGCCCTGGTGGTTGGCACCTGAGCAGTAGTAATCCAATTTTTGAGGGCTAACCTCTTTGATGAGAATACCCTTTGCATTGCATTTGGCGATAATAGCCGTAACCGAACCACCGCCTACCCCGTGGGCAACCAGCAGCCTGTCTATTTCTCTGCCCGAGCGGACCGCCTCCAAAACAGGATTTCTTCCGCATATTATATTCCCCATATTGCCGTTAAATTTATTTTCCATAACATTTCCGTTCCTAAACTAATAAACATAAATATACATAATAAATTATAACATATATTACTGAATTTTCAAATAGTAATTTTATACTTTTTGAGTTTTTTATTGTAGGTTTACAATAGATGTGTTACAGTAACGAATAAAAAAAGAGTGACGAATGGAAAATCCTGTGTTACAGTTAAGTTGCTCAAATCAAAACGTACAGGAGGATTAACCATTCGTCATGAAAACTGTAACACAAACAAT
>JAZNOA010000034.1:0-2155 GCA_045580545.1 Acutalibacteraceae bacterium | reverse complement strand
ACTTTCTGTTCACAACAGAAGATACAATAATTTTCCTATGCGTCCTCTTAATTGGAAATCTCCCGCTGATTATTTAAAGGCTTTTCTTATTAACGGTGAAGTTTTCTAATTTTGTAACACATCATTGACAAACCTACATTTTTGGAAAATTTTTTTTACAATCCTCAAAAAAATTTTTGAGTACTTTTTAGAAAAGTTTTTTCCAGTGCATTTTGTGAATTTTTGCAGAATCCGAGTAATTTTAGTCTTTTTTGGTTGACATATCCGCTCTTTACAGATATAATTAGTTAAATATAAACATAAAAATTAAAAGGAGTAATACTATGGCTTACTATTTTAAAGAAATGTCACACACCTTCAACGAATATCTTTTAGTACCCGGTTATTCTTCCTCTGAGTGTGTACCTGCCAATGTCAGCCTCAAAACCCCATTAGTAAAATTCAAAAAGGGTGAAGAGCCTGCAATTTCTATGAACATTCCTATGACCTCTGCGATAATGCAGTCGGTTTCGGGCGAAAGGTTAGCAGTAGCCTTAGCCAAAGAGGGCGGAGTTTCCTTTATCTACGGTTCTCAGTCCATTGAAGACGAGGCCGCCATGGTTGCCCGTGCAAAATCCTATAAAGCAGGTTTTGTTGTTAGTGCTTCCAATGTTACACCTGATGATACTTTAGCAGATATTCTTCGCCTTAAAAAAGAAAACGGATTTTCCACCGTTGCCGTAACCGATGACGGCACCGCAAACGGCAAACTTTTGGGTATTGTCACCAGCCGTGATTACCGTGTCAGCCGTATGAGTGAAGATTTAAAGGTTAAGGAGTTTATGACCCCTATAGATAAATTGGTTGTTGCAAGCGAGGATACAACCCTTAAGACCGCCAACGATATTATTTGGGATAATAAACTGAATTCTCTCCCTATTGTTGACAAAAATGGAAATCTAAAATATTTCGTTTTCCGAAAGGACTATGATGCCCACAAGGAAAACCCCAACGAACTTCTCGATAAGGACAAGCGTTATGTTGTGGGTGCCGGAATTAACACCCGTGACTATGAGGAGCGTGTCCCCGCTCTGATCGAGGCAGGTGCCGATGTTCTTTGTATCGACTCTTCCGAAGGTTTCAGCGAGTGGCAGTCAAGAACAATCGCTTTCATCCGTAAAAAATACGGTGACACCGTTAAGGTGGGTGCCGGCAACGTTGTTGACAGGGAAGGTTTCCTTTTCTTAGCAGAAGCAGGTGCTGACTTTATTAAGGTTGGTATCGGCGGCGGCTCCATTTGTATCACCCGTGAAACCAAGGGTATCGGCCGCGGTCAGGCAACCGCACTTATTGAAGTTTGTGCCGCACGTGACGAATATTTTGAAAAGACCGGCATTTATATCCCCGTTTGTTCGGACGGCGGTATCGTTCACGACCACCACATCACCTTAGCCCTTGCAATGGGTGCTGACTTTATGATGCTGGGCAGATATTTCGCCCGCTTTGACGAAAGCCCCACAAATAAAATCGCCATTGGCGGTAATTATTATAAAGAGTATTGGGGTGAAGGCTCCAACCGTGCAAGAAACTGGCAGAGATATGATCTGGGAGGCGACAAGAAGTTGTCCTTTGAGGAGGGTGTTGACTCCTATGTTCCCTATGCCGGTTCACTTAAGGACAATGTTAACCTTTCCCTTTCAAAGGTTAAATCCACCATGTGCAACTGCGGAGCACTGACCATTTCGGAACTTCAAAAGAAAGCAAAACTCACCTTAGTTTCCTCCACAAGTATTATTGAGGGCGGAGCCCACGATGTTATCCAAAAGGAAACCTCAACAGGTACAATTAAGTAACTATCATTACGAAAAGGCACTCCAAACGGAGTGCCTTTTGAGCGTGTCGATAAACCATCCTTTGCTCCCTCTGACGAGGGTCGCAAATTGGCACTTCCTCCTACCTCCCATATTTATAGGGGCGACTCCCCACAGTGTGGGGAGATGTCACAAAGTGACAGAGGGGACCGCCGCCGTCAGCGGGTGGATTTTTGCGTAGCAAAAAGACGGAGGGGTTGTAACTATGAAGTGTACAAATTAGCACACCAATATATTATTTTTACTTTGTCGCTCATGCCGCGACAGGCACGCCCTTTCTTGTGTGGGCGAAAAGAAAGGGCGGA
>JAZNOA010000033.1:0-47821 GCA_045580545.1 Acutalibacteraceae bacterium | reverse complement strand
TTTCAAGCGTGGCTTCGCCAATTGAAAGACAAGGTATATCTTTTCTATAGTTTGCACACCGACAATTCCGTCTCGGCTCCCGCCTCGGTCGGTGCTTCTAAGCATTCGCTTAGAGGTTGCCGCCGGCAACCCGCACCCCCCCGAACGACAAGGGTTTCACCCTTGACCCGATTTGATTTACGGTAGTCGAGTGCAGGCTTTAACGACAGACTGAGAGTAGTTTCAAAAGTGAAACTACTCTTTTGGTTTACTTAGTCTTCAAGTGCTTTATAAACTAAATTTCTAATCGCTTTATGAACGTTTTGATAAACATAACCGCCGGAAAGTACGTGCTGGGCATAAAAAACGGATAAATGATTATCGGTATCAATTAAGCAGAATGCACCGGCGGCACCGTCCCAACCGAATTCACCCTTTGGGCTGAGAGAAAAGTCCTTTTCGGGTTCCATCATGGTTCTGACGCCTAAACCGTAGCCGTACCCGTTAAAATGAGAGGTGGGAGAACGAAGTGATTTAAGGGCGGTTTCTCCCAACTGATTTGTTTTCATAAGTCGGAGGGTTTCGGGTTTTAAAATACGGTAACCGTCTTTACTCTCACCGCAGGCGAGGGCGTCGGCAAATTTTACATAGTCATTAAGGCTTGCTATCATACCCGCTCCGCCGCTTTCATGGTTTTCGGTCAAACGGTATACACACTCCGGCTCCTGAGGAACGGCAGTGAAATATCTTAAATCCAATTTGTATTGCCTTTTCATTCTTTTGATAACATCTTCGGTGGGTGTAAAGGTCATATCCTTCATTCCTAATGGGCTGAAAATCACCTCATTCAGGTATTCCGAAAACTTCTTGCCCGACGCCACCTCTATAACGGCGGCAAGGATATCGTGGCACAGACTGTATTGATAGTTTTCCCCCGGTTCAAAGGACAAGGGCATACGGGCTAGTGCGGAAACCACCTCACGGGTTGTTGCCTTGTTGTTGCTTTCTTCCCGAACTTTTTTTATGCCCTCAAAACCCAAATCGTATGTAAATCCGCCCTGCATAGACATTAAATGGCGGACCGTAAGTGTATTTTCAGCGGGAACCTTTTTGCCCTTTTTTAATACATAAAGATTTGCAAATTCGGGCAGATAGTTTGAAACGGGGTCGTCTAACCCCAACTTTTCATCCTCTATAAGTCGCATTGCCGCAGCGCAGGTAATAACCTTTGATGCGGAGAAAAGGTAATACAAATCCTTTCCCTTTTCTTCCTCGGGGTAATTGGGTCGGGCAAAAGAATTTTTATAAAGACATTTATGGTCCTTATATACCGCAATTTCGCAATCGGGAATTATATTGGTGTCAATATTTTTTAAATAATTTTCAAGTTCGATAAAATTCATAATAATTTCTCCTATTTTGCAAATTCTTTATATAGGTCAATCTGACCGTAGAAAGCGGGCCATTTTGAGGAACTTCCCATTGTCACAACAATATATTCCTCAGTGCCTGCCTTGTTTTTACCAAAGGTGGATATACAGTATCCCGATTCGTTAACGTATCCGGTTTTTCCGCCCATAATCTCAGCAGTGACCGGCTCGTCCCCGTACATATAACTGAAAAGGGTGCTGGAAAGGGTTATGCCGTCAGGATTTTGGGGAGTTTTTTTCGTTGTATACTGATAGGTGGAAAGCACCTTTCGGCAAAGTTCGTTTCGGAAGGCATACTCTGTTATGACCGCCATATCATAGGCGGTAGAATAATTGTCCTTGTCAAAAAGCCCCGAAACATTGGCGAAATGGGTGCCTTTCAGTCCCATTTCCTCCACACGCTTATTCATCAGTTTGACGAACTCTTCCTCACTCCCTGCAATTTTTACCGCCAAACCCGTTGCCGCGTCGGCACCTGAGGGTAAAATCATACCGTATAGCATATCCTCAATATTGATTTCTTCGCCGTTTTTAAAACCTGCCACCGAAGCGTCCGCCAAATATAACGGGTCGGTGATATCGTAGGACATTGTAAAGGTATCGTCAAGGCTTTTCATATTTTCTGCCGCCACAAGTAATGTCATAATCTTAAGGGTAGAAGCCGGATATATCCTTTCATTTGCACCACGCTGTGCTATGATTTTTCCGTCCCGAAGCCTTACCACAACGGCGGTTTTAGCGTCGCAATTTTCCGGAATTTCCACCGTTTCGCTGTCACTCTTATAGGCGATTGTCCGAGTTTTTTCTTCTTTTTGTTCGGCTTTCGCTGTTTCGGACGCAACGCCCTTGTCCACCACCTGAGGAGCATCGTTTTTATGCCCACTTGTCAAAACAACAACCACTACACTCAATAGAGCAGTTACTAACAAAACCGACAAAAAGCCCCCCATAAAGCGAGGTGCTTTTTTTCGTCTTTTTGCCCTTGTTTTCCTTGATTTATGTTTAGAAGGAGCGGTCTTTTCTCCCAAATCAATTCGGCTGTTAAGTTTTTCAAAATATTCGTTATAATCCTTATTGTGGAAATAATCCGCCATTAACTAAACTCCTGAACTTTTACTTTAGAAACCTCTTCCGGCACCGCCGCCGCCAAAGGAGCCGCCGCCTCCCGAGAAGCCGCCGCCCGAGAAACCTCCGCCTGAGAAACCGCCTCCGTGGAAACCGCCGCCGCCGTGGAACATGGGGAAGAAGATAATTCCCCCTCTCCTGCGGGAGAGAAGCATCAGAATTATTAAAATAATAATCAGCACTGCCCAAGAAACACCCACCTCAGCAGGGTCAACAATTTCTTCCTGTATGTTATCAATATTAACATATCCCTCTTCGGGTTGCAGACCGTATTCAATGTAAACCTCGTTGATTAGAGCCTTTCCGATGGAGAGAATGCCCTTTGAAAAATTGTCATTCCTAAGGTCTTCAAGACCGTAAACATCAATTATTCTGCCCGTTTTACTGTCAGGCAAAGCACCCTCTAACCCGTAACCCACGGCGATGAAAATTTCCCTATCGTCACGGGCAAAAAGAATTAAAACTCCGTTATCGGTTTCGTCATTGCCAACGCCCCACTGTCTTCCCAGTTCGGTGGCATATTCATAAGGCTCGTCGCCCCCTAAATCCTCCACAGTGGCAATAACCACTTGAGCCGTTGTCGCCTTCTCTAAAGCAACGGCACGGGAAAGAAACTCACTTTCGTCGCTGTCGGTCATAACGTCGGCAAAGTCGTTAACGTAAAAATTATCCGTCGGTTTAGGGTATTTTTCCTTTTCCTCGCACCCGCAAAGGGCAAACAAAACCAAAAGGACAGCCGCAATACTTATCAGTCTTTTCATAATCAGTCAAAACTTACCTGGGGAACATTCTCGGCACCGTCGGTTGCCTCAAAATAGTCATACGCCTCAAATCCGAAGATGGATGCAAAAATATTGCGGGGGAATTTCTTTATGGAAGTGTTATAATTCTTTGCTGCATCGTTATAATCCTTGCGGGCAACGGCAATTCTGTTTTCGCTGCCGGAAAGTTCGTCCGTTAAGGTTTTAAACTGCTCGTTGGCTTTAAGATCGGGATAAGCCTCGGTTACCGCATTAACCCAAACGTTAAGCGCACCCGAAAGTTGATCTGCCGCCTCAACCTTTTCGTTGGTAGTATCGGCACCTTGGTAGTTAGCACGTGCCTGGGTTACGGCAGTGTATGTTGACTGCTCGTAATCGGTGTATCCCTTAACCGCCGAAACCAAATTGGGAATTAAATCAAATCTTCTTTGGAGCATGGTTTCCACGGTGGAGAATTTGTTTTCAACCTCTTCTCTTCCGGTTACCATTTTATTGTAGGAGCCGGCAAAAATACCGATAACAAAACCCACAACTGCCAAAACAACCACTAAAACTATCAATTTCTTATTTTTCATAAAACCCTACCTCGCTTTAATTAGTTTAAGGATCATAAATTTATTATACTACATAACCCGCAAAATTTCTACTACCAATTTTTAAAATATTTTCTTTTAAAAAGACACCTAAAAGGTTTGATTTTTTATGTCTTTTACAGTATAATATAAAATGAATAATAATATTTGAGGAGGAATGTATCTTGCACACGAATTTTACCATAGGGCTTAGCAAAATTATTTCGGAATTTTCTCTTGAAGTTCTTAATATGCCCGAAGCAGGCGAGGAGATTATGATTTCTTCTTCCGAAGTTAACCGTCCGGGTCTTCATATGGCAGGATATTTTGAATTCTTCGATGCTGAAAGAATTCAGATTATCGGCAAAAGCGAAGAAAGTTTTTTAAAGCGGTTTACCGAGGAAAAAGCAGAACAGCGCCTGAGGGAACTGTTTTCCCGAAAACCTGTGGCGGTGGTTATCTGCCGAAATCTTGAAGTCAGCGAAATCTACCGCAAAATCGCCGAAGAATTCGGTGTTCCCCTCTTGAGAACACCTGTCAGCACCTCGGAGTTTGAAGCGGCACTTATTGCCTTTTTAAATGTGCATTTGGCACCGAGAATTACCCAACACGGCGTTTTGGTCGAGGTTTTCGGTGAGGGTATTTTGCTCCTTGGAGAGAGCGGTGTGGGTAAAAGCGAAACCGCTATGGAACTTGTTAAGCGAGGTCACCGTCTTATTGCCGACGATGCGGTGGAAATCAAAAAGGTTTCCAGCAGATCCCTTGTGGGCTCCGCTCCAGAAAACATAAGGCATTTTATCGAACTTCGGGGAATAGGTATTATAAATGCCAGCCGTCTTTTCGGTGCAGGTGCCGTTAAACTGACCGAGAAAATTGACCTTGTTATTAAGATGGAACCCTGGGATGTGAACAAGGTTTATGACCGAATGGGTCTTGAAAATCAGACCCACGAAATTTTGGATCTTAAAATCCCCTCTTTGACAATCCCCGTGAAACCCGGCCGAAATTTAGCGGTTATTATTGAGGTTGCCGCAATGAACAACCGTCAAAAGAAGTTGGGATATAATGCGGCGGAAGATTTGCTTAAAAAACTTGGTATGAACGACCAAAATTAAACTCAAATTAAGGAGAGTTATTATGTATAGATTAGGAATTGATTTAGGCGGAACAAATATTGTTGCAGGGGTTGTTGACGAAAATTATAATATCGTTGCCACCGCAAAACGCAAAACTTTGACAGAGCGTTCCAACGAGGAGATTATAAACGATATGGCAGCCGCCGCTTTAGAGGCTGTCGAGACCGCAGGACTTAAACCTGAGGACATAGTATCTGCAGGAGTAGGCTCCCCCGGTTCCATTGACCCCGACAAAGGAATTGTTGTTTACACTAATAACATCGGTTTTAAAGATGTTCATCTCGGAGACCTTTTGAAGGAAAAAACCGGCATTGACTTCTTTGTGGACAATGACGCTAACTCGGCGGCATACGGTGAATTTTTGGCAGGTGCCGGAAAGGGTACCAAGGATTTCGTTATGATTACTCTGGGAACCGGCGTCGGCGGAGGCGTTATTATCGACGGCAAGATTTACACCGGATTTAACTATGCCGGTGCAGAACTCGGTCACACCGTTATCCAAATGGACGGTGAGCATTGCTCCTGCGGAAGACAGGGTTGCTGGGAGGCATATGCTTCTGCCACAGCCCTTATTCGCCAAACCAAAAGTGCAATGATTCGTTTCCCCGATTCACTTATGTGGCAACTGGTTGATAATGACATAAATAAGGTTAACGGCATTACCGCCTTTGATGCCATGCGTCAGGGGGACGAAGCCGGCAAACAGGTTGTTGATAAATATATTTATTATCTTTCGGTTGGTGTTGCAAATAACATTAACATCTTCCAGCCCGAGGTTTTCTGCATCGGCGGCGGAATTTCCAAGGAGGGAGATAATCTTATTGCCCCGTTAAACAAGTATTACGAGGGCGAAAATTATGCAAGAACCGCAAAGAATAAAACCGTAATCAAGGCTGCCGTTTTAGGCAATGATGCCGGCATTATCGGTGCCGCCTTCTTAGGTAACTTGCACAAATAATTTTTTAGGGTGAATTTATGGATTACAGTGTTTTTGCAAAATTTTGCAAAGATTTAGGGCTGAGTTTCAAACTAAACGAGCCTATGAAAAATCATACCGGCTTTAAAACCGGCGGAAATGCGGATATTTTTATCGAGGCGGGAGACACGCATAGTCTTTCTGCCCTTTCGGAAACCGCAAAGGCACTGCAAGTCCCCGTTTTTATTTTGGGAAAGGGCTCAAACCTCTTGGTTTCCGACAAGGGAATTGAGGGTGCCGTTATAAGCCTTTCGGGTCTTAGTGAAATTAAAATTGAGGGCGAAAACGTTACGGCAGGTGCGGGTGCGTCCCTTACCGCCCTTTGTGTTGCCGTGGCAAAAGAGGGACTTCATGGTCTTGAATTTGCCTACGGAATACCCGGTACCGTGGGCGGAGGTCTTTTTATGAACGCCGGAGCCTACGGCGGAGAAATGGCAGACGTTGTAACCTCAGCCGAATTTATAACACCTGACGGTGACGCGGGTGTTATAGAAAAATCGGATATGGCATTGGGATACAGAACGAGTTGTTTTAAGCAAAACGGAAATGTTATAACTAATGTTTCCTTTAAACTTAAAAAGGGCGACAAAACCGAGATTTTAAATAAAATGAACGAACTTATGGGCAAACGGAGGGACAAACAGCCTCTTGAATACCCCAGTGCGGGAAGCACCTTTAAACGCCCCGAGGGTAACTTTGCAGGCGCACTCATTGAAGAATGCGGTCTTAAAGGCAAAAGTGTCGGCGGAGCGGAAGTGAGCCAAAAACACGCAGGTTTTGTTATCAACAAAAACGGCGCCACCACCGATGATATTTTGAATTTAATGGAACTCATCAAAAACACCGTTCGTGAAAACAAGGGTGTGGAGTTAGAACCGGAAGTTATATTTGTTGGAAGGAAATAGAAATGGAACTGCTTATTGTTACCGGCCTTTCGGGTGCCGGAAAATCTCAGGTGGGAAATGCCCTTGAAGATATGGGATTTTACTGTGTGGACAATGTGCCCCCCGCAGTTATCCCCGCCTTTGTGGATATATCCCAGCGTTCTAAAGGGAATTTGGAAAAAATCGCCCTTGTAACCGATATCAGGGGCGGACAGTTGTTTGACAGCATAACCGATGTGCTTAAAGACCTTGACGCAAGGGAAATTAAATACAAAATCTTATTCCTTGACGCTTTAGACGAGGTGATTATCCGCAGATACAAGGAAAACCGCCGAAAGCACCCCCTTAACAAAGAGGCGAAACTTTCCATTGAAGAGGCAGTAAAAAACGAACGTAAAGCCTTGGTGGAAATCCGCAACAGAGCCGATTTCGTTATCGACACAAGCCACACAACCCTTGCCCAACTGAAACAAAAAGTCGCTTCCCTATTTTGCGACGATTTAAGCGACAGTTTAAGAATTCAGTGCAAATCTTTCGGTTTTAAATACGGCAGTGACCGTGAAAACGATTTAATATTCGACGTCAGATGTCTGCCAAACCCTTTTTATGACGAAGCCCTGAAAGAGAAAACAGGACTTGATAAAGAGGTTAGAGATTATGTTTTATCCACCGAAGAAAGCCGAGAATTTCTTAAAAAGATAATCGACTTTTTGGAGTTTTCCATTCCGCTCTACATAAAAGAGGGTAAAAGCCAGTTGACCGTCGCTTTCGGTTGCACGGGCGGAAAACACCGCTCGGTGACCTTTGCAGAACTTGTGGGCAATGCACTTAAGGAAAAAGAATATAACTGCTCCATTGTTCACAGAGATATTTTGAAGAGGTGAAAAATGTCTTTTTGTTCGGATGTTAAAAAAGAACTTTTGGATTTAAGACCTTCTAATTGCTGTAAACCCGCATTTTGCTACGGGTTTATGCTATTCGGCAGGTCTTTTTCCGTTAAGAGAATCTCACTTCAAACAGGGGACGAAAACGTGGCAAAGGGCTACTGCCATGCAGTTTTCGATTCCTACCGAATCAAACCCCAAATAACGGTTGGGGGAACCGCCCGACCCACCTTTGTGGCAGAGGTGACGTCCGAGGCGGACAGGCTTAAGATTTTAGCCGAAAACGATTTCGGTATGTGTGACAGTTTTATTGACGACACCCTCTTTTTAAGGGAATGTTGTTTCGCCTCCTTTATAAGGGGTGTTTTCCTGGCTTGCGGAAACATTAACGACCCCCTTAAGGAATACCGAATAGAATTTAACGTTAAAAAGGAAACCCTTGCCCTTGAATTGCAAGCCCATCTTTTCACGGCGGGAATAAACCTTAAAAGCACCAAAAACGGAAAAGGGCTTAAACTCTACACTAAGGACAGTGCCGTTATCGAGGATTTACTCACCCTTATGGGCGCTCAGAAACATTCTCTGATTGTTATGGATACTAAAATAATGAAAAGCGTTAAAAATAACATTAACCGTGCCAGAAATTGCGACAGTGCAAACATTTCCAAAACCGTTGAGGCTTCCATTAAACAACGAACTGCCATTGAATATCTAAAGCAGACGGACAGGCTGGAAAGTTTGCCTCATGAACTTTTAGCGGCGGCAACATTGAGGCTTAATAACCCCGATGCCACACTTAAAGAACTCTGCAAGATTTCTCCCGAACCTCTGACCCTTTCGGGACTTAATCACAGGCTGAGTAAAATCATAGAAATATACGAAGAAATAATTCGTAATTAAGATTCTTTGTTGTTTTGTTCCTCAGAAGGACAGTAAAGGTTAAAACCCCTGTCATTCTAAGCGTTGCCGAAGAATCTCAAAACCTGAATTGCAACCAGACCCTTCGTCATGCTCAGGGTGACAAAGTGGATGTCATTCTAAGCGTTGCCGAAGAATCTCAAATAGTAAACTTGCAACCAGACCCTTCGCTATGCTCAGGGTGACAAAGTGGATGTCATTCTGAGCGAAGCGTAAGAATATCCGATTACACATCAATAAAGGGGTGCCGTTATGAATTTCACACATTTGCACGTTCACACCGAATACAGTCTTCTTGACGGCTGCTGCCGAATAAAAAAACTCATTGACAAAACCGCAGAACTTGGGCAGAAAAGCATTGCCATCACCGACCACGGCGTTATGTACGGCTGTATTGATTTTTACAAATACGCCAAAGAAAAGGGCGTTAAACCCATTATCGGCTGTGAGGTTTATGTGGCTCCCAAAAGCCGATTTGACAAGTCAAAGGGACCCGACACCCCCTATTCCCATTTGGTTCTGCTTTGCAAAAATAATTTGGGTTATCAAAATCTTATTAAATTAGTGTCGGCAGGATTTACCGAGGGTTTTTATTCTAAACCCCGAGTTGACCGAGAACTTTTGGAAAAATACAGCAAAGGATTAGTCTGCCTTTCGGCATGTTTGGCAGGCGAAATTCCCAGAGCAATTATGAAAAACGATTTGGACGGGGCAAAAGAGACCGCCCTTTGGTATAAGAGGGTTTTCGGCGAGGATTACTACCTTGAATTGCAAAACCACGGCATTTCGGAGCAGGAAAAGGTTAATATAGCCCTTAGAACTTTAAGCCGAGAACTGGGTATTAAAACCGTTGCCACCAACGATGTTCACTATATCGAAAAGACCGACAGCGAAACCCAACGGGTGCTTTTATGCATTCAAACGGGCAGTTCCGTTTCGGACGAAAATGCCTTGGAATTTAAAACCGACGAATTTTACCTGAAGACTGCGGAAGAAATGGAAAAGGCTTTTCCTAAAGACCGTGAGGCTTTGGAAAATACCGAAGAAATAGCCGAAAAATGTAACGTGGAATTTGAATTCGGCAGGATAAAACTGCCGAAATTCGACATCGGCAACCGTGACCATTTTGAATATTTTAAGGAAAAATGCGTAGCGGGTATGCACCGTATTTACGGTGAAAATCCCGACCCTCAGGTCATAGACCGACTTGATTATGAACTTAGCATAATCAACAAAATGGGATATGTGGATTATTATTTAATAGTGGCGGATTTTGTTAATTACGCCAAGGAAAATTCAATCCCCGTAGGTCCCGGACGAGGCTCGGGTGCGGCATCTTTAGCGGCATATTGCATTGGTATTACCGGCATCGACCCCATTAAATACAATCTCTTTTTTGAGCGTTTTTTAAACCCCGAACGTGTTTCAATGCCCGATTTTGACATTGATTTTTGTTACAGAAACCGCCAAAAAGTTATTGACTATGTTATAAATAAATACGGCAAGGATAGGGTTTCCCAAATTGTCACCTTCGGCACCCTTGCCGCCCGTGCGGCGGTGCGGGACACCGGCAGAGCCATGAATGTGCCCTACGCTTTATGTGACAAAATCGCAAAACTCATTCCTTTCCAAAATGGCATGACCATAAGCCGTGCTATGGCAGGGTCAAAGGAACTGCGTGACATATACGATAACGACCCTCAGGCGAAGGCACTTCTTAATATGGCACAGAATTTGGAGGGTATGCCTCGCCACGCCTCCACCCACGCCGCAGGAATTGTTATCTCCGACCGCCCCGTGGCGGATTATGTTCCCCTATCGGTTAACGACGAGGCGGTAGTCACCCAGTACACCATGACAAGTCTTGAGGAATTGGGACTTCTTAAAATGGACTTTTTGGGGCTTCGCAACCTTACAATCATCGACGATACCGTAGGGTTTATTAAAAAGCAGAACCCCAATTTCGATATTGAAAAAATCCCCCTTGACGATAAAGACACATATTCCTTAATGTCCAAAGGCGATACCGACGGTGTTTTCCAATTTGAGTCGGAGGGTATGAAAAGCGTTCTGCGTCAGTTCGGTCCCGAGAGCATTGAAGATTTAACGGCAATACTCTCCCTCTACCGACCCGGTCCTATGGACTCAATACCGAAATATATCCACAACCGCCACAATCCGCAGGATATAACCTATTCGACACCCTTGTTAAAACCTATTTTAGATGTCACCTACGGCTGTATTGTATATCAAGAACAGGTTATGCAGGTGTTTAGGGCGTTGGCCGGCTATTCTTTCGGCAGAGCAGATATTGTGCGGCGTGCCATGGCGAAGAAAAAGCACGCCGTTATGGAGCGGGAGCGGGAATTTTTCCTCTACGGCGAAAAGGACGAAGAGGGCAAGGTTATCTGCGAGGGTGCAGTTAACCGAGGGGTTGACGAGGCGGCGGCAAAGGCGATATTCGAGGATATGTCAAGTTTCAGTTCCTACGCCTTTAACAAAGCCCACGCCTGTGCATATTCCTTTGTGGCATACAGAACCGCCTATTTAAAATGCCACTACCCTGCCGAATATTTTTCGGCTTTAATGACGGCTATGATGGACAACCCCGATAAAATATCTCAATACACTTTTCAGTGCAAAAAGGCGGGAATTAAGGTTTTGCCGCCCCACGTGAACGAAAGTTTCGGGGAATTTCTGCCCCAAAAAAACCAAATCCGTTTCGGTCTCAGGGCTATTAAATTTTTAGGCGAGGGAATTATTAACCGCCTCATCACCGAACGGGAGCAAAACGGAAAATACACCTCTATGTATGACTTTTGCCTTAGGAATTACAGCAGAGAGTTTAACCGCAAGGCACTGGAGGGACTTATTAAGAGCGGCGCTTTGGACGGTCTTGAGCCTAACCGCCGTCAGATGCTTTATAATACAGACTCTTTGCTTTCCGCAGTGGAAAACGAAAAGCGATTTTCCGCCGAGGGTCAACTTAACCTTTTTGAGGAAATGGGAAACCCCAATGTATTTGTCCCCCACCCTATGCCCGAAATGGACGATGACGCTAAACTAAGCCTTGAGAAGGAGGCAACGGGGCTGTACCTCAGCAGTCACCCCTTGGATAAGTATTCGTCGGTTTTGTCACGAATGGGACTCACAAAAACCTCGGATATCCTCTCAGGCAAATTAGGCGACGGCAGACGGGTTACGGTTGCGGGCATTATGGGACCTTTAAAGGTTAAGCAACTTAAAAATAATAATATTTTAGCCTCTGCTCAAATCGAAGATATGTATTCTGCCGTTTCGGTTACGGTTTTCTCCAAGGTTTACGAACTTTACCGCAGTATTTTAACCTCAGGCAAACCCATCATTTTAAGCGGAAAAATCAGCGAGCGGGAGGACAGGGATACGGAAATCATCTGCGAAAAGGCGGAATTTTTACCCGAAACCGCCCGAAACATTCCGAAAAAATCCAACATTAAATCGGGACTTTATTTGAAAATACCCTCATTGCAGTCGGAGGAATTTCAAACCGTTAAAAAGATATTGGGCGAATATTCGGGAAACTATCCCGTTACCGTAGTCTGCTTGGATACCGGGCGGAAACTTTTAGCTCCCAACACACTTAATGTGCGAAAAAACACCGAACTTATAACTAAACTCGAAAAACTTTTAGGTGGAAAAAATGTTAAATTTGTAGAAAATTGAAATTTAATATTGAATTGTTTGACATTTTGGTTTATACTATATTTTGAATTTTTATAAACTAATCTTTGGAGTGATATATATGAAAACTATCGGTATTTTAACCAGCGGAGGCGACGCTCCCGGAATGAACGCCGCAGTAAGAGCGGTTGTTAGAACTGCCATTGCCAACGGTATGACGGTTAAGGGAATTATGCGTGGCTATAACGGACTTATTGAGAACGACATCGTCGACCTTAATGCCCGTTCGGTTTCGGACATTATCGGCAGAGGCGGAACAATGCTTTACACTGCAAGAAGTCCCCGTTTCAGAGAAGAAGAGGGTATTTTAGAGGGCGTTAAAACCTGCAAAGAACACGGAATTGAGGGTGTTGTTGTAATAGGCGGAGACGGTTCCTTCAGAGGTGCCAGAGATTTATCTCTCCACGGTATCCCTTGCATTGGAATTCCCGGAACTATTGATAACGATATTGCCTGCACAGAATACACCGTAGGTTTTGATACCGCTATGAACACCGCCATGGAAATGGTGGACAAAATCCGTGACACTTCCCAGTCTCACGACCGTTGCAGTATTGTTGAGGTTATGGGCAGAAATGCCGGTCACTTGGCATTACAGTGCGGAGTTGCGGTAGGTGCCGCTTCCATAGTTGTTCCCGAAGTTCCCATCACAATGGATGAAATCGTTGAAAAAATCAGAAGAATGCAGAAAACCGGCAAACGCCACTTTATTATAGTTGTGGCAGAGGGTGTCGGTAAGGTTGACGAAATGGCAAAACATATTGAATCCGCCACCGGAATAGTTACCCGTGCCACGGTTTTGGGTCACGTTCAACGGGGAGGAAACCCCACCGTTCGTGACAGAGTTGTTGCCACTCAGTTGGGTCATGCCGCAGTTGAACTTCTGCGTGAGGGCAAAGGCAACCGTGTTGTGGGTATTAAAGATAACAAGGTCGTTGATTACGATATTTATGAAGCACTCAATATGACCAAGGACCTTGATATGGAAATGTATAATATAGCAAACATCACATCAATCTAAGAGTATTGCAATATTAAAGGCTTATCGCTTGTGAATTTAATCCAAGCGGTAAGCCTTTTTTTAACTGGTAATTTAAAATCCCCGTGTCACGACTTCTTTGTGATCCTTTTTCGGAGCAAGGGGTCTTAGGTGAGGGTCAACCGTTGCCTTTATACCTTATGAAGCAATCAGCCGTCTTTTAACTCCTTGAGGTTTCTGTGGGAAATAACGGGGGTTTCAATGTATTTGATGATTTCATCTAAGTTGTCACTCAAAAAATACAAATCTTTACAGCCCTTTTTGATAAATTCCTTATCCATAGCGTCAAGGACGGCGTTTTCCAAAAGGTTATAATAACCGTCAATATTATAAACAGCAATAGGTTTGTTGTGACGGCAAAGTTGTTTAAGGGTTAAAATCTCAAAAAACTCCTCGTATGTGCCGATACCGCCGGGCACCACAATAAATGCGTCCGCCATATCCTCCATAATGAGTTTTCTTTCCCTCATAGTTTCGGGGTTTATCATTTCGTCACAAATATCGCAAACCGACTCTATTTCTTCACGGATAAAAAATTTCGGGATAACCCCAACTATGTGGGCGTGACCTGCCCTGAAACCTCGGGCGGCGGCACCCATAAGACCGTTGCCGCCTCCGCCGAATACAAGATTATGGTCTCTCTCGGCTAAAATTTTGCCCATTTCCTCGGTTTTTAAAACATATTTTTCGTCTATTGTGGTGCTGGCGGCACCGTAAACACAAATTCTCATAACTTTTCTCCTTATTATATATAATGTGTCAGTCTTTCCATTTCTCAATGACCGAACGGATTTGAGAGGTTAAACGGGCATTGTCTTTATTAGGTCTGCCCCGCCTTGTTTTAACAAGGTTTAGAAGTTTTTCCGCCTCAAGAACCATATTTCGGTATATTATATCCGCACGGGTGTTGGCTTTATAATGTTCTCCTCGGTCAATCGCTTTGCCCTCGGTATAAACCGTGACCTTTCCCGTTGCAAGGTTATATTCCGTTCCGCTGTAGGGTGCTACTGCATTATAGTCCATACCGTTAAGCAGATTTTTAAAATCTTCGCAGGAGGCATCGTCCCCGTGGTTAACAAAAATCAGTTGCGGTTTATCTTTGAAACTCTCAATCCAATTTATGAGTCCCTTTTGGTCGGCGTGACCGCTGATACCCTTTAAAGAGGCAATCTCGGCATTAACCGACACATCTTCCCCGAAAAGGGTGACGGTGGTCTCTCCGTTTAAAATTCTTCTGCCCAAAGACCCTTCCGCCTGATAACCCACGAAAAGAATTATATTTTCCTTTTTCCATAGGTTATGCTTTAAATGGTGCCTTATTCTGCCGGCTTCACACATTCCGCTGGCAGAGATTATAACCTTAGGCGAACTGTCCTCGTTGATAAGCCTTGAATCGTCGGAGGTTTCGGTGATTCTGATGCCCTCAAACCAAAGGGGGTTTATTCCTCTGTTCACAAGTTCCAAAGTTTCCTCGTCAAAACAAACAGGGTTGCACTGAATGAAAATCGAGGTCGCTTCGCTTGCCAAGGGACTGTCCACATAAACGGGGAATTTGCTGTGACCCGTAACAAGCCCTTTTTCCTTGATTTCCCTAATGGCGTAAAGCATTTCCTGAGTTCTGCCCACCGCAAAGGAGGGGATAATAACGCTTCCGCCTCGGTCAAAGGCTCTTTGAAGAATTTTTGCCAGTTCTGCAACGATATCCTTTCGGTCGCCCTCGTGAATTCGGTTGCCGTAGGTGGATTCAATAACCAAATAATCCGTTTCCTCAACGGTTTTGGGGTCGCATATAATTCTCTGCCCCGTGTTGCCCACGTCTCCGCTGAAAACAATCTTTTTTGAAATGTTTCCTTCACTCAGCCAAATTTCAATACAAGCCGATCCCAAAAGGTGACCGATATCGGTGAAACGAAGGGTTACGCCCTCGCCCGCCTGAATTATGTCACCGTAATTACAGCGACGGAAAAGTCCGATGGCACCCATAGCGTCCTGAGTATTGTAAACCGGCTCAACCGGTTCGCCGCCGGCACGGATTGATTTTCTCGACCGCCACTCGGCCTCCAGTTCCTGAATGTGGGCAGAGTCCCTAAGCATTATGTTACATAGGTCGCAGGTAACATCGGTGGCGTAAACCGTACCCTTAAAACCGTCTTTATAAAGTTTCGGCACCATACCCGAATGGTCAATATGGGCGTGGGTTATGAAAACCGCCTCAATATCGCAGGGGGAAACGGGGAGGGAAATGTTTTGAAAAACATCTCTGCCCTGCTCCATACCGCAGTCCACAAGATAGTTTTTTCCGTTTATTTCCAAAAGGGTGCAACTCCCCGTAACCTCATGGGTAGCACCGATAAACTGAATCTTCATAAGTTAAGCACCTCCGTTATTTAATATTATATCATATTCCATCGGGGAATTCATTAAATTTTTTATAATTTTTCGGGGAGCAATAGTGGATAAATAGAGGCTTTAGCCCTATATATTGTGGCATAAAAAATTTTTCGAAAAAAATATGAAAAAATGCAAAAAAACACTTGCAATTATGCAAACTGTGTGTTATTATACCAAGGTACGCTGTGAAAATATGGCGTAAAACATGCGTTGATGTGGGAGGTGGCCCGACCTGATCGGGGAAATTTCCACGGAGTATGTCCGATTTTAAACCGGGCGAAGACAAATGGAGTGCTAAGGGTACTTGCGAACTCTCGGCACAACGGCCAAGCGATTGGCTGTCCGGAATTGACTGTGACCCCAGCCAGTACCGGTTTTATAATGGACCGTGATGAAAAACACGGCTCGTTGTAAGTTTTGCCCGCCAACTACTTAAGGAGGCGAAATTCACATGGCAGTGAAAGAAAAAATCCGAATCAGAATTAAAGGTTACGATCACGCACTTGTAGACCAGTCCGCTGAAAAGATAGTGGAAACCGCTAAACGTACAGGCGCCAGGGTATCCGGTCCCGTACCGCTCCCCACCGAAAAGGAAATCGTTACCATTCTCCGTGCTGTTCATAAATATAAGGATAGCCGTGAGCAATTCGAGATGAGGACACACAAAAGGCTTATTGACGTAATCAGACCTTCCAACAAAACTGTTGAGGCCCTGACCGGTCTTGAGCTTCCCGCCGGAGTGGAAATCGAAATCAAACTCTAATCCGGACGGTAGACGGCAGACAGCAGAATTCAGACAGATGTGTGCTTCGCACATTATACAATGTTTCTGACGTCCGATATCTGATATCTGATATCTGATATCAGACTTCTGAAATCCGGCTTCTGCATGGTCATGTTGGTGAAAACCAACCAATAACCAATAGGAGGAAAAAGAAAATGCAAAAAGGCATTGTTGGCAAGAAGTTAGGTATGACCCAACTTTTTGACGCAAACGGAAATGTTGTTCCGGTTACTGTTATTGAAGCAGGCCCCTGTGTTATTGCACAGAAGAAAACAACCGAGAACGACGGTTATGAAGCAGTTCAAATCGGCTACGGCGATTTAAAGGCTTCAAAGGTAAACAAGCCCCAGAAGGGTCACTTTGCAAAGGGCGACGTTGCTCCTAAGAAGGTACTCAGAGAGTTCCGTTTTGAGGACACTTCCGCTATGAACGTCGGCGACATTATCAAGGCTGACGTATTCGCAGAGGGCGACACTGTTGACGTTAGAGGAACTTCCAAAGGTAAAGGCTATGCCGGTACCATCAAACGTTGGAACTTCGGAAGACTTAAAGAGTCTCACGGTACAGGTCCCGTTCACCGCCACGGCGGTTCGTTAGGTGCCTGCTCCAGCCCGTCAAGAGTTTTCAAGGGCAAGAAAATGGCAGGACATCTCGGTAATGAACGTGTAACCGTTCAGAACCTGAGTGTAGTTAAGGTTGACGCAGAAAAGAATTTAATCGCCGTTAAGGGTGCCGTTCCCGGTCCCAAGGGCGGAATCGTAGTTCTTTTCGACAGCGTTAAAGCTTAAGGGAAGGAGTGTTTTGAATTATGCCTAATATAGCAGTACTCGATATGGCAGGCAACAATGTGGGCGAAATCACATTAAGCGATGCTGTTTTCGGAATTGAACCCAATGCTGTTGTAATGCATATGGCAGTTGTAAACTACCTTGCTAACCAGCGTCAGGGCACACAATCCACTCTTACCCGCACAGAGGTTTCCGGCGGCGGTAAAAAGCCCTGGAGACAAAAGGGTACAGGCCACGCAAGACAGGGCTCTACCAGAGCGCCTCAGTGGAGACACGGTGGTATTGTTCACGCACCCAAGCCGAGAGATTATTCCTACTCTCTCAATAAAAAGGTTCGCAGATTGGCACTTTTATCCGCTTTGTCTGACAAGGTTCTCGGCGGCAACTTAATCGTTCTTGACGAGTTAAAACTTGACACATATAAGACAAAGACCGTTGCTGATTGCTTAAAGGCTATCGGCGCCGGCAAAAAGGCCCTTATCGTTTTGGAGGACAACAACGCATTCGCAGTTAAGTCTATCGCAAACATCAAGGGTGCTAAATCTGCTCAGGTAAACACCATCAACACCTATGACGTTATCAATGCTGATACCTTGGTAATCGTTAAGGGTGCAGTAGCTAAACTTGAGGAGGTATATGCATAATGAAAACCGCACAGGATATCATTCTTGCTCCGGTAATTACCGAAAAGAGCATGTCAGGCATTGCCGACAAGAAGTACACCTTTAAGGTAGCTAAAGACGCTAACAAAATTGAAATTGCCAAGGCTGTTGCCGAACTTTTCAAGGTTAAGGTTGCTAAGGTTAACACAATCAACGTTAGAGGTCAGCAGAAGCGTATGGGCCGTTACAGCGGCTACACCGCTGCTTGGAAAAAAGCAATAGTTACACTTAAAGCCGATTCTAAGCCTATCGAATTCTTCGACGGTCTTATCTAATCGGATAGGTGATGTATGAAGTCAGATGGCAGATATCAGATGTCAGATGTAGACTTCGCTAAGCCAAAATAGGAGAGTGAAATTAGAAATGGCTATAAAACATTACAAGCCGACTACTAACGGTCGCCGTAATATGACCACCATGGATTATTCCGGTCTTTCCAAGGTAGCGCCCGAAAGAAGTTTGCTGGTAGCTTTAAAGAAAAATGCCGGTAGAAACAGTTACGGCAGAATCACCGTTCGTCACAGAGGCGGCGGAAACAGAAGAAAGTACAGAATTATCGACTTTAAGCGTGAGCGTTTCGGAATTCCCGCAACCGTTCTCACTTTAGAGTACGATCCCAACCGTTCTGCTTTCATTGCCCTCGTTCAGTACGAGGACGGCGAGAAGCGTTACATTATCGCTCCTCAGGAATTAAAGGTTGGAGACCAAATTGTAAGCGGTCCTAATGCAGATATTAAACCCGGTAATGCATTACCTTTGGAGAATATCCCCGTTGGTACCTTCCTTCACAATATTGAACTTTACCCCGGAAAGGGTGCTCAACTTGCCCGCTCCGCCGGTAATATGGCTCAACTTATGGCCAAAGAAAACGGTATGGCACTTCTTCGTTTGCCCTCCGGCGAATTAAGAAATGTTCCTGCTAAATGTATGGCAACTGTAGGCACTGTTTCAAATCCCGAACACGCCAACGTTAACTACGGTAAAGCAGGTCGTAAACGCCACATGGGTTGGCGTCCCACAGTTCGCGGTTCTGTAATGAACCCCTGTGACCACCCCCACGGTGGTGGTGAGGGTAAATCCCCCATCGGTCGTCCCGGTCCTGTTACCCCCTGGGGCAAACCCACCCTCGGTTACAAGACCCGTCAGAAGCATAAGGCCAGCGATAAATATATCGTTAAGCGTCGCAAGTAAGTCAGCGAAAGGAGTTAAGGATTTATGGGAAGAAGCATTAAAAAGGGCCCTTACGTGCAACCCGTGTTGCTGAAGAGAGTCAAAGAAATGAATGAAGCCGGCGAAAAGCGTGTTCTTAAAACTTGGAGCCGTTCATCCACCATATTCCCCGATTTCGTTGGACACACTTTTGCAGTGCATGACGGTCGTAAACACGTTCCCGTTTACGTAACAGAGGATATGGTTGGTCACAAGCTCGGCGAATTTGCACCGACCAGAACATTT
The DNA here is from genome assembly GCA_045580545.1 of Acutalibacteraceae bacterium. Lineage (GTDB taxonomy): Bacteria > Bacillota > Clostridia > Oscillospirales > Acutalibacteraceae > UBA737. Next base: position 28,317 of record JAZNOA010000033.1, on the reverse strand, counting down.
AAAGGTCACGCAGGTTCCAAGACCAGCGGTAAGTAAAGTAAAGGAGAGTTTGACTATGGAAGCAAGGGCAATACTTAAATACGCCCGTATTTCACCCCGCAAGGTGAAAATAGTTATGGATTTAATCCGTAATCAGGATGCTGACAAGGCTATGGCTATACTCAAATTTACTCCTAAGTCCGCTTGCGAGTATTTAGAGAAGCTTTTAGCATCAGCTATTGCAAACGCAGAAAACAATCACAATATGGATGTTTCTAAACTTTATGTTGCTGAGTGCTTTGTTTGTCCCGGACCTACTTTAAAGAGAATCCGTCCCAAGGACCACGGCAGAGCCCACAGAATTTTAAAGAGAACAAGCCATATGACTATCGTTCTTAAAGAACGCGAAGACTAATTAAGGAGGTTTTAATATGGGTCAGAAAGTTAATCCCCACGGTATGCGTGTGGGCGTAATCAAAAACTGGGACTCACGTTGGTTTGCCAATAAAGGCACCTTTGGTGACACATTGGTTGAGGACTATAACCTCCGTAAATACCTTAAGAAAGCACTTTACAGTGCAGGTATTGCAAAAATCGAAATCGAACGTGACGACAAGCGTGTAAGACTCCACATTCACTGTGCAAAACCCGGTATGGTAATCGGCCGTAACGGTGCAGAAATTGAGAAATTGCGTGCTACCTGCCAGAATATGCTCGGCAAGAACGTAGTTATCAACATTGTTGAAATCAAGAGTCCCGACGCTAACGCTCAACTTGTTGCAGAAAACATTGCAACTCAACTTGAGAAGCGTATCTCCTTCCGCCGTGCTATGAAACTCTCTATAGGCAGAGCAATGAGGCTTGGCGTTAAGGGTATCAAAACACAGGTTTCGGGCCGTCTCGGCGGTGCTGAAATCGCAAGAAGCGAACAGTATCACGAAGGTACCATTCCCCTTCAAACCCTCAGAGCCGACATTGACTACGGTTTTGCAGAGGCTGACACTACCTACGGTAAGATCGGCGTTAAGGTTTGGATTTACAAGGGTGAGGTTCTTTCCGATAATCGCAACCGTCAGAAAAAGGAAGGAGGCGCCCGCTAATGTTAATGCCTAAGCGCGTAAAATACCGCAGAGTACACCGTGGCCGTATGACCGGTAAGGCTCTCAGAGGTAACACCGTAACCCACGGCGATTTCGGTCTTCAGGCTTTAGAACCTGCGTGGATTACCTCTAACCAGATCGAGGCTGCCCGTATTGCTATGACACGTTATATCAAGCGTGGCGGTAAAGTTTGGATTAAAATATTCCCCGATAAGCCAATCACCGAGAAACCGGCTGAAACCCGAATGGGTTCAGGTAAAGGTTCACCCGAATATTGGGTAGCCGTTGTTAAGCCCGGCCGTGTAATGTTCGAAATCGGCGGCGTTAGCGAGGAATTGGCACGTGAGGCTATGCGTCTCGCAGCAAACAAACTTCCTATCAAATGCAAGTTTGTTACTAAGCAGGAAATGGGTGGTGAGCAATAATGAATGCAAAGGAAATCAGAGAATTAACTTCAGCCGAGTTAAATGAAAAGTTGGCAGACCTTAAGGACCAATTATTTAAACTCCGTTTCCAACTCGCCATTAACCAGCTCGAAAACCCCATGAGTATCGTTGCTGTTAAAAAGGATATCGCTCGCGTTAAAACAGTTATTCGCGAAAACGAAATCAAAAACAGCAATAACGCTTAAAGGAGGTAGCTGAGAATGAGTGAAAGAAACCTTCGTAAAACCAGAGTGGGCATCGTTGCCAGCGACAAAATGGATAAGACCGTTGTAGTTGCTATTCAGGATAACGTTAAACACCCCCTCTACAAGAAGATTATTAAGAACACTATCAGACTTAAAGCCCATGACGAAAATAACGCTTGCGGCGTAGGCGATAAGGTTCTTATTATGGAAACCAGACCGCTCTCCAAGGATAAGAACTGGCGTGTGGTTGAGATTATTGAAAAGGCTAAGTAGTAGGCTAAGGAGGAAAACACTGTGATACAACAACAGAGTTACCTCAAGGTTGCCGACAATACCGGTGCTAAAGAAATTATGTGCATCCGTGTTCTTGGAGGCTCCAGAAGGAGGTATGCCAACATTGGCGATGTTATCGTTGCTTCCGTTAAAAAGGCCGCTCCCGGCGGTACCGTTAAGAAGGGCGATGTAGTTAAGGCTGTGGTAGTTCGTTCTGCTAAAGGTCTTCGCCGTAATGATGGCACATACATCAGATTTGACGAAAATGCGGCTGTTATCATCCGTGAGGACAAAAACCCCCGTGGTACCCGTATTTTTGGGCCTGTAGCCCGTGAGCTTCGTGAGAAGGACTATACAAAAATCCTCTCTCTCGCTCCGGAAGTACTTTAATGGGAGGTCGAGATAAATGAATAAGCTTCACATTAAAACAGGTGATACCGTAATTCTTCTTACAGGAGATAAAAAGGACCGCAAAAAGACCGGTAAGGTTCTTGAGGTTAGCCCCGAAGAGGGTAAAGTAATCGTTGAGGGCATTAACGTTGTTAAAAAGCACGTTAAACCCCGCAAAGCCGGAGATCCCTCCGGAATTATTGAAACCGAAGGCGCTATCTATGCTTCAAAAGTTCAGTTAGTTTGCCCCAAGTGCAATAAACCCACCCGCGTAGGCACAAAAATCTACGAAGATGGCAAAAAAGACCGTATGTGCAAAAAATGCGGCGAGACTTTTTAGAGTAGGAGGAACTGACAATGTCAACACTGGCTAATGAATATAAGGCTTCCATTGCACCCGCATTGATGCAGAAATTCGGCTACAAGAGCGTTATGCAGATTCCGAAACTCGATAAGATTGTTATCAACGTAGGTGCCGGCGAGGCAAAAGACAATGCTAAGGTTATTGATGCTATAATCAATGACTTAGGAAAAATCACCGGACAAAAGGCTGTTCCCTGCCGTGCTAAGAAGTCTGTTGCAAACTTCAAGTTGCGTGAAGGTATGCCCATCGGTGCAAAGGTTACTCTCAGAGGAGAGAGAATGTATGAATTCGTTGAAAGACTTTTCAATGCAGCACTCCCCAGAGTACGTGACTTCAGAGGAATCAACCCCAACGCTTTCGACGGCAGAGGAAACTATGCTATGGGCGTTAAGGAACAGTTGATTTTCCCTGAAATCGAATACGATAAGATTGACAAGGTACGTGGTATGGATATTATTTTCGTTACCACTGCCAACACAGACGAAGAAGCTCGCGAACTGCTTACACTTTTAGGTGCTCCGTTTGCGAAGTAATAAGGAGAAGGTATTATGGCTAAAACTGCTATGAAAATCAAACAGGCACGTCCTGCTAAGTTTTCTACAAGAGAATACAACAGATGTAAAATCTGCGGCCGTCCCCACGCTTATCTTCGCAAGTACGGCATCTGCCGTATATGCTTCAGAGAACTCGCTTACAAGGGCGAGATTCCCGGAGTAAAGAAGGCAAGCTGGTAAGACGCAGAACTAAAAGGAGGTTGACGGCATGCAAATTACCGATACAATAGCCGATATGTTAACGAGAATTCGTAACGCATCTTCGGCAAAACACGATTCGGTAGATGTTCCTGCATCCAAGGTAAAGAAGGCTATTGCCCAGATTTTACTTGATGAAGGTTACATCGCAGCGTTTACCGTTGAAGAAGACGGTAAACAGGGCGTAATTCATATCACTTTGAAATACGGCCAAAACAAGTCGCAGGTTATCACCGGCATCCGCAGAGTTTCTAAGCCGGGTCTGCGTATCTACACAAATGTAGAGGATATGCCTAAGGTTATGAGAGGCCTTGGTATAGCAATCCTTTCCACCTCTAAAGGTATTATGACTGACAAAGAGGCACGCAAAGCCAATGTTGGCGGCGAAGTGCTTGCCTTTGTTTGGTAAGGAGGTAGAAAGAGATGTCAAGAATAGGAAAGAAACCTATCACAGTTCCTGCAGGCGTTGAGGTTAAGATTAACGGCAACGAAGTTACCGTTAAGGGACCTAAGGGTGAACTTAAAAACACCTTTAATGCCGATATGGCTATCGCTATGGAGGGTAACGAAATCACCGTTACACGTCCAACCGATAACAAGGAGCATCGTGCACTCCACGGTTTAACCCGTACACTTATTGCCAATATGGTTGAGGGTGTGTCTAACGGTTACTCCAAGACTTTGGAGGTTAACGGTGTCGGTTACCGTGTGCAGAAGCAGGGCAAAAATCTTGTAATGAACTTAGGTTTTTCCCATCAGGTAACCGTTCCTGAGGTAGACGGTATTACAATTGATGTACCAAACCCCAACCAAATTGTTATCAGCGGTGCCGATAAGCAACAGGTTGGTCAGTTTGCGGCAGAAGTTCGTGAGAAGCGTCCCCCCGAGCCTTATAAGGGCAAAGGTATTAAGTACGCCGACGAGCATATCCGCCGTAAAGAAGGTAAAGCTGCCAAGGGTTCTAAGAAATAAAAGGAGTGTAAGTAAATGGTTAGCAAAACTAACAGTAACAAGGCAAGACTTAAGCGTCACATGCGTGTTCGCGCTAAAATCAGCGGAACTGCTGCGTGTCCTCGCCTTAATGTATTCCGCTCCAATAAGAACATCACAGCCCAACTTATTGACGACGTAAACGGTGTTACCCTGGTTGCTGCCGCTTCTAACGAGAAGGATTTCGCTGCAAACGGCGGTAACGGTGAAGGTGCTCGCAAGGTTGGTCAGTTAATCGCCGAGCGTGCTGCCGCTAAGGGCATCACCGAGGTTGTTTTTGACCGTGGCGGATACATTTATCACGGCCGTGTCAAGGAATTGGCCGAAGGCGCCCGCGAGGGCGGCCTCAAGTTCTAAAAGGGAGGAAATACTTTTGGCTACAAATATCGACGCACAGGCATTAGATTTAAAAGAGCGTGTTGTTGCCATTAACCGTGTATCTAAGACCGTAAAGGGCGGACGTATTATGAAATTCTCCGCTTTGGTAGTAGTTGGTGACGGTAACGGCATCGTAGGATACGGTATGGGTAAAGCCGGCGAAGTTCCGGACGCTATCCGTAAAGGTATCGAAGACGCTAAGAAAAATCTTATTAAAGTATCATTAAAGGGTACAACAATACCCCACGAAATCATCGGCGAGTTCGGTGCAGGAAGAGTTCTTCTTAAGCCCGCTGCTCCCGGTACCGGCGTTATCGCCGGCGGTGCAGTTCGTGCCGTTGTTGAGACTGTCGGCATTACCGACATTCGTACAAAGGCTTTACGCTCAAACAATCCTTGCAATGTAGTTCGTGCAACGGTAGAAGGTCTTAAGGCACTTAGAAATGCCGAAGAGGTTGCTGCTGTTCGCGGTAAAACTGCTAAGGAAATCGTTGGTTAAGGAGGAGCAGTGAAATGGCTACAAAAAAGACTGCTTGCCTTCAGGTAAAGTTGATTAAAAGCACAATCGGTTCTAAAAAGGACCAAATCGCAACTGCTGAGGCTTTAGGTCTTCGCAAAATCGGCGACGTAACCGTTCAGCCCGATAATGCACAGACCAGAGGCAAGATTACTAAAATCGGCCACCTCGTAGAGGTTTGCGAAACTAAGGCTTAAGCCTTAGGTAATTACGGTAAAACCGTAGATAATGCAAGGAGGTGCGAACAATGAAAATGCATGAATTAGCTCCGGCTATAGGCTCTACAAAAGAGGCTAAACGCATAGGCAGAGGCCATGGATCCGGTAACGGCAAAACCGCCGGTAAGGGTCACAAGGGTCAGAAAGCCCGTGCGGGTCACGGTATGAGACCCGGATTTGAAGGCGGTCAGATGCCTCTTCAAAGACGTGTTCCCAAGCGTGGCTTCAACAATATATTTGCTAAAGAATGGTTGGCTATAAATGTTGCTGCTTTAGAAGTGTTCGAGGACGGTACTGTCGTAGACGCTGCCGCATTAGCACAAAAGGGCATCATTAAAAAGGCAAACCTTCCCGTTAAGGTTTTAGGCAACGGAAAAATCACAAAGAAGTTAGAGGTTAAACTTAACGCTTTCTCTGCTTCTGCCGCTGAGAAGATTGCCGCTGCCGGCGGAAAGACCGAGGTGATTTAATGTTAGAAACATTAAAGAACGCTTGGCGGGTTAAGGAGATCAGAAATAAGATTTTGTTCACAATTCTCATTCTCCTTATCTTCCGTATCGGTTCGGTTATCCCCGTTCCCTATATTAACGCAGATGCTTTGCGTAATTCTTTAAGCGGAGACACTGCAAACCAGTTCTTCAGTTATTTGTCAATTTTGACCGGCGGCGGTTTGGAATACGGCGCTGTTTTCGCAATGAGCGTTACACCATACATTAACGCTTCGATTATTATTCAGTTGCTTTGTGTGGCTATCCCCGCTTTGGAGAGACTTTCCAAGGAAGGCGAAGAGGGTCAAAAGAAATTGGCACAAATCACCCGTTATGCAACGGTTGTTCTGTCCCTTATCCAAGGTATTGCTTTCTATATTTACCTTAAGAACAGCAACTACCTAACCGTTAAGGGCACCGCTGCCACAATTTTCGCAGGATTCGTTATTGTGCTTGCGTTTACCGCAGGTTCGGCTCTTGTAATGTGGCTGGGCGAACAGATTGACTCAAAGGGTATCGGCAACGGTATTTCCATACTGCTGTTTGCAGGTATTCTTTCCCGCGGTCCCCGTGCCGCAGGTGCAATGGTTGAATACTGGAAGATGGGTCAGCAGATTGCCGTTGTGGGAATTATTATCGGTTTCTTAGCAGTTATCGCCTTTGTTGTTTGGATGACTGCTGCCGAACGCAGAATTCCCGTTCAGTATGCAAAGCGTGTTGTGGGCAACAAGATGTACGGCGGTCAAAACACCCATATCCCGATTAAGGTTAATATGTCCGGTGTTATGCCCATCATCTTTGCTTCCTCAATTCTTATGCTTCCCACCATGATTTTGGGCTTCATGAACACAAGCCAGCAGGCTTCTTCCTTTGGAAAGGTGTTGCAACTCTTTAGTGTTCAGGGTGTTTTCTATGCAGTTATCTATTTCGCAATGATTATCGGATTTGCATATTTCTATGCAACCATTCAGTTTAATCCTGTTGAAATGACCAACAATTTGCGTAAAAACGGCGGAGCAATCCCCGGAATTCGTCCCGGCAAGCCCACATCTGATTTTATTTCAAAGATTTTGTCAAGAATAACATTGATGGGTGCTATATTCCTGAGTGTTATCGCAATTCTTCCTATTGTTATAGGAAATGTCGGCAAAATCAACATCTCCTTAGGCGGTACTTCCGTACTGATTATGGTTGGTGTTGCATTGGATACTGTACGCAATCTTGAATCCCAGATGATGATGCGTCATTATAAGGGCTTCCTTGATTGATAAAAGGAGTTAATAAGATGAAATTGATTCTTTTAGGCGCTCCGGGTGCAGGTAAAGGCACCCAAGCAGAGGTTATCTCTGAAAAATACAATATTCCTACCATTTCCACCGGCAACATTATCCGTGCTGCACTTAAAAACGGTACCGAAATGGGTTTAAAGGCTAAAAGTTTTATCGAAGCCGGTGCTTTGGTTCCCGACGATGTTGTTATCGGCATCATTAAGGAACGTTTAGCCGAGAGTGACTGCGAAGGCGGTTACATTCTTGACGGTTTCCCCCGCACAATTCCCCAGGCAGAGGCTCTTGACGCCATGGGCTTTGAGATTGACGCTGCCCTCTCAATTGAGGTTGCAGACGAAGAAATCGTTAAGCGTATGTCAGGCAGACGTGTTTGTGAGAAGTGCGGTGCAAGTTACCACACCGAATACAAAAAGCCTGAAGTTGAGGGCGTTTGTAATCTTTGCGGCGGTAATTTGGTTATCCGTAAGGATGATGAGCCGGAAACTGTTAAGAACAGACTTAAGGTTTATCACGAACAGACCGAACCTTTAAAGGAATATTATAAATCCTGCGGCAAACTTATTTGCGTTGAGGGTCAGGATGAGGTTAAGGATACTACCCGTCTTGTCCTTGAGGCTTTGGAGCAGTAGGATATGATAGTGCTTAAAACCGGTCGCGAACTCTCAACTATGCGAGAGGCTTGCAGAATATCGGCAGGAGCATTAAAAAGAGCAGGTATGGCGGTAGAGCCGGGCGTTACAACGGCCCAACTCGATAAGTTAGCCGAAGATTATATTTTAAGTCAGGGTGCTAAGCCTAACTTTAAAAATTATCACGGTTATCCTGCAACCGCCTGTATATCTGTCAACAACGAAGTTATTCACGGTATTCCCTCCCGAAAACGCAAATTAAAGCAGGGAGATATTGTCAGTATTGATTTGGGAGCCTGTTTTGAGGGCTACCACGGCGACAATGCCGCCACTTTCGCTTGCGGAGATATTTCTCCCGAGGCGAAGCGGCTGATGGACATTACAGAGCAGTCCCTTTATAAGGCGATTGCGGCTGCGGTGCCAGGCGGCAGAATCGGCGATATAAGTTCAGCGGTTCAATCCTTTGTTGAACAGAACGGCTATTCGGTGGTTCGTGATTTTGTGGGTCACGGAATAGGCACTTCTCTTCATGAGGCACCCGAGGTTCCCAACTTCGGAACAGCGGGCAGAGGCATCAGACTGATGCCGGGTATGACCCTTGCCATTGAGCCTATGGTTAACGCCGGAGGCTATGGCGTTAAGGTTTTGCCCGACGGTTGGACGGTACTGACAAAGGACGGTTCACTTTCGGCTCACTTTGAGCATACGGTGGTTATCACTAATGACGGTCCTAAAATTATGACCTTTTGCGAGGACTTGTAATGATAGGGCAGATAGTGTGTTCAAAGGCAGGACGTGACAAGGGTTATTTCTTAGCCGTTATCGAAGAGCAAGAAAATTTTGTTTTTGTGTGCGACGGAAAGGAAAGACCCATAGAACGCCCCAAAAAAAAGAATGTGAAACACTTAGCCTTCACGGGCAAAGTGTTGGATAAGGACTGCTTTAAGAGTAATAAGGGACTCAGGATTGCTTTAGCGGTTTTCCGAGATACCGCAGATAAGGAGAGAAACTAAAATGTCTAAACAAGATATGATAGAACTTGAAGGCGTCGTTGTTGAGGCAATGCCTAATGCAATGTTTCAGGTAGAAATACCGGGAGGACACAAGATTTTAGCCCATATTTCGGGTAAACTTCGTATGAACTATATACGAATTCTCCCCGGAGATAAGGTTACTGTTGAAATGTCCCCCTATGATCTAACTAAGGGACGCATTACATGGCGTTCCAAATAATGTGATTTTATCACGCTGTTAAAATTTAAAGGAGGCAAAATCGAATGAAAGTCAGACCTTCTGTTAAAAAGATTTGCGATAAATGCAAAATAATCAAGCGTAAGGGCAAAATCATGGTTATCTGTGAGAACCCCAAGCATAAACAACGTCAGGGTTAATTTGTTTCGCAAATGGCGGAAAACTGCCATACAAGAAAAAATGGAGGTGCTTTGATTAATGGCACGTATTGCTGGTGTTGACCTTCCGAACGAGAAACGAGTAGAAATCGGTCTCACATACATTTTCGGAATCGGTCTTACTACATCTAAAAAGATCCTTGCTGATTTGGCTATCAATCCCGATACCAGAGTTAAGGATTTAACCGAAGATGATATTTCAAAGTTGCGTGAATACATCGACCACAACCTTCAGGTTGAGGGTGACCGTCGCCGTACCATCGCATTTGATATCAAAAGACTTATTGAAATCGGTAGTTACAGAGGACTTCGTCACCGCAAGGGACTCCCTGTAAGAGGTCAGCGTTCCAAGACTAACGCCCGTACCCGCAAAGGTCCCAAGAAGACTATCGCCAATAAGAAGAAGTAAGTAGGAGGAAGATAAAATGGCTACTGCTAAAAGAGCGGCAGGCTCAAGACGCCGTCGCGAGAAAAAGAACATTGAACGTGGTTCCGCTCATATTCAGTCTACCTTCAACAATACAATAGTTACCATTACCGATACTCAGGGTAATGCTCTTTCTTGGGCCAGTGCCGGCGAACTCGGTTTCAGAGGTTCAAGAAAATCCACTCCTTTCGCAGCACAGTCTGCCGCAGAAACTGCCGCAAAGGCTGCTATGGAGCACGGTCTTAAAACCGTTGAAGTATTTGTTAAAGGTCCCGGAGCCGGACGCGAGGCTGCAATCCGTGCATTGCAGACAGCAGGACTTGAGGTTAGCATGATTAAAGATGTTACCCCCATTCCCCATAACGGTTGCCGTCCTCCTAAGAGAAGACGCGTATAATCGTTTAATTAGTTTAACCAGATTAAATTTACACTCAAAAATTTGGAGGTGCAAAAGATGGCAAGATATACCGGTGCAGTATGCAGACTTTGCCGCCGTGAGGGTAAGAAATTATTCTTAAAGGGTGAACGCTGCTACTCTGAAAAGTGTTCTGTTGGTATCAGAGCGTATGCTCCCGGCCAGCACGGACAAGGTAGAAAGAAGTCATCCGAATACGGTTTGCAGCTTCGTGCTAAGCAGACCGCAAGACGCTTTTACGGCGTTCAGGAAAATCAGTTCCATCATTATTTTGAGATTGCTGAGAGAAAACCCGGCATTACCGGTGACAACCTTTTAAAGATTCTCGAAAGCCGTCTTGATAATGTGGTATACAGAGTAGGCTTTGCCTCTTCCCGTGCAGAAGCAAGACAACTTGTGGGTCACGGTCATTTTGAGGTTAACGGCAAGCGTGTTGATATCGCTTCCTATCTCCTCAAAGCAGGCGACGTTGTTTCTATCTGCGAGAAGTCTCGCTCACTTGATAAGATTAAGGCTGTTGTTGAGGCAAACAGTGCACGTCCCACTCCCGAGTGGATCGATGTTGACAAGACTGCTTTAACCGCAAAAGTTGTTGCTCTTCCCAACAGAGACCAGATCGACGCTCCTGTTGAAGACCAACTCATTGTCGAGCTTTATTCTAAGTAATTTAAGTTACTTTGTCCACCGTATAGGACAGTTATTAAAATTTATTTATACGGAGAAACGGAGCTTTTAAATGATGGAGATTGAAAAGCCCAGAATTGATACCGTTCAATTAACTGCCGACGGCACCTACGGTAAATTCGTAATGGAGCCTTTGGAGCGTGGCTATGCTACAACCATCGGTAACAGTTTAAGAAGAGTTTTGCTCTCTATTCTTCCCGGTGCGGCTGTAACCAGCGTTAAGATTGACGGTGTGGTGCATGAGTTTTCCACTATCCCCGGTGTTAAAGAAGATGTAACAGAAATCATTCTTAACATTAAGGGTCTTATTGCAAAGCTTCATGCAGATACGGCGAAAAAGATTTATATTGAGGCAGAGGGTCCCGGTGTGGTAACCGCCGCTTCAATCAAAGCCGATTCAGAGGTTGAAATTCTTAATCCCGATATGTATATCGCAACCCTCGATGCAGGTGCCACTCTTAATATGGAGATGACCCTTGAAAAGGGCAGAGGATATGTTTCGGCTGAACAGAATAAACAAAAAATCAATGTAATCGGTGTTATTCCCGTTGACTCTATTTATTCACCGGTTTTAAAGGCTAACTTCTATGTTGACAATACCCGTATCGGCAACGTTACCGACAAGGGTAAGTTAACCCTCGAAGTTTGGACAGACGGTTCTTTAAGGGCTAACGAAGCCGTTTCCATGTCTGCTAAAATTTTAATGGAACATCTTGAACTGTTCCTTGATTTGGCTGCAGGCGTTAGTGAGACCGAGAGCATTTTGTCTGAAAAGAGCGACAACGAGAAGGAAAAGGTTCTCGATTTAACAATCGATGAATTGGATTTATCTGTTCGTAGCTTTAACTGCTTAAAGCGTGCAGGTATTAACACGGTTGAAGACCTTATCAATAAGTCTGAGGACGATATGATGAAGGTTAGAAACTTAGGCCGTAAGTCTCTTGAAGAGGTTATTGCAAAGTTAGATTCCTTTGGCTTTACCCTCAAAAAGGGCGAAGAATAATAAAATGTTTACCCTAAGGAGTGAATAGAAATGCCAGGTACCCGTAAACTCGGAAGAACCAGCGAACACAGAACTGCAATGCTCAGAGCAATGGTTACCTTCTTGCTTGAAAACGGCAAGATTGAAACCACTGTTACCCGTGCTAAAGAGGTAAGAGCAATGACAGAGAAGTATATTACACTCGCTAAGACCAACACTTTGGCCAGCAAGCGTCAGGCTTGGGCATTTATTACTAAGGAGGACGTTGTAGCAAAACTTTACAATGAAATCGCTCCTAAGTATGCCGATAAAAACGGCGGTTATTGCCGTATTACTAAAATCGGTCCCCGTCGTGGCGATGCCGCTGAGATGGCAATTATCGAGTTAATCTAACTTCGGTGTTTATTTAGTCCTCACATTGGTACAGCGTGACTCGTGATTTATGAGTGAAACCCTATATCGGGTTATCCCGCTGATAATGTGGGTACTAAACCTTGATTAAAGGCAAGAAAAGACCCTGCGTGATGAACGCAGGGTCTTTCAGTCTGTCGAAAAAGCCTATTTTCGGCTTCCCTTTCGAGGAAACTATCTCGGTTCCGCAATTACAGTGGGTCAAGGGTGAAACCCTTGTCGTTTAGGGGGGTTGGAATTGTCGGATTGCATTTTTTAGTTTTTATCACACTTGTCTTTCAATTGGCGAAGCCACGCTTGAAAGACTTTGAGTAGAGGATTTAATCCCGACAATTCAAAGGGGGAATCGAAATCCCCCTTTAAAGGCGAATCTTTCCGCCCTTTCTTTTCGCCTACACAAGAAAGGGCGTGCCTGTCGCGGCATGAGCGACAAAGTAAAAATAATATATTATTTAATTGGCGTGCTAATTTGTAGACTTCATAGTTTACAACCCCTCCGTCTTTTTGCTACGCAAAAATCCACCTCCCCTGCAAGCAGGGGAGGCTGGGGGAAGTACCAATTTGCGACCCTCGTCAGAGGGAGGTAAAAGATGGTTTAACGACACGCTCAGACCCTGCGTGATGAACGCAGGTTCTTTTTCAGCACTATTTTTGAAATTTATTTTAAACCTAAATTATTCCGCTCTAAGGTGTTTGGTTTGTCTGGGGAAAATAGGGAGGTATAGGAATAAAACACAACCCCCGCAATTTTCGAATTTTGCTTGCAAAGGGCAACCTGACGGGCAAGAATGTCATTGTTTTTTTGCCACTCGTCACCGTCGGTAAGGCTTTCGGTTCCCAATTTATAGGAAGCCAGCCCCACTTTAAGAATTGCTTTTGAATTTTCGCAAAATTTCAGCCATTCCTTTAAAAGTTTTGGGAAATTAAAGTTCCTATCGGTGTGGTTAAAACCGAAATAAATTTGGGGAATCACCTCGTCCACCAAACCGTTGTCTATCCAGTATTTCACGTCGGCGTAGGCTGAATTGTAATTTTTCTCTATGTTGGCGGCGGGGCTTACGCTGAAAATCATATTTTTGCCTGCGGATTTCACGGCGGTGTCGGTTTCGGCAATTAGGGTATTAACATTTTTCCGTCTCCAGTCCGCCAAAGAAAGGGGATTTTTGGCTTTGGTTTTATAGGTTTCATAACTGACTTTATCAAAATCAGGATCGGTGGTGGGGTAAAAATAATCGTCAAAATGAATTCCGTCAAGGTCATAGTTTTTTACCAATTCCCGAACTCCGTCTACCACTAATTTTCTAACTTCACTTTCGGCGGGATTGAGATAAATTCCGTTCATCACCACCACATTTCGGTCGTTTTGGCTGTCGCCGTCGCTTAACCACTTAAGAGCAGGACTGCCCTCGGGAAGTTTGGAAATATCGGAATGGGAAGCGGTAACACGATAGGGGTTTATCCAGGCATAGACCTTTATCCCTTTTTTATGGCAGGCGGAAATAACATAATTCAAAATGTCATAATCTGCCTTTTGGGAAGTTTCGGTCTGGGGGAAATGCTGAGATTTCACCACAGAATCGCAATTGGAACGGACGTGAAAACATAGTTCGTTTATGCCAGACCCGTAAAGTTTTTCTGCCACCTTGTCAAACTCATACTTAAATCCGTTTTTAGATTTCAAAAGGGTGTTAATTTCAAGGTAACTCAGCCACACGCCCGATTTGATACCTATATCAGCCGAGGGTTTGGCGGCGGCAGGTACCGTCTGTGAGGACACCGCAGAAGAAGGGGAAGCAACCGAAGAAGAGGAAGAAGCCTTACTTGACGGAACTTCTTCCGCCGAACTAACCGAATTACCGACCGAAGACGGCTCGGAACTTGGTTCCGATTCCGTCACAGAGGAAAGCGATTGTTCTGAGGATGAAATTACTTGAACCGCCGAAGATATGTCCCAACTGTCATCAACATTGCTTTTTCTGCAACCCGACAGTATAAAAATCAAAATTAAACTTAAAACTAATAATCTTTTCATTTTTTCACTCCTGTGAAAATGTATGCAAATAAAGGCTAAAAAATAATCGGGACATTACCCGATTATTTTCTCATATCCGCTAATGCGGTTGCCATTTCGCTATGTATCAGGTTTCCCAGTTCTGCGGTGGTCATATTTTCATAGGTTTCGTGGGTGATAACATCCACCAAACGGAAATTTATAACGGTTTTACGCCTGAAAATATTTTTAGGTATGGCACGCATATTATCAACCACGCAGACCGCAATCTTCACATTTGATTTAAGTGCAATTTTTAAAGAGCCGTTGCGAAGGGACTGCAATTCCCCCGTTAGGCTTGTGTACCCTTCAGGGAAAAGACCTATGGAGCGTTCGCCCTCTTTCAAATATTTAATGGCAGAAACTATGGTTTTAGCCGCCTCTCGGTCATTTTCACGGTCGATAAAAAGGCAGGAAAGCAGATGCATTGCCTTTGCAACAAAGGGCATTTCCACTAAAATATCCTTTTTGCCTATAAAACTGATTTTTTTCTCGGGGAAAGCGGAAAAAATTATAACGGGGTCAAAATCGTGCTGATGGTTGCAGACAAAAAGCATATTTTTGTCCTCCGGTATTTTTTCACATCCACGAGCCTCAATTTTAACCCTTGCCAAAAAAATAAGAATAGGCAGAGTGTGCCGAACAATGAACCTAAAAAAGTTTTCCGCTTTAGGCGGTTTTTTCATATTAGTTAGAATAATTGTAAAAACGAAAACCAAAAGTTGCAAAAGAATAAATGCTGTAAAAACGCCGATAAACAGTAGGGGAACTAACCACCAAGCGTTACTTTGGCGGAACAAACCGTTAAATCTGTCAACAATTAAAAGTACCACGGCACTTAATATTAAATAAAGTTTCGGAGCGGTCATTTTTTCACGTCACCTCAGTTTTGTTTTCTGACTACCGCATATTCGTCGTCTAATCTGAAATAGGGGCAGGTTTTATTGTCCCCCTGTAAAAATCGGCTCATTTCGTCCTCATCAATGGGGGCGACACAAAAATATTCCTCAAACTCCTCGTCGAAAGCGTAATTAACGCAGTTTTCACATATACTCACTTTAAAATCTCCCTGTATATATCGCCTTTTTTAATTCCTGTTATTTTTGCCGCTTCCTTGGCGGAAAAAGAGGCACTTTCTCCCTTTTTCGTTAAATCCTTTGCGATTTTCACGGCGTCGCTTAGGGTGTATATTTCTTTTTCCTTATTTGCACCCTTAATTATAACCACAAATTCCCCTTTTGGAGGATTTTCTTCGTAAAATAACAAAGCGTCCTCAAAGGTGGTTATAAAAACGTCCTCGTGGATTTTGGTCAGTTCCTTAACTAAGGCGATTTCCCTGTTACCCAGTGCATCATACATATCCTTTAAGGTTGCTCTTAATTTGTGGGGTGCTTCATAGAAAACCATAGTTCGGTTTTCGTCTTTTAATTCCGCTAAATGTTCCTGTCTTTCCTTTTTTTCCACCGATAAAAATCCCTCAAAGCAAAACCGCTTTGTGGGGAAACCCGAAATGCTAAGGGCGGTGGTAACTGCGGTGGGACCGGGAACAGACTCGATTTCCACACCAAAGTCACGACACTTTCTAACCAAATCTTCCCCCGGGTCGGATATGGCGGGCATACCGGCATCGCTCACCAAGGCACAGGTTTCGCCCTTTAAAATTCTGTCGATTATAATATCACCCTTAAACCCCTTGTTATGCTCAAAATAGGAAATCATTTCCTTTTTAAGCCCAAAGCGGTTAAGAAGTTTTAGGGTCACACGGGTATCCTCGGCGGCGATAAAATCGGCATTTTCCAAGGTTTCAAGGGCTCTGGGGCTAATATCCCCCAAATTCCCGATAGGCGTTCCCACAACATAAAGTTTTCCGCTCATTATAGGTAAGCCTCCTTGTAACTCCCGTAGATTTCTATCATTTCAGCCGATAATTCGCCCTTTTCCTCAATGTATAATGTAGGCTCAATGCGAAGTCCCACGTTTGCCGATCGTTTGCCCTCCAAGAGCACTAACCACGGCTCCTCACCCTTTCGCTGACAGACAAGGCGAAGTCTTTTCGGCTCCACCTTGTATTTGCTCATTAAAGCCATTAACTCAGCCAACCGTTCGGGGCGGTGACACATACAAAGTCTGCCTCCCGTCTGCAAAAGTTTTGCCCCCACCGAAACAATATCTTCTAAAGTACATTCGGTTTCGTGACGTGCAACCTCTAAAACCCTGTCGGGGTTTTTAAGTCCTCCGTTGGGGGCTTTATAAGGCGGATTGCAGGTAACAAGGGTGTGAAAACCGAACTCCACTTTGCCCTTTAAATCGGTTAAATTGGAGTTTATTATTTTGAAATTTTCTATATTCTGTTCCGCTACGGTTTTTGATGCAATTACGGTAGCCTCGTCGCTTATATCCACACCGACTGCGGTTTGCAGTTTGTTATCCCTTAGCATTAAAAGGGGGATTATTCCACAGCCTGTCCCCAAATCCACCATCCTGTCTTTCGGTTTAGCCGAAGCGAAATACGAAAGCAAAATCGCATCTGTTCCAAAGGTGTGGTGGGGTGTTACATAGACGAAAAAGCCCTTTCCCAAGGGCTCTCTCTTTAATTTCTGCTCCATTTTACACCCTGAGGAGTGTCCTCAAGAATAATACCCATAGCCTTTAATTGGTCACGGATTTCGTCGGCACGTTTATAGTCCTTATTTTTGCGGGCAAGGGTGCGTTCCTCGATTAAAGCCTCAATCTCGCTGTCCAAATCGGCGGTGTTGCGGTTATAAACCAAACCTAAAACGCCCGTTAACTGGTCGAACATATCGGCACAAGCCTCAAGGGTCACTTTGCCTGCTTTGTTAGCAACAGCGGTGTTGATATCACGAACCAACACGAACACGGCAGCCAAAGCGTCGGCGGTGTTAAGGTCGTCCTCCATAGCGGTGATAAATTCTGCCTTGCGTTCGGCGATAAATTCGGGAACCTCGCCCCCCTCGGGAGCATTTTTAAGGGCAAAATCAATATTGTCACGGCAGGTGTAAAGCCTGTCGAGTGAGTTCTTTGCCTGCTCGATAATTTCCACGGAATAGTTAATGGGACTGCGGTACTGAGAAGAAATGAGGAAATAACGAATGGGCTCATAACCGAATTTCTCGGCAACATCACGAACCGTGAAGAAGTTGTTTAGTGATTTAGACATTTTGTGGTTATCAACATTGATAAAGCCGTTGTGCATCCAATAGTGGGCGAACTCACAGCCGTTTGCCGCCTCACTCTGGGCAATTTCGTTTTCGTGGTGGGGGAAAATAAGGTCAAGACCGCCGCAGTGAATGTCAATAGTCTTTCCCAAATATCTGCCTGCCATTGCCGAACATTCAATATGCCAACCGGGACGTCCCTTACCCCAAGGGGACTCCCAATAAGGCTCCCCGGGTTTAGCACCTTTCCAAAGGCAGAAGTCCATTTGGTCTTCCTTTGCAGTGTCCACATTAAGGCGTTCGCTTGCCCCCGCTTCCAAATCCTCCAAAGGCTGGTGGGAAAGTTTTCCGTAACCCTCAAACTTTTTAGCCCTGTAATAAACATCTCCCTGAGATTCATAAGCATAGCCGTTTTCCATAAGTGAGGAAATAATATCTTGAATTTGCTCAATGTTTTCGGTGGCTCGGGGGTGAACGGTTGCTTCTTTAACATTAAGACCCTTAGCATCGGTCCAAAATTCGCCTATATATCTTTCAGCCACTTCGGGTACGGTGATACCCTCGGCATTGGCTTTGTTTATGAGTTTATCGTCAATATCGGTAAAGTTCTGAACGAAATTTACCTTCATTCCCCGCCATTCAAGATAACGGCGAAGTACGTCAAAAACGCAGAGTGGTCGGGCGTTTCCGATGTGTATGTAGTTATAAACCGTGGGACCGCAGGCGTAGATTTTAACCTCGCCCTCGGTTATGGGTTTAAATTCGTCTTTACTTCTTGTCAGTGTATTAAAAATCTTCATGGTTTACTCCTTATTAACAGCCAATTTTTCCAGTTCCGCAATTCGCTTTTCCAAACAGTCCATTTTCTGCTTTACAGGGTCGGGCAGATGAATTTGGTCAAGAGATTTGTTACAACTAACCTTTTTACCGTCCTGCCGCACAACCCTTGCGGGAACACCCACAACAGTTGAGTTGGGGGGAACCTCCTCCAGCACCACAGCCCCTGCGGCAACTCGGGAATTATCCCCGATTTTAAAGGGCCCCAACACCTTAGCACCCGCACTGATCATAACGTTATTGCCGATTGTGGGGTGGCGTTTGCCGGTGTCCTTACCTGTTCCCCCTAAGGTTACACCTTGGTAAATCAGTACATCGTCCCCGATTTCGGCGGTTTCACCGATTACAGTACCCGTTCCGTGGTCGATAACCAAACGTCTGCCGATGGTAGCACCCGGGTGAATTTCAATACCCGTTTTTCTTGCCGCACTTTGGGAAATCAGTCGGGCAATAAAGGTGTGCCCGTGGCGGTAAAAGAAATTTGCCTTGCGGTATTTTCTAATCGCCTTAAATCCCGGGTATAAAAAGTATATTTCAAGGTCGCTTTTAGCCGCCGGATCACGGTCACGAAACGCCTTTATATCCTCTTTTAATCTTTCGAACATAATTTGCCTCCTATTTTGAGGAATTGATATATTGTTTACTGCCGCTGAGGTAGATAGCACCCGATATAATACATAGTATGGCGGAAATCCAGAAAAGGGTACAAATCACACCGTCACAAATTCCGACAAACAGGGAGTTGTTTATGCCGAAATCCTTTATAAGAGTGTATCCGAACAATGCCACTATAATGCCCAACATTTGGCTAACGGTCTTAGCCTTGCCCCACATATTGGCGGCAATAACCTTTCCGCCGCTGGAAACCACAACCAAACGGATGGAAGAAACCATAAATTCTCTGAAAAGAACGAAGAAGGTAATAATCGTCATCTGCAGACAAATGGCGGGCTTATCGGCATACATACAGATAAAACCGAGATATGCGGCGGTGGTAAGCATTTTGTCTGCCAAGGGATCTAAAAACTTGCCGAAATCCGTAACCAGGTTATACTTTCTTGCCATTTTTCCGTCTATCATATCGGTGAGAGAGGCACCTATAAATAAAATCATAGACACTAAATAATGATAGGGAAAATTAAAAATCATTGTTGCCATAAAAATCGGGGTGGCTATAATTCTCGCAACTGTCAATTTGTTCGGTGTGTTCATACTAACTCTCCTAATAAATCGTAATCCAAACAGTCGTTAATTCTAACCTTAACATACTGTCCTATTTTTAAAGGCTTGTGTGCCATAAAAAACACTTTTCCGTCAATTTCGGGGGCGTCCCAGGGGGCACGGCCGAAATAACACTTTATATAATCGTCCCAACCCTCGATTAAAACCTCGGTGACCTGTCCCACTTTTTCTGCGTTTCGAGAGGCGGAAATAAGGGCTTGCGTTTCCATTATATTGTCGCACCTGTCCTGCTTTACCTGTTCGTCAATTTGGTTTTCCATTAAAGCGGCGGCGGTTCCTTCCTCGGGGGAATAGGTAAAGCAACCTAAGTGTTCAAACCTTTTTTCTTTAACAAACTCTGCCAGTTCCGAAAACTGCTCCTCGGTTTCGGAGGGGAAGCCGGTTATAAGGGTTGTTCTCAGTGTCACGTCGGGAATTTTCTCCCTTATTCTGTCAATAACATCGCTGACGCTCTTCTTGTCACCCTTGCGGTTCATTTTCTTTAAAATATCGTCATTTATATGCTGAATGGGGATATCAAGATAGTTAACCAATTTCTCTTCCCTTGCAATAACGTCCAGCAGTTTATCGGTTATCTTTTCGGGGTATGTATAAAGGGTTCTGATCCAATGAAGTCCCTCAACTTTGCAAAGTTCGGTGAGAAGTTCGGGGAGTTTCGGCTCGCCGTAAAGGTCGGTGCCGTAGGCGGTAGTGTCCTGTGCTACAACGATTAACTCGGTAACTCCGCCACGTGCTAGAGTTTTAGCCTCCGCTACACAGTCCTCAATAGTTCTGCTTCTCATTCTGCCACGAATTTTAGGTATTGCACAATAACTGCAACAGTTATCGCAACCCTCCCCGACTTTCAGGTATGCGGTATAGGGCATACCGCCCAAAATCCGCTCCCCGCTTAAATCAAAATCGGTTTTTTCGCCGTAGTAATTTTGTTTCTTGCCCGCAATTGCCTTTTTAACTATTTCGGCAATTTTCCCGTTGGAGCCTAACCCTACGCAAATATCAACCTCGGGAATTTCCTCGGTTATATCGTCCCGATAGCGTTCTGCCAGGCAACCCGTCACCACAAGGGCTTTGCATTTTCCGTCTTCTTTGTATCTTGAGGCTTCAAGGATGTTTTCAATTGCCTCTGCCTTTGCGGATTCGATAAACCCGCAGGTATTCACTATAATAACATCTGCGTCTGCCTCGGCGGAGGTGATTTCCAGCCCGCCTTTTTTTAGAAGTGCTAACATTTTTTCGGCATCAACCTGATTTTTGGGACAACCAAGGGATACCATTGCAACTTTATACATTTTATTCCTCGCTGAATTCTAAATCTTCTTTGTATTTTTTTAGGGCGGTTTTAACGTCGCCGTAGGAAAAACCCCGCCTTACCAAAGCGGCATAAACCTTTTGAAAATTGTCGGGGTCTTGGAGTTTTGCCGAATATTTCTTTTCAATAAGTGCCAAAATCCGGCTTACCTCGTCGGTTTCGGTTTCACTCAAAATTTCCTTTGCCAAATCGTAAGTTACACCCTTTGAAAGCATTTTTTGAAGTGCCGCTCTTTTGGAATTTCCCTGATCGGCGAGTTTTTCGGCTAAATGCTCGGCATATCGGCGGTCATTTAAAAGCCCCAATTCCACAAGTTTTGCCACAACCGCACTCGATGCTTTCTTATCAAAACCCTTTTGCACTAACTTTTCATAAAGTGCCTTTTCACTGTAATCCATACGGTCTAAATACCAAAGTGCACGGGATTTTGCCCTTACATAGTCCGACTGAAGTTTGAGTTCCTCTAAAAAGTCGGGGTCAATTTCCATATCGCTCATAAGACTTTTTTCGGCACAAACATCTTTGTCAAGAAGAACCTTTTCCCCGTTTGAGAGGTAAACCTCATTAAAATGAAGTTTTGCGGGTTTAATTTCACAAATTTTCATTATTCGTCATCAACGGCGATATCAATATCCACCGTTTTGCGTGGTCTGTTTGTGGGTTCTTCGGGAATGATTTCAACCTCGCTGTCCTCCGAAGGGGGTATTTCGGCGCCTTGGCTTATAACCGACATAATCTTTTCCTCGATTTCTGCCGCCAGTTCCGGATTATCCTCAAAGAGTTGTTTTGCCTTATCTCTGCCTTGACCTAAGCGGGTTTCACCGTAATAGAACCAAGCACCCGATTTTTTAAGTATTCCCAGTTCAACGCCTGCATCAATAATCTCACCGGTATGGCAAATTCCCTTGCCGTAGAGAATGTCAAACTCTGCGGTTTTAAAGGGGGGAGCCACCTTGTTTTTAACGATTTTAACACGGGTATTGTTGCCGATAATTTCACTGCCGTCCTTTATAGCCTCGCCCTTTCTAACGTCAATTCTAACACTTGAATAGAACTTTAATGCCCGTCCGCCGGGGGTGGTTTCGGGGTTGCCGTACATAACACCGATCTTCTCACGCAACTGGTTAATAAATATGGCGGCACAGCCGGTTTTTGAGAGGGCACCTGCCAATTTTCTCATAGCCTGAGACATAAGGCGTGCCAACTGACCCACGTGACTGTCGCCCATTTCACCGTCGATTTCGGCTTTTGTAACCAAAGCGGCAACCGAGTCCACAACTAACAAATCAATGGCACCCGAGCGAACTAAAGCCTCGGCAATTTCCAAAGCCTGCTCTCCCGAATCGGGCTGAGAAACTAAGAGTGCATCAATATCAACCCCTAATTTTTCGGCATAAATGGGGTCTAAAGCGTGTTCAACATCGATAAATGCGGCGGTGCCTCCCGCCTTTTGAGCCTCGGCAACACAGTGAAGTGCCACGGTGGTTTTACCCGAAGATTCGGGACCGTATATTTCAACGATTCTTCCCTTGGGAATTCCTCCGATACCAAGGGCTATATCAAGCATTAAAGAGCCTGTTTTAATGTGTTCCACGTTCATACTTGCGTTCTCACCGAGACGCATAACCGCACCTTTACCGAATTTCTTTTCAATCTGATCCATGGCGGTTTTGAGTGCTTTAATTTTCTCCTCGTCCTCAACTCTGCGGGCAGGTGCTTTTCCTTGGGGTTTAGCCATTTTCATTTCCTCCGTTATTCTTAGTACCTATAACGCATCTGCCGATGCCGTTTAGGTCATTTTTAATTTTTATATCCGAAAAGCCGTTGGCTTTAAGTATTTCGCTGACTGCCCCCGATTGCTTAAAACCAACCTCGAAACAGAATTTTCCGTGTGTCTTAAGGCAGGGGGTATAGTTTTTAATTATTGCCTTATAAAATTCCAGTCCCTCATCATTTGCCAAAAGTGCGGTTTCGGGCTCAAATTTTACTTCAGGCGAACAGTATTTCATTTCGCTTTTGGGGATATAGGGTGGATTGCTAAGGATTATATCAAATTTTTCCTGAGGGAAAGAGGGGGTATCAAACACGTCACCCTTAACCGCTTTTGCGTTGGGAACATTGTTGAGTTCTATATTTTCGACTGCGTATCTTATTGCCTCGTCATACTTTTCAACCATTGTCACGTTTGAAGAGGGAATTTCCGCAGCCAAGGTAATTCCTATGCAACCGCTTCCGGCACATAAATCCAGAATTTCGGGGTCATTCATTCCGTTTAATTCCTCTATTGCACCCTCAACCACCGTTTCGGTGTCTGCTCTCGGGATTAAAACTCCCACACCCACCTTAAAGGGTCTGCCGTAAAACTCCCAGGTGCCGAAGATATACTGCAAGGGGTAATGCACCTGCCTTTGGTGGATAAGTGCCGTTAAATTATTCTCCTGAAACTCGGTTAATTGCTTGTTATAGTCGGTCAAAATCTGTGTTGGAGTAAAGCCTGTTATGTGCATTATAATCTGTTTTGCTTCAAAGACGTAATCCTTGATGCCTGCCGCCTCCAACTTCTTTTTTGTGGAATTATATGCCTCAAATATTGTCATTTTCAGTTTCCTTTGTTTTGCAAGCCTCTAAAGCGGCGATTGCGATTTCTATCATACCGTCCTCCGGCTCCTTGGTGGTAATTCTTTGCAGCCACATTCCGGGAGCGGAGATGATTTTAGTGATTATATTATCGTATTTTCCGCAAATTTTAAGCACTTCAAATCCAATGCCGCAGATTAGGGGAATCAGGGCAATTTTAATTAAAATCCACCAAAACGCCAAATCGTAAACTTTTGGAAAAATAATCTGCACCACGGTAGAAATTATAACGCTTATAAGTATCATAAGTATCATAAACGAGGTTCCGCAACGAGGGTGGAAACGCTTTTGTTTCCGCACGTTTTCCACCGTTAAGGGCAGACCCTTTTCAAAACAGAATATGGTTTTATGTTCGGCACCGTGATACATAAAGGTGCGGCGAATATCCTTCATAAAAGAAACCAACCAAACATACAAAACGAAAACGGCAAGTTTTAAAAACTGCTCGGTAGCGGAGCGTGCAAGGGAAGAAAATTCCGTTTTGAATAGGGTTTGCAGTCCTCCCACAACAAATCTCGGCAGAGCAGTGAAGAGGAATATCGCCAAAATAACCCCTAAAACCGAGCCTATAACCATAGCGATATTTAACACCGCACTCTGCTTTTTCTCATTTTTTGGGGTTTCGTCCTCCTCCAAATCCGCAAAAGCCGACTTATCGGCCGACAGCATAAGTGCTTTATATCCGTTCACAAGGGATTCCCCGAATCCCACAACACCTCGGATTATGGGGAGTGCCAAAATTTTGTATTTTTTCCGAAGATTAACCTCGTCCAGCATAGAAAGGTCGATTTCCCCGTCCTTGGTTCTAACCGCCATGGCAGTGCCTTTAGGACCTTTCATCATAATGCCCTCTATAAGTGCCTGACCGCCTATGGAGGTGTATTTACATTTACTCATTATTTTCCTCGCTTATTTCTTGTGTTTTTTCCGCAACCGCCTCTTCCAGGGTTATTTCCGGCTCGGCGGAAAGGGTTTCTTCCTCTGGGTCGTATAAAGGAAGCACAACCGTAACGGTAGTTCCGGCACCCTCGGTGCTTTCAAGGAACAAAAGACCCGAATGTTGTTTTATTATTTCGTCGGCAACCGCAAGACCGATACCCGACCCTCTTACGGTTTTGTTTGCCTTATAGAACTTCTCTTTAACTCGGTCGATATCCTGGGCAGGAATTCCCACGCCCGTGTCGGTCACGATAATTCTAACGCAACCCTCTTCCACGGCTTGGGTGATAAGCACCTGACCGCCGCTTTCGGTGTATTTCACCGCATTGTCAATAATATTTATAAATACCTGCTTCAGCCTGTCGGCGTCACCCATAACCTCCAACTGTTCCGTGGGGGGATTAAATATAAACTCAATTCCCTGCTGTTTGGCAAGTTCGGTATACATATCTGCCGACTCGGTCAAAATTTGGGTTACATTTAAAGGCATAGCGTTAACCTGAAGTCTTCCCGTTTCCATTCGGGAAAAGTCAAGAAGTTCTTCCACCAGTCCCGACAGACGGTTAGCCTCACTCAGCACAACGTCGAGCCCTCGGCTTACAAGTTCATCGTCGGCCCCAACGCTCATCTTAGCCGTTTCACCCCAACCTCTTATGGCGGTTAAGGGGGTGCGGAGTTCATGGGAAACCGAGGATATAAAATCGTTTTTTAAATTTTGGGCGGACTGAAGTTCCGACGCCATATAGTTTATGGATTCACAAAGTTCGCCGATTTCATCGTTTTTGGAAATCTCAATCCTTGATTCCAAATCGCCCATGGCGATTTTTCTCGCGATATTTCCCACATCTTTAATGGGGTTAACAATGGATTTTATGAAATAGAGACCCGAAAACGCAAAAAGGCCTATAACCCCCAAAGCCACAATACCGCACATAGCGGCAAAGCCCATAGCCATTTTGTTCACCGCTTTCAAAGAGGTTATCCAGCGGTAGGCTCCTAAGAATTCGCCCTTTTCATCAAAAATGGGAACTATTCCCACTAAAATGTTTTCACCTTCTGAGGTTTTACTTCTGAAAACCAGTTGTTTTTCGCTTTCTTTACACCTTTTGAAATCGGTTAAATCCGTGTGGGTGGATTCGTATCCCGAAGTGGAAACCACCGTTTCGCCGTCTTGGTCCAAAACCTGAACTTCAACCTTGGTTTTATGTCCGAACTCACCTGCTAAATTTATGGCAGAGTCTTTAAAGTTACTTTTGTTTGCCCCCTCAAGAACTGCAAATTCGTAGGAATAATCGTTTGCCAAAACTTTAACCCGTTCATAGTAAATGGAACGAAACAAAAGAGAAAAGGCAATTGCCGCCAGCGTAACGAAAACCGCAACAATTAAAAATACATTCACAAACCAACGGGCGGTTATACTTTTAAATTTCAAATCCAAACGGAACTTATCCACATTAAGTTTCCCTAAATGAATTTTTTCCATGCCTTCGCTCCTTTCGTTCAGGTTAAATTTATCACATTTCTAACAGTAAAATCAGTTTGAGTTCCACTTATAACCCATACCCCAAACGGTGACGAGGTGGGTCGGGTTTGAGGGGTCGTCTTCCACCTTTTTGCGAAGTCGACGAATATTAACATCAACAATCTTCTCTTCCCCGAAATAGTTGGTTCCCCAAACCTTGTTTAAAATATCCGTTCTATCAAGCGCAACATCGGGGTTTGAAAAGAAATACTCCACCATTTGAAACTCGACCTGCGTCAGTTCAATATTTTTGCCATTTTTAACCAAGGTTCTGCGGCGGAGATTAAGGGTAAAGTCCCCTAAGGTTATAGAGTCACTCTGAACAGATGCGGTCTTTTTATTTTGCATCTCAACCCGCCTGTAAAGAGAGTCAACACGTGCCAAAAGTTCGGTGGGGCTAAAGGGTTTGGTAATATAATCGTCCGCCCCCATCATAAGGCCGCTTATTTTATCCATCTCCTGGGTGCGGGCGGTGAGCATTATAATACCTAAGGTTTCGCTTCGGCTCCTTAACTCTTTGCAGAGGGCAAATCCGTCCATCCCCGGCATGGAAATATCCAAAAGGGCAATGTCGAACCCCTCTAAATCGCTGTCATAAATCTCAAGTGCCTCTTCCCCTGAGCCTGCTTCCGTAATGTCATACCCAACACGCTTTAGGTTAATAGCCTCGAACTCACGGATTGCCGCTTCATCTTCAACAATGAGTATTTTTTTCACTTTTTTATCTCCTTAGTAAAGTTTTAAATCGGTTTTAACCTTTTCGGCGGTTATACCGTCTGCCTCGGCAGCGGCGGAAATATAACAGATATACGAGGTTTCCCCGTTGTTGACAATTTCGGTAACATCTTGGTTTTTGTAAACCCCGCTGTCCCAATCCGCTTTTTTAACCGAGCGGATATACAGCAGTCTTTCCCCAGAAACGTTTTCCTCTGAGTTGAAACGGTATATTTCGGTAAGCCCGCTTGATTCGTCCCGCAACAGAGCGATTTGACCGATCCATTTGGCGGGAATAATGTAATAATACCCTTCGCTGACGCTCACAAAGGTTGTCATCTGAGAGGTGAGTTCCGTGCCGTTAAAGGAACACCAGTCGGTTAAATACTGTTTTTCGCTGTCGTTAGTTCTCGTAACGGTGGGTACTTCCCGCCTTACGGGGATTTCTAAAATATTATCGTCATTTATGTCTCTGCATTCCATTGTTGCCGTTCTGAGTGTCGCAGTGGTTTCTTTAGCCTCAGGGTTATAAAGGGGGTTAACCAGTTGACCTTTTTCAAGGAAAATAACCTCGGTGGTAGCCCCCACACCCTTTATTTCGTCAATATAAACCGCGTTTTCTCCGTTGGAAAGGGTGGAAACTATCGGGTGGTTTAGGGTTTTTGCCGTCGGGTCAAGTTGGCAGGAGGAAATTTGGGTAACACCCACATTAGTTAAAGAAAACAGGTGGGCAGAATTTCGACCCTCCGACGGGGCTGAACGGGCGATGAAAACCTCGTTAACATCATTTTTGTCCAAATCGCAGGTCACATAGTGGGTGTATTGCTCCAACATTCGTTGAATAAGGGTATTGTCCCCCAAACTGTAAACCGCAAGTTGTAATTCGCTGGTGCCGTAAATCTCCCAGCCCACTAAAATTTCGTCTATTCGGTCACCGTCCAAATCGCAGAAATCAATTC
Source organism: Acutalibacteraceae bacterium (assembly GCA_045580545.1). Taxonomy (GTDB): domain Bacteria; phylum Bacillota; class Clostridia; order Oscillospirales; family Acutalibacteraceae; genus UBA737. The sequence continues at coordinate 606 of JAZNOA010000033.1, read as the reverse complement.
GGTCCACACCGCCTGCCGCAATGCTTTGTTTTGCAACGGATTTCCACTCACCGTTTTTATCGGCAATCACATTTATGTTCATTTTGGTTCTTTCTTTAGAGGTTGTACTGTAAAAAGCGACAGCCTCTAAAATTCCGTCCTTGTCCGTATCGTGCCGAATAACGGCAGAGCGGTAATTTCCGCGGGAGGGGTACTGAAAGGTAAATTTACCACTCTCGCTTTTCTCTATAGCCTCGTTTATGGGGAGCATATCCCCCGTAAGGGTGGGAGGGGATAATAATTCCGCTGTGTCGGGGGTGAAAAAATCGCACCCGCTAAGGGACAAAACTGCCGCGAAACAAAGGGAAAAACACAGTATTCTCTTAAACACAGCCACTCCTCCTTTATACATAAATATACATTATAGATTATATCACAAACCTTATTAAAAATAAAGCATTTTCGCATATTTTTTAAAGAAACTTGTGTAGGTTTACAATAGATGTGTTACAGTAACGAATAAAAAAAGAGTGACGAATGGAAAATCCTGTGTTACAGTTAAGTTGCCGAATCAAAACAGACAGGAGGATTAACCATTCGTCATGAAAACTGTAACACAAACAATGC
>JAZNOA010000032.1:0-27871 GCA_045580545.1 Acutalibacteraceae bacterium | reverse complement strand
TATATAACCATAAGACTTGTTTACACTTGCAACGCTCGGACTATCACTGTACCATTCTACATCCGTACAGCAATTACTACTTGCATTAACAATAGCATAAGCACCGTAATACCAGTTGCCTGTTTTTATTGTTGTACTGCTTGGATATACATTTACTGAATAAACAGACATTTTTCTTTACCTCCATTATACATATTTTCATACATCCTTTCAACTAAAACATTTTTTCAATGATGATTTTTGAGTCTCTTACAAGATTCACATTGAAAGTGGTTTCTTTGCCCGAATCATCAGCAATAGGATGACAGTTCTTACCATACTGCCAAATAGCAATATCTTTTCGGGTAATGCCTGACGGAGCAAATGGGGTCCAGTTATCCGGATGAATGAGATGTGTGGTGGTAACACGGTCAAATTCTGCAAGACTGGGAGATACTGCCCAGATAAGACATTTTTCAAAAACATCTTTATCGGTCTGCATACCTCTACTGTATTCACGGTCAAAATCAAATGCCGCATCGGTATTAGCCTTGAAGCTGGGAGTAAATCCCTCGTTTAAAAGCATACTTGCGAACCCACGCATAAAATCACGCGATGCATTCTCATTTTCACCGATTTCCAAGAAGATTGCTGTACCCTCAGGAATACCAAGTTCTAAACCAATAACATCAATCTTTTTTGCAAGAATTTCTCCCTGTTCCTCGGTCTGTTTTTCACCTGAATCTGTATAGATTGCAGCAATTTTACATCCTTTGCTATGAAGAAAATCTATTTCGTTCTTTGTGAGACAGTTTTCACCCACAAGATTTCTTCCCCAGAAGTTCGGATATACCTTATTTCTTACTGCCCATTCAAATTCAGTAATATTGTTTTGAAGAACATCGTCAGACTGTATCTGTGAATCGACTCCAAAAAAAAGCCTATCTACTGCCATTTCCTCTGTTACTTCTTTTGTTTCAGGCTGAGTATTCTCAGCCTCTAAAATTTCGGCTTCCGCCTGTTTTTTCTTAGCACCTTTACATGCCATAATTTTTACCTCTTTTCATAAAATGTTTTTGTTTCGAGTTCAAACTCTTTTGTAACGTTACAATCACATTATAAAAACAAACCCTGACAGTTTTTGTCAGGATTAGAAAAAAATTTTTAAAATTCGATTTTACATATTAAGAAACGGTTGGCTTTTTACACCAACCGCTCCATTTAAAAGGAGGATTTTTAAATAAAAACTATTTGTCAACCCAGAGAAATATTCCCTGTGTCCCCCTTGATTTACGGAAATCAGCGTCCCGATTTCCTGCAACTGCAAGCACATTTTAAAATTCAACCCTGACAAATAGTGTCAGGGTTAAAAATAAAATTTAAAATTTTTTAGCAAAATTTTATGTCAATAAAATTAAGAGTAATAAAGTGCCTAAAATTTATTTTCGTACACAGTTTTTTACGCAAGGCTTGGTCCCTATCCTTGCGTTGAAATAAAATTTTTAGAGAAAGGAGACGGTTTGCTATGTCAGATTCTAATAATATTACAGTGCTAAACCCGGGTCTGTATAAAAACTTGTTGGCACAGGTTGAAGCAATTTACAACCACAGCAATGAACTTAGCTTTAAAACACGGGCGCGATACTATGAAGCGACAAAAAGGTTCTGTAAGTTTTTAGCCGATAATTTTCGTCTGCAAAACTTTAAGAACGTGGAAGACCGACACTTTAAAGCCTACGTCAAACACTTGAAAGAGAATAACTCTGCCGCTACTATTCAATCCGATCTATCAGGCATACGGTATTTCCACAGAAAATCCGGTAGTAAAAACAGACTCTCAAAAAACGATAAGTTGTCATTGCCGAAACGAGCAACAGGCGTAAAAGATCATTCGTGGTTAAAAACTGAGATTGATAATATGCGACAGTTGGCTATCGAGCAAGGCCGACAGGATGTAGTGATTGCCATAGACTTTGCCTATGAGTTTGGTTTAAGGCTTGAAGAAATTTGCACATTAAGAATAGAATATCTTATGTCTGCATTAAAGACCGGACAACTTGTTATAAAAGGCAAGGGCGGTCAGACAAGAGCTATTGATTTGAGTGCAAAGCAACGCGGTATTATTACTAAATACTTGGATTATGCACGATGCTCGGGCCGATACCCGAGGGATTACTTAATCTCCGCCAGTGAAAAAGACGGTGTAAAACGTGAAAAGCGTTCTTTGCAAAATTGGATGAGTTATAACCGAAAAAACTTCATAGTAGAAAACCGTGAAGATTTATACGAAGATGGTAAAAAGAAAAGAACTGAGACAATCTCATGGCACGGACTCAGACACACCTATTCACAAAGAACCTATGCCGAAGAATTGCAAGAGAGACCAAAGAAAGCACGAAAGATTGTAAGCGAAAACTTAGGCCACCATAGGACCGAAGTAACAAGAATCTATTTGGCTGATAAGCCACAGAAAAAGTAAGATATTAATTAAAATGATGAAGGAATTTTTAAAATTGACGACAATATCCTGCTGACGAAAATATGCGGGATTGATATATAGGGACAATTAAAGGAAGAGTGTAACGGCGGTGGCGCCCGTCACCGCCTGTAAGGAGAATTTTTATGTTTAGAGTTTCTATGCCTACCTCCGGCGGAAATGGAGGCAAAAACAAAAGGAGGTAAAGTGTCCATGAAAGATATTAGCGTTCCCATTTGGCAGAAGAGTAATTTGACACTCGATGAAGCCGCCGCTTATTCCAGCATCGGTAAAAACACTATGCGTAATCTCTGTAACGCAGAAGATTGCGACTTTGTGTTATGGATCGGTGCAAAGCGGCTTATAAAGAGACAAAAATTAGACGAATATCTTGCGAATCACACTCGCATTGAAAGATAACAACTGAAAAAGCAGGTTTTCAGTCACAGTATACGGCTCTCACACACGCCGCATACTGTGTTGGGAACTAAGGACGAGGAAAGGAGCGTAGTTTAATGTCCCTTTGCTTTTCCAGTTATAACGAGGCTTATCAGACCATGTTTACCGAGTATAAAGACATTGTTTCGGTTAAAGAAGCATCCATAATGCTTAATACCGGCAGGAAACAAATTAATAAACTTATAAAACAAGGTAAGCTTGATAAGCTCGAACATAACGCTAAAGGATTTTTAATCACTAAGCGTTCCATTGTGGCTTATGTTTTAAACGCTTCACAAGAAGCATCTGCATAATCTGCACCGCCTGATTTCAGGCGGCATACATACTTTAAAAACGGCCGTAAATCTATTCAATGCGGCTTTATGAAGGAGAAGTTCAAATTGTTAAAGTGTGTGAAAGGAAGAAAAAATGGTAAAAGGATCCGTACAGGAAAAAGGTGGCTATTTGCATACCGTTATCAGTTACACCGATAAAGACGGTAAGCGAAAGCAAAAGTGGCAAAGCACAGGGCTTACAGCCAAGGGTAACAAGCGCAAAGCTCAGGAACTTTTGAGAGAACGTATTGACGAGTTGGAGATGACACTTGAACGTGAAGAAACCCAAATACCCGATATGCCGTTCTCGCAGTTTATGTCAAATTGGCTTACGATGATTAAACCCACCGTTTTAATTACCACTTACGGCAGCTATCAGTATTTCATCGAAAAGAGAATCAATCCCTATTTTGATGAAAAGAATATTACACTGCAAAAGATAAGGACAGTAGATATTCAAGAGTATTACAACACAATGCTGTCGAAGGGTACAAAATGGAACTCGGTTGCAAAGCATCATGCGGTAATTCGTAAGGCACTCGATTATGCGGTTAAGATGGATTACATATTGGTAAACCCCGCAGTAAAAATCGAAACACCTAAGCGACAAAAGTTTATTGCCGAGCATTATAACCGAGAAGAGCTTCAACAACTCTTTGAAGCGGTAAAGGGTGATTTGCTCGAAGTTCCCGTTATACTCTCAGCGTTCTATGGGCTTCGAAGAAGTGAGGCTTTAGGGCTCAAATGGAGTGCGATTGATTTTGAGCAGAAAACCTTGTGCATTAAACATACTGTGTGCCGAATATCTGTTGACGGCAAGGACGTAATAGTTCGTAAAGATACTACGAAGAATAAGACAAGCCTTAGAACGCTGCCCTTGATACCTGATGTTGAAAAATTATTGCTGAAAGCCAAAAAGCAACAAGAGAGCAACAGAAGGAAATGTCGCAACTCATATAACAAAGAGTTTCTTGATTATGTATGTGTGGACGATATGGGGAATCTTTTAAGGCCCGGATTATCTGTCGCAACATTTACAGACTGTGCTCAAAAGAAATAACTTAAAGCATATTCGGTATCACGATTTGCGACATTCGTGTGCTTCGCTATTACTTGCCAACGGTGTATCTCTAAAAGAAATCCAAGACAGGTTAGGTCATTCGGATTTCAGCACGACAGCAAATATTTATAGCCATTTGGAGTATGGAGCCAAGGTCAAGTCTGCTAATAAAATTGCAGAAAACTTGAGCCTTGAGGAAAAGACAAAGGACGGGTAAATCCCGTCCCATACATAACTTATTTCTAACAGATTTCTAACGGATTTTGGGGTGATTTTGCCTTGATTTTGACATTAAAATCACTCAAATTCCAATAGGTTTTTAGACAAAGAAAATCTCTCAAACCCGCATAAACACTGGGTTTGAGAGATGATGGTGCGGGTAACAGGACTTGAACCTGCACAGCCTTGCGACCATTAGAACCTGAATCTAACGCGTCTGCCAATTCCGCCATACCCGCATATATGACTTAAATCCTTTCGAAAATCTTAGAACCGAAACGGTTTGTTAGAAATCCGTTAGAAATAAGTGTTTTTTTGAGATTTTTGAGCAAACAGGAATCAAGGTCAAAAATCGTGAAACCCCTTGATTTTATGCGGTTCTTTAGAGAAAACAGCAGAGGTCTGAAAGATCCTCTCACGCGTTAGTACCTGAATCCGGTGTGTCTGCCCATTCCGCCACAGGTGCATAATTTAGTTTTTGTCCTCTAAATTTTACACGGCGAGGACTTTCCGAGGTGGAGCATTTCGCTTTATCCACAAATATAAAAACGCATTTCTGCGATTTTACCTTTCAAAGACTTAATTATTATAACACAATGCATTTAAAAGTCAAGTATACATTTTTTACTTTCTATGGTATTTATAGAAAACTATAATATCCACTTGATTGCCGTCGATTTCATTGACGCCCGAAACGGTAATACCGTCACCGCTGAGAAGCATATAATAGGTTGCGTTTTCTGTTTTACAACGAAAAACATCGGTAGTACCGCACATAATTCTAATTTCATCTTCTATTACAACAATTCTGCCGTCCTTACCTAAAATAACCTCTTTGACCGCTCCGTCATCCGTTCTGATACGGCGGGTTACATATTTAATCTCCCTGCCGTCCATCTGCCTTAAAACATCCTCATTGGTATCCTTTTTCTTTTTTATAAAACCAAACATTTGAAACCACCCTCCGATTACTGAAATTATATTAAATCTAACTTACATTGTCAAGAAAAAGGCGAAAATATCTCCGTTTAATCTGATGGAATGCTGTTCATAATAAATTTAAACAAATATTTCCTTTATTTACTTGACTTTAAACTGCAAAAAAGTTACAATATATATTGAATTATTATGACATCATGGGTTATTTTACCGTTTCACAGATACATAGCACGCTATGGTGCTTTGGCGTGCATTTAATACAAAAAATTATGAAATAATTTGGAGGAAAACTATTTAATGAATCAAACCACCAAGCAACCCCAAAACTCAAAAGGAAAGGAAAAGAACTACCAAAAGAATTATAAAAAATCGGGAGTTTCTTCTGCTTCTTCGCAGAAGAAAACCACTCAAAAAAAGCCGTCACCGAAAAAGACGGTTGACAGCAAGAAGAATACAGCGAAACGGCAGTATAAAAGAGCCGAAAAGCCTAAGTTACCTATTAAGATTATCCCCTTAGGCGGTCTTGGAGAAATCGGCAAAAACATCACCCTCTATGAGTATGACGGCGATATGTTCTTGGTTGACTGCGGAATGTCTTTCCCTGACGAAGAAATGCCGGGTATTGACATTGTTATTCCCGATTTCACCTATATTTTGGAAAATAGGGATAAAATTAAGGGTATGGTTATTACCCACGGTCACGAGGACCATATCGGTGCTATCCCCTATCTTTTAATGGAGTTTAATATTCCTATCTATGCCACCCGTTTAACAATAGGTTTAATTGAGGGCAAACTTAAAGAACACAAACTTTTAGGCGATGCCAAACTCAACGTTGTAAAACCCGGTGACACGGTTAATTTCGGAAAAATCAACGTGGAATTTATTCACGTTAACCACTCTATTCCCGATGCGGTGGGATTTGCAATAAACTCCCCTGCCGGTACTGTTATTCACACCGGTGACTTTAAAATCGACACCACCCCCATTGACGGATATGTTATTGATATCGGCAGATTTGCGGAATACGGAAAACGGGGTGTTTTAGCCCTTCTCGCCGACTCTACCAATGCGGAACGTCCCGGATATACTTCCTCTGAAAAATTGGTTGGCGGTTCCCTTTCCAACCTGTTCAGCCGAGCAGAGGGTCACAGAATTATAATTGCAACCTTCTCCTCAAACATTCACCGAATTCAGCAGATTATCAACGAGGCTGTGAAATGCAACCGTAAAGTGGCAGTTTCGGGCAGAAGTATGATAAATGTTGTGTCGGTTGCCGAAGAACTGGGATATTTGGATGTACCCGAAAACGTGCTTATTGATGTTTCGGAGATAAATTCCTACGAGCCGGGTCAAATAGTTCTTGTAACAACAGGAAGTCAGGGCGAGCCTATGTCGGCACTTCACCGCATAGCCTTCTCCGACCACCGCCAGATTGAGATTATCCCCGGTGATATGATTATTATTTCCGCAACCCCTATTCCGGGTAACGAAAAACTTGTCAGCAAGGTTATTAACGAACTTATGAAACGGGGTGCCAACGTTGTATATGAAAAAATGTATGATGTTCACGTTTCGGGTCACGCCTGTGCCGAGGAATTAAAACTCATGATGAGTATTGTAAATCCCAAATACTTTATTCCCGTTCACGGTGAGCAAAAGCACCTTATGAAGCACGCCGCTTTGGCTGAGGAAATCGGCATTGACCCTAAAAACATCATTATTTCCCAAAACGGCAATGTGATTGAACTGAAACAAAATTCCGTTGTGACATCCAATAGCGTTCCCGCAGGCAGAGTTTTGGTTGACGGACTTGGTGTGGGCGATGTGGGAAGCATTGTTTTGCGTGACCGCAAGCATTTGTCGGACGACGGTATTATTATCATCACCGTTACAATGGACCGCAAAACCCGAGAGGTGGTTGCAGGTCCCGACGTTGTGACCAGAGGATTTATTTACGTTAAAGAATCGGAGGATTTGATAAGGGATATAAACTACCAAACCTGCGATATTTTAGAAAGATGCTATATCCATAATGTTAGGGACTGGAACACAGTGAAGGCCAAAATTAAGGACGGTATTTCCCGCTTCTTGTTCCAGAGGACAAAGCGAAGTCCTATGATTTTACCCGTTATTATGGAAGTAGATATGTAATTAAAGGAGAATTAAAATGAAAGTTGTATTATTGGCAGATGTTAAAGGTCAGGGTAAAAAGGGTGAACTTTGCAACGTTTCCGACGGATATGCCAGAAACTTCCTTTTCCCTAAAAAGTTAGCAGTTGAGGCAGATAACACCGCATTGAACGAACTAAAAAACCGTGAGGAATCGCAGGCACATCATAAACAGGAAGAAATCAATGCCGCTAAGGCTACTGCCGAAGCACTTGACGGCAAGACTGTTACAGTTAAGGCAAAGGCCGGCTCAAATGGAAAACTATTCGGCTCTGTTACCTCAAAAGAGATTGCAGCCGAAATCGAAAAAAGCCTGAATATCAAAATTGACCGCAAAAAAATGCAGGTTGCCGATATTAAAAACTTCGGTGAATACACCGCAGAGATTAAACTTTATAAAGGTATCACCGCTAAGGTGAATGTGGTTGTTGCAGGACTCTAATTTAAAAACGGAGACTTAAAATGAGTGACGAAAAATTGATTTACAATTTAGACGGCGGCCGTCTCCCCTACTCTTTAGAGGCGGAACAGGCTGTTTTGGGGGCTATTTTAATCGACCCCAAATGTTTGTCTGAGGTTGCCGTTAGTTTAAACAGAGATTTCTTTTACCTACCCCAGCACAAAGAAATCTATTCCGCCATGTCTTCAATGTATGAATTAAGCCAAACCATTGACTATGTAGCGCTTCTTGAAAGACTTAAAAGAGACGGTGTTTATGACGAGGCGGGGGGAAAAGCGTATCTTACCCAACTTGCCCAGACCGTCGCTTCCTCTGCCAATGTGCTGACCCATATTGCCATTATTAAGGAGCGTTACTATGCCCGTTCCTTAATGAATGCCGCTCAAAATATCATTAAGGATATAAATGAAGGCGAGATGGACTCGGGCAAACTTATTGACAACGCCGAGCAGAGTATTTACGATATACGTCAAGGCAGAGAAGTAAGCGGGCTGACCCACATTAAATCGGTTATTGAAACCGAAACCTATGACCGTCTTACCAAAATGGCAGACCCCGAAACCCGAAACGATTATATAGGGATTCCCACGGGAATAAGTTCACTTGATAAGGTTATAGGCGGACTTTATAAATCCGACCTTATTGTTTTAGGTGCTCGTCCCGGTATGGGTAAAACTGCATTTGCACTTAATATAACACGAAACGTTGCCGTTAATTCCGGTAAAACCGTTTGTTTCTTCTCCCTTGAAATGTCCCGAGACCAGTTGGCTCAGCGTATGCTTTCAAGCGAGGCGGGTATCCCAAGTGAGAAACTCCGCAACGGCGAATTAGAGGGCGACGAATGGACAAGACTTGCCCTTGCAGGCGAAAACCTTTCCAAGGCAAACATCTATTTCGACGAAACCTCCAATATAACCGTTCCCGAAATGAAGGCAAAACTGCGAAGAATGAAAAAGGTGGATTTGGTTGTTGTTGACTATTTGGGCCTTATGAAATCTGCCCGCAATATTGAAAACCGAGTTCAAGAAGTTTCGGAAATTACGAGAAATCTTAAGATTATGGCAAAAGACTTGAAAGTACCCGTGATTGCCTGTGCGCAACTTTCACGTGGAACGGAAACCAAGGGAAAATCTCATAAACCCGCCCTTTCCGACCTTAGAGATTCGGGTTCTATCGAGCAGGACGCAGATATCGTTTTGTTTTTATACCGAGAAACTTATTACGACAACGAAAAGACTGATGATGAGGACAGGGCCGACCCCAACAAATCAGAATGTATTGTTGCCAAAAACCGTCACGGCGGACTTGACAGCGTTGAGTTATTCTTTGACGGCAAATATACCCGTTTCACATCGGTGGACACATTCCGATGATTGAAAAGGCTATAATAGATAACTGTAAAGAATATTCCCTAATTCCGAAAGGCAGTGTTGTAACTGTTGCCCTATCGGGAGGGGCGGACTCGGTAACTTTGCTTTATGCACTTAACCGCCTGAAGGACAGATTGGGAATAACCGTTAAAGCCGCCCACCTAAACCATCTAATACGGGGTGACGAGGCTTTTCGTGACGAAGAATTTGTTAAAAATCTTTGTTCTTCATTAGATATTCCTTTAATATCCGAAAGAATAGATGTTCCGAAACTTGCAAAGAAACAGAATTTAAGTCTTGAAACCGCCGCCCGTGAGATACGGTATGAATTTCTAAACCGTGTTTGTGAGGGTGGGCTTATTGCCACCGCCCACACGGCAAGCGATAATCTGGAAACCGTGATTTTAAATCTGGCACGTGGTACGGCAATCGGCGGACTTTGCGGTATTCCTATAAAGCGGGACAATATTATTAGGCCCATTATCTCTGTAACCCGTGAAGAAATTGAAAAATACTGCTGTGTCAATAATCTTTCCTTTGTGACCGACAGTACAAATTTAAGTGACGATTACACGAGAAATAAACTAAGGCACAGCATTGTACCTGTTTTAAAGGAACTTAATCCGAAGATAGAAAAAACCGTTTTGAAAACGAGCCGCTCTGTTACGGAAATATCCAATATGATTAAAAGTTCTGCGGAAAATTATATTAAAGAAAATTTTGCCGATAATAAACTGGACGTTTCAAATTTAGACGGGTTGAATCCTGAGATTGTCAAAAGGGTTATTATTGAATTTGTTAAAATTTGTGACAGCGGGATTTCTTTGGAAGCCTGCCACATTGAAAGCATTTATAAAATTTGCTTAAAATGCGGCAAAACAGGAATACCGAAAAATAAATACTGCCAAAACAAAAACGGGTATTTATTCGTCGGGTCTAATGATGAAAACCTAAAAAAAACGGAATTTTCTGTTGAAATAACAAAAATATCGGAAAATGTTAATAATTTGTTATTAAATAATTCGTTAGACTGTGATAAAATAGTAGGAAAATTAGTATTGCGTACCCGACAGTCGGGTGACAGTATCCGTCTTGCAAACAGAGGATGTACAAAAAAACTCACCAAACTTTACAATGAATTCTCGGTGCCGATAAATCTTCGTGATACTCTTCCTGTAATTTCCGATGATTTAGGTGTTGTTTGGATTCACGGCATCGGCGTTGCCGAGCGTTGTGCTGTTAGTAAAAAAACCAATTTGGTTTATGTGATAGGGGTTAAAGAAAATGAATGAATTTGAAAAGGACGTTTCTAAAATTTTAGTTGAGGAGAATGAAATCAAGGAAATTTGCAAACGCTTAGGCGAGCAGATCTCCAAGGATTATGCGGGCAAAAAGCCGCTTGTTGTGGGTGTGCTTAAGGGTTCGGTTGTGTTTATAGCCGACCTTATCCGCAACATCACCTGCGATTGCGAAATTGATTTTATGGCGGTTTCCTCTTATAACGGCACTAAATCAAGCGGTACCGTTACATTTAAGAAAGACCTTGATATTGATATTGAGGGTAAGGATATTATCATTGCCGAAGATATTTTGGATACCGGCGTTACCCTTTCAAAAATCAAAGATATTTTATTACATAGAAATGCTGCAAGCGTTAAAATTTGCACTTTTCTTGACAAGCCCCAAAACCGCAAGGCAGATATTTCTGCCGATTACGTTGGAAAGGTTATTCCTGACGAGTTCGTTATCGGCTACGGCCTTGATTATAATGAAAAATACAGAAATTTACCTTTTGTCGGTGTTTTATCCCCTAAGGTTTATGCTGACAAATAGGAAAGGAGCAAACCCTTGAAAAAGAATTTAAAAAATGTACTTTTGTACATTATCGTACCAATTATTTTCATTTTCGCAGTACTTTCGGCATCCTATTTTGTTAAGGATACTGCCGAACTCAAATATTCCGAGATTGTGGAAATGATTAAATCCAACGAAGTTTCCGAGTTGGAACTAAACCTTTACAGCGGAGAACTGACCTACAAAAAGCGTGATGACGGCAAGGTTTACCGCTACACCGTTCCTAATTCTTCCCTTTTTATTGAGGATATAAATGAAGATGTTTGGAAAATTAAGGAAGCTAACAAGGGCACAGATTTGGATATTGCCTATAACCTTAAAAGAGGCGGAGAAACCTCTTGGATAACAAGTCTTTTGCCCACACTTTTGATGGTTGGTCTTACAGGGCTTCTACTTTTCGTAATGATGAAAAAAATGAGCGGGGCTATGAATGCCGACAAGACTATGGGATTTGGCAAATCAAAGGCTCGACGCTTAGATACAAAGAAGAAAACCACCTTTGCCGATGTTGCAGGTGCCGACGAAGAAAAGGAAGAAATGACGGAAATCGTTGAATTCTTAAAGTCACCCCAAAAGTTCAATGAATTGGGTGCTAAAATTCCAAAGGGAGTTCTGCTTGTGGGTCCTCCGGGAACAGGTAAAACATTACTTGCCCGTGCAGTTGCGGGAGAAGCAGGTGTCCCCTTCTTCTCAATTTCGGGTTCCGACTTTGTTGAAATGTTCGTAGGCGTGGGTGCTTCCCGTGTAAGAGACCTTTTTGGCGAGGCTAAAAAAGAGGCTCCGGCCATTGTGTTTATTGACGAAATTGACGCTGTGGGACGTCAGAGAGGTGCAGGGCTTGGCGGCGGTCACGATGAGCGTGAGCAAACCCTCAACCAGTTGCTTGTTGAGATGGACGGTTTCAATGCCAACGAGGGTGTTATTGTTATGGCGGCTACTAACCGACCCGACATACTCGATAAAGCATTGCTTCGTCCCGGTCGTTTTGACCGACAGATAACCGTTAACTACCCCGATGTTAAGGGCAGAGAGGAAATCTTGAAGGTGCATTCCCGCGGAAAGCCCTTGGGTCCCGATGTTAATCTTGCAACCATTGCAAAATCCACCTCAGGCTTTACGGGTGCAGACCTTGAAAACCTCTTAAACGAAGCGGCTTTGCTTGCCGTTCGCCACGGCAAAAAGGCAATTACCCAAGAGGAAATCGAAGAGGCCACCATAAAGGTTGTTATGGGTGCCGAAAAGAAATCCCACATTGTTAAGGATAAGGATAAAATGGTTACTGCATACCACGAAGCAGGTCACGCCGTTGTTTCCTATTTCCTACCCACCCAGGACCCTGTTCATCAAATTTCTATCATTAAGCGCGGTATGGCGGCAGGATACACTATGTATCTTCCCACCGAGGAAAAGGGCCATGTGTCACGCAACCAAATGCTTGAGCAAATCTGTTCTTTACTTGGAGGCCGTGCCGCAGAGCAGTTGACCCAAGACGATGTTTGCACAGGTGCTTCAAATGATATTGACAGAGCCACCGAACTTGCCAGAAGAATGGTTACCAAATTCGGTATGAGCGTGCGTTTGGGTCTTGTGACCTACGGAAATGACAATAACGAGGTATTCTTAGGCAGAGATTTCTCCTCAACACCAAATTATTCTGAGAAAACCGCCGCTGTTATTGACGAAGAAATTGAAAGCATTGTTATGGCACAGTATTCAAAGGCTATTGAACTGTTAGAAAAAGCAATGCCTAAACTTCACGAAACCGCAAAGGTCCTCTTTGAAAAAGAAAAGATTTCGGGCGACGAATTCCGTGCCATTATGGAAGCCGAATAGTGTAGATAAATAGGCATAGTGTTTTATGGTACTATGCCTATTTTTTTTACGAAATGTCACAAAAAGCCTCCCTTGTGTAAAGGGTGACTCCCCACAGTGTGGGGAGATGTCACGAAGTGACAGAGGGGACCGCCGCCGTCAGCGGGTGGATTTTTGCATAGCAAAAAGACGGAGGGATTGTTAATTAGGTCACAATTTAGCACATTAAATTATATTAGATAATGTTTTCACCTTGTCGCTCATGCCGCGACGGGCACGCCCTTTCTTGTGTGGGAGAAAAGAAAGGGCGGAAAGATTCGCCTTTAAAGGGGGATTTCGATTCCCCCTTTGAATTGTCGGGAGTAAAGCTTCTACTCAAAGTCTTTCAAGCGTGGCTTCGCCAATTGAAAGACAAGTTATATCTTTTCTTTAGTTCGCACACCGACAATTCCAACCCCCTAAACGACAAGGGTTTCACCCTTGACCCGCCTATCTTGCAACAGACATAAAAATGTTTAATTTTACCTTGTAGGGGTCGGCGGTTTCCGACGACCCGCACTTCCTAAACGACAAGGCTTTCACCCTTGACCCACTGTAATTGCGGAACCGAGATAGTTTCCTCGAAAGGGGAGCCGAAAACAGGCTTTTTTACTGCCTATGTATTACTTTCTAATAAGGCTATTAGGTAGAGTCCGTTAACACCTGCCCAACCTTTAACGTAGTAAATATCACCGTTCTTTTGTTTTAAAATATAAATATAATTCTTATTTTCGTCTATAATATGCCTTAATGCGGTCTGGTTTTCCTCAAGCAATTTATCAAGGGGATAATCCTCCAATTGCCATTTTCCCCTCACCGCACCAAAAAAATCAGCCGTTGTAGGCTCAAATTCCTCTAATTTGCAAATCTCATACCATTCTTTAATTACATTTGCACCGTCGTTAAGTTCTTTTGAATATAAAATGTTATCTTCACTAAGTAAATATGTGGGTATTTCTTCGCCGGAGGTTGCTAATTCGTTATGTGTCCAAATGTCGGTTTTCTTTGTAAGTATTTGACCTGTAATTTCACTTCTGTCAATCTTAAAATCGACATACATACTGTAGATGTCTTTATAACCCTCAATATTATAATATTTCACCAATCGGTAGGTTTTATTTTCCTTTAAGTCATAATGCTTTAAATTAAAGGTTTGGCTATTCTCTTCACCATTCTTTAGCACAAAAAAACTATCATCCCAAACAGCGTTATCATTTGGTTTTACCTCCTGTTCACCGTCATATATGTAAAACACGGGTCCGTAGTTTATTGTCAGTTGGTCGCTTTTATTTTTAATAACACACGCAATATAGGGTTCGTCATCTTCAAAACCCATTCCTGCTATATCCATTACTACATTGTTACTCGTTTGCAAATTGAGAGTAGAACTTGATGAAACTGCACTATTATTACCCCCAGAAGAACAGCCGACTAAACATAGCATTAAAAGAGACACTAAAATCGCAAAACCTTTTTTCATATAGTGCCTCCTAAATTACATAAAGTCCCGATTCTAAAATAACAAATCGGTAGCCGCCGTAATTAACATACTGATATAAAGCCTCATCAAAGGTTTCGTATTCTAAAATACTGTAATCGGTTAAATCGATGCTTTGAAGGGTTTTTGAGCCCTTGTTGCAAATCATAACCCTGCCCTCTTCCTCAAACAAATCGCAAGGAGCATTAAAGGGTGAATTTTTCCCTCCCACACGAAGTTCCTGTTTCATATTAGTAAGGCTAAACTTTATAAGTGCATTGGCCTCAGGATAACAACACCAAAGTCCCTCGCCGAAGAGCAAAACGTCGCTTGGCACAAAATTTCGGTATGCAAAAGAGCCCACCCATAAAGTCTCACCGTCGGAATCCACAAGTCGTGCGGTGCCGTCCTCGTGGAGCAGAAATACCTTTCCACCGGGGATTAGAATTGATTTTGAGGTTATATAGTTTTCGCAATAACCCTCAACCGCCTTATAGCCGTTGCCGAATTTTGAAATCATATAAATATTCTTTGCCACATCGGTGACACGGCGGTTATCAAAGGAAATCATACGGTAAGAAACCTCCACCGCACCGTCCTCTAATTCCTTATTCAAATATGAAAAAATTATACCGTTTGTTGTGGGTAAAATTTCATAAACCTTACCTGCAAAAATCTGTTCCATTATATTACTTTCAACGCACCTTTCTCCAACATTTTCTGTGCCGCCAAAAGAACTCCCGCCTTTGCACTGTGGAAGTTAATTCCGCCCTGCATCCAAGCGGCATAAGGAGGACGCAAGGGTCCGTCAGCCGACAGTTCAATGGACGCACCCAAGGTAAAAGCACCTGCCGCCATTATAACGGGGTCGGTATATCCCGGCATATCCCAAGGCTCGGGAACAACAAAAGAGTCAACGGGTGCACCCGACTGCATACCTTGGCAGAAAGCGATAAGTCCCTCGGCAGAGCCTAAGGTGATACACTGAATTATATCTCCCCTTACCTCTTCGCTTGTGGGTGTTACGGAGAATCCTAAAAGTTCAAAAAGTGATGCGGTATATACTGCGGTTTTAAGTGCCTCGCCAACCACGTGGGGTGCTGAAAACAGACCCATATAAAGTTCCCTTGAGTGACCAAGGGTTGCGCCCACTTCACGTCCCACACCTGCACAGGTAAGGCGGTAGGCACATTTTTCGATTAAATCTTTTCTGCCGGCTATGTAGCCCCCTGTAGGAGCAATTCCTCCGCCCGGGTTTTTAATAAGAGAACCGGCGATAATATCCGCACCTATTTCACAAGGTTCCTTGGTTTCCACAAACTCGCCGTAGCAGTTATCAACCATAATAATGCTCTCGGGCGAAGTCTCTTTAATTGCCTTTATAATCATTTCAATATCGGCGATTTTGAGACTGGGTCTCGTAGAATAGCCTCGGGAACGCTGAATATAAGCCATTTTAGGCTTTTCATTACTTAAAACCCTCTTAATTTCCTCGATATCCGGTGTTCCGTCCGCCTTTAATTCAACCTGAGAGTATTTAACCCCGAAATCAGACAAAGAGCCGTCGGTCTTTTCATCAATGCCGAAAACACCTGTAATAGTGTCATAGGGTCTTCCGGTTAAACAAATCACCTTGTCTCCCGGTCTTAAAATGCCGAATAGTGCAACGGTTAAGGTGTGGGTACCCGACACAAAATTGTGGCGAATTAGGGAATCCTCCGCTCCCATACAGTCAGCCATAACCTTTTCAAGCACTTCTCTGCCCCTATCGTCATAACCGTATCCCGTAGAACCTGCAAAAGAAGATTCGCTGACGCCGTTTTTAATAAACGCCTTTAGCACCTTTAACTGATTGTATTCCGTGATACTGTCAATACGCTCAAACTGTTTTTCTGAACGTTCCAATGCCCTTTTATCAAGTTCCGTTAGTTTATTATCAATATTAAAAAAATTAGTTTCATACATTTTCTTTCACCCAATAGCCACCATAGTATTTGTGGCAAAATCCGTTCTTTTTATAAAATTCTAAAACAGAGTCCCTGCAGCAAACAAGAAAATCTCTGCCGTAATTCTTCTGCAATACGCCCTTTAATGCAACACTTCCCATACCTTTTTCATGGCTTGCAATTCCGTTCATTATGGCCATATCACCGCAATTAAACGTCACCGCACAGCACTTGCCTTTTAGTGCGAAATAATCGGCAAATCCGTGATTTAATCGGTGGCAATAGTCAACTGCAAAGTAAGAATATTCGGGTAGTGACAGACCGTCAACATTGAGCAAATCATAAATTTCTCGGCTTGAAAGACTGTCTCCTTCGGTTTCGCCCACAATATCCGCCTTGCGGTAAATAATATTTATTCTTTCCTTTGGTTTTCTGCCAATTTTACTAAGGGTATCATAATCGCTGAAAACACAGGCGGGATTTATAACGTCAACAAACTCAGTAAGTTCCTCAAAATCAGCAGAAATATTATAAATAATCATATTTCCGTCGGTCAAAGCGATAACGCATTTATCAGTGTCCTGCACCCAAAACATTACCTTACTGTCATTCTTATAAGAATTGTAAAGGCATTTAATCTTAACCCATTCGGCAGACAAAGTATCAATTTCGGGAATTTTATCAACTAAAGTTACCACTGCAAATACCCTTTATCATAAAAATAGCCAAATTAAGCAGATTTTCGCAATCTTCCTTGTTCGCAACGGAAGAAGAGGAATGAATATATCTGCAAGGAACGGATAATGACACGGTTCTTACACCCTCTCGGCTCAAGTGAATGACACCGGAATTGTTACCTCCTGCAACGGCGGATTTCGGCTGACATTTAATACCGCTGTTTAATGCAAAGTTATAGTATTCCCTGTCATAAACCGTAGCCCCGTCCATAAAGGAAACCGCCACACCGCACCCTAAAGTGCAGACTGTGTTTTCAGGGGGAACACCTGCAATATCCGAGGCGGTGGTACCCTCCAAAACAATGGCACTCTCGGGATTTACTGCAAAGGCAGAAACCTTAGCACCGCGAAGACCTACCTCTTCCTGCACGGAAAATGAGGCATAAAAATCGTAATCATCAAACTCTTTAATAAGTTTAATAAGCGTCGCACATCCAACCCTATCGTCAAGGGCTTTGGATATTATATTCTTTCCGTTTTCGATGTATTCACCGCAGACAATAGCCCTATCCCCCAAAGAAATATGCTTTAAAGCCTCTTCCTTTGAGTCGGCACCGATATCAATATAAAGGCTCTCCTCTTTAGGCAGTTTTTTTCTTTCCTCGCTTGATGCTAAATGAATGGGTTTTCCGCTGATAACCCCGTTTAATTTGCCGTTTATCTTAACATTTCTGAACATCAATGCAGAAACATCAATTCCGCCCACGGTTTTAAATTTTAAAAAGCCCTCACTTGTGACCGATGTAACAATCAAGCCTACCTCGTCCATATGGGCATCAATCATAAGTTTTTTAGCACTTTTGTTTTTGCCCTTTTTAAAGGCAATTATATTACCTAAATTATCAACCTTGTATTCGCAGTAATCTTTAATTTCACTAATTATAAAATCACGAACCGCTTTTTCGTCACCGGAAGTTCCGTCAAGATTGCAAAGTTTTTCTAAGATTTCAAACATTTTCTGCACCTCCCGACAACACATATTCGCAAAGAAGTTTGCAAACACTTTCCAAATCGGTTAAATCAACAATTTCGGTGTCAGTATGCATATTCCTAAGGGGTATTGACACCGTACCGGTCTTTACGCCCTCTCTGCTCACCGAAATCATATCCGCATTGGTACCCGTTCTTCCGCCCATGACCTCGGCGGTGTACGGTATATCCATTTCTTCGCAGATTTTAATCAGTTTCCCCGAAATTCCGCTGTCAAGTGTGGGGGAAGTCCCTATCATTGCTCCACTGCCCAAGGGGGAACATTCTTCACTTCCGATACCTATTCCGTCGCCGAAAGAAACGTCCACCGCAATAGCCTCTTGAGGGTTTATTTTAAAGGAGGCGGTTCTGATTCCTCTAAGTCCCAATTCCTCGCCGTCACTTAATACGAATGCCACATTAAAAGGAAGTTCTTTATCTTTTAACATTTCCGCCGTGGCAATAAGGCAGGCAACCGCCGAGCGATTATCAAAGGAACGTCCGCTGACTCTGTTTCCCAGTAACTCCCGAGGTTCATTGGCGAAGGTTACATAATCCCCAACGGAAATTATATCCTTTGCCCCTGCTCCCAAAGCGGTATCTAATTTGATTTCACCTATATCGTCATACACCCTATCCCCCTTTGCTAAATGGGGAGGTGTTGCCGAGAAAACGGCGGTGATTTTTTCCTTGCCGTGAACCGTAACCCTGCGGGAGGGCAAAGAGCGAAGGTCTACTCCCCCTGCGTTTTTCAGGGATAAAAAGCCCTTATCGTCAACATCGGTCACAACAAAGGCAATTTGGTCAATATGAGCATCGAGCATCAAGGTGTAGTCCCTCTTACCCGAAAGATAACCGATAACCGTTAGATTATCGGTTATCTCGGTTTTACAGTACTGAGACAACAGCCTTTCGGCTAAGTCGGTCGCCTCACGAATATTTCCCACCCCGTCTGCTCTCGACAGGGCAAAAAGGGTATCTTTCAAATCAATCACAGTTTATTTACAATCTCCTTAAAATAGTTACCACGGGCTGCAAAGTTGGGAAATGCATCAAAACTGGCACAGGCAGGACTAAGACAAACCACGTCCCCTGCCTTAGCGGTTTTATGTGCCAAATCCACGGCCTCTGCAATATCCTTAACCCTTATAATTTCCGGACTGCCCTTATAGTTTTTGTCACTTCTGACAGCCTCTTCAATCTTGTCGGCAGTGAAACCGCAAAGATAGAGTTTCTCCACCTTTTCCAGAACATAAGGCACCATAGGTTCAAAGGGAATATGCTTATCATACCCGCCGGCAATGAGAAACATTTTTTGGTTAAATGCCTTAAGACAAGCAATGGTGCGGGTGGGACTTGAAGCAATGGAATCGTTATAATATTTAACCCCGTTTACCTCACGCACAAGTTCGATTCTGTGTTCCACACCGCCGAATTCACGGGCAACCTTCTTTATGGCGTCAACACCGACATAACCCCAAACGGCGGCAATGGCGGCAAGATAGTTTTCAACATTATGGTCGCCTAAAACGGCAATTTCTTTTTTGTTTATTATGGGCAGGTCCATACCTCTATAAGACATATAGAGCATTCCCTCGTCACTGACCCATGCACCGTTATTAAGTTGACGTTCCATACTGAAACCTAAGGACTGACCTCTCACGTCCTTGCGGAAACTTTCGGTTATTTCATTGTCACGGTTAAGGACTGTACGGGAAAAAGCATTTTGGTGCATTATTATGTTTCGCTTACATTCAACATATTCGTCCATATCCTTATGGACATCGAGGTGGTTGGGAGCCACATTGGTAACAACCGCCACATCGGGGCTCTTTCGCATTGAAATCAACTGAAAGGAGGAAAGTTCAACAACCACAAAATCGTCCTTAGTTATGCTTTCAATCTCGGGAAGCAAGGGTTTTCCGATATTACCGCCCACAAATACACGTTTTCCCTCTGCCTCAAGCATTTTTGCAATAAGGGTTGTGGTGGTGGTTTTACCGTCCGACCCTGTTACTGCGAAAATTGTTGCAGGACAAAGGTCAAAGAAAACCTCCATCTCGCTCGTCACCGCAATACCTTTTTTGCGGGCGGTTTCAAGTTCGGGCAAATTCCAGTTCATACCCGGGGTTCTGAAAATAATATCAACCTCAAGATTGTCAAGATAGTGTTCACCCAGGCGAAGTTCGGCACCCGCCTTTTCGATTTGGTCGGCGGTGTCCCCAATTAAATCCCTCGTTCTGCGGTCGCAGGCATAAACCTTGGCACCCATTTCTAAAAACCGCATTATCATAGGAGTATTGCTTATTCCGATACCGCACATAGCAATTTTTTTACCCTTAATTTGTTCAAAAAACTGTTTGTAATCCATAATTTTCCTCCTTTAATCCATATATACATAAATATTATACTGAAAATTCTTTTAAATATCAACTGTAATTATATTATAAACAGCAAAAAAATGCTCCCCGCATGAGAACATTTCAGTCTGCCGAAAACCTATACTCACTATTTTTGCGGTGACAAGCCTCATTTTTGTTTTTCTGGCGACATGTGCGGCAGAAAAACTCCTTATAAGCGAAAACCGCCCATTGGGCGGTTTCAAGGGCACGTGAGTGGTATTGGCTGGAGTGGAGTGCAGTCCGGAAATCTTTTGATTTTCGGCGAAGGTTATTCCCGCCAAAACTTACGAAACGTACTTTTCTGCTTGGGCTTTAAACATTTCGGCGTATTTGCTCTTTTGTCGAAGCAAGGCGTTGTGATCGCCCTGTTCAATAATTTTTCCACTTTCAAGCATATAAATCTTGTCCACAAAGCGGGTGGTTGAAAGTCGGTGAGAAATAATAATAACCGTTTTATCACCGCTGAGTTCCGTAACCGCCTTATTTAGTTCGTATTCCGCAATGGGGTCAAGGGCACTTGAAGGCTCATCAAGAATAATAACATCTGCCGAGGAATAAAGAACTCTTGCCAGTGCCAACTTCTGTGCCTCACCGCCCGAAAGGTTAACTCCGTTATCGGAGAATTCCTTTGTGAGTTGGGTTTCGTATCCGTCCGGCAGGGATTGGAATTTTTCCGAAAAAGCCACCTTACGGAGTACATTGTCGGCTTTTTCTCTGTCAAAATCCCCATCCGACATACTTATATTTTGAGCGATACTTGCCGCCACAATTTCAAAATCCTGGAAAAGCACACCAAACTTTTCACGGTAATTTTTCAAAGGATATTCCTTTAAATTATTGTCACCAAACGAAATTTCACCCTTTGTTGGGTCATAAAGTCTAAGAATCAACTTAATAAGGGTGGTTTTCCCTGCACCGTTATAACCCACAAGTGCTATTTTTTCACCCTTTTTAATACTCATTGAAATGCCGTTTATTGTAGGTTTTTCGTTGCCGTTATAGGTAAATTCCACATCTTTTAGTTCAATGTCACCGCCATTAGGTACTTCCAGAGTGCCGTCGTCGGACATTTCGTTTTCCGTATCCAAAAAGGTGCGGAGTTTATCAATATAAAGGCTGTGATTTTGGAAAGTCGGGAAGCGGAAAGAAAAATTATAAAGAGAATTTATAAATTTGTTGCTTGAATTATAAAGTCCCAACGAAATTCCCAAACCGTATTTGCCCAAAACAATTACCTGATAGAAAAGATATACTAAAAATACACCGTCAACCATAATATCCGCAATCGAATGGTTCAAAATCTGCAAGGGAATGATTTTTTTGGCAAATTTCACTATGGGTTTTTCCATATCGTCGCCGGAGTCTTTAAAATCCTTTTCAAGTTTATCTGCCATATTACCTGTTTTAATATCCTTTATAAAGTCAGGAAGATAAAAAACACGGTTTACATAATCACGCTTACGCCTTATGGGTACCAGTTCCTCTTCCCGCTTTACAACAAGTTTATTTATAATTCGGGGAACAAAAACCGCCACCGGCACAATTACCGCCGCAATTAAAAGGGTTACCTTGTCAGTCACAATAATAAACGAGCCTGTAATTATAATATTGACAACAAAACTTAACAACTGGGAAAAATCTTGAAGTATGCCGTTTATATGGCTTGGCGACTGCCTCATTGCCCAAACAAAATCGTTGTAAAACTCGGAGTTATCATACTTTGAAATTTCCATTTTAACCGCTTTTTCATAAAGGGTTAAATTTACTTCCTTTTTGAACTTTGCTTCAAATTTTGGACCCACATAAACCGTTACCAATGGACCCGATATAACCTTTATTGCCACCGCAACAGCCACGGGAATTAAAAATGCCAAAACCGAAGTTATAGGCTTTTGCTTTTCGATACAGTGAATAATATATGCCGTTAAAAAGGTGTGTTCAAAGGTTGTTATAACATTGCCGATAACCGTATTTGAAATTTGATAAACCGTGTAAGCGGGTGCTATTTTAAAAAGCCACTTAAGGGCAAAAAAGGTGTTGGAGAGCGTGCTGTATTTCAGTTTTCTTTTTTCTTTCATATAGCACTCACCTCCCCTGCGGTGTAGTTTCTCGCCTGTTTATAGAACATATTAGCGTAAATTCCTTTATTTGCAAGCAGTTCCTTGTGGGTGCCATCTTCCTTTAACTCGCCCTTCTCAAAAACAAAAAGGCGGTCGCACATAGCGGCTGAGGAAAGGCGGTGAGAAACGATTACCGAAAGGGTATTTTCACCTTCGCATAAGCGGTTTACGGTTTTAAACATTTTATATTCCGCAATGGGGTCAAGGGCACTTGAAGGCTCATCTAAAATTACAATGGGACTTTTTTTGGCAAAGGCACGGGCTATAGCAATTTTTTGCCGCTCGCCGCCCGAAAGTTCGGCTCCGTTATTGTCAAATTCCCTTGTCAAAACAGTATCAATTCCCTTTTCCAAAGAGGAAATCTTGTCGTAAACATCGCTGTCCTTTAAAGCGGAAATCACACGTTCCCTATCATCGTCACTCCCGAGTTCTCGCATTAAAACATTTTCGCCAACAGTGGCAGAAAAGAGTGCGAAATCTTGAAAAGCCGCACCGATAAGTTCACGGTACTTCTTTATATCGAATTCTTTAATGTTAACTCCGTTAAGTAAAATTTCGCCCTCGGTGGGGTCATAAAACCTCATCATAAGTTTTATTAAGGTGGATTTTCCGCTGCCGTTAATGCCAACAAGTGCGTGACGGACGCCCCTGTGCATTGTGAGATTTACATTTTTAAGTGCCAAACCCTTTTGTCCCCTATAACCAAAGGAAACATTTTTAAACTCCAAGGTTTCCACTGTTTTAGGCGGTTCTTTGCCACCCTTTGTTTCGTCAATCATCGGTTCAAAATTCAAAAATGTTTTAAGATTTTCAATGAAAAATGCATTTTTAGAACATTCGGAAGTGGATTTTTCAAAATCATTAATCATCCAAGAAACACTTGTAATTGCATTTATAAGCACTATTGCCTGACCTATTGTGATACTTCCTCTCAAGGCCAAAACAGCGGCACAAAGCCACATACCCTCATACCCCAAAAGGAACATCATAACACTTTTGGCGGCATTCAAAAAGGCATATTTAAACGCATATTTCATTTTAACATCCGTGATATTATCGGCGGATTTTTTAAACATTTTTTCCAGCACATTGTATATGTTGGTAAGGCGGAGTTCACCTGCATATTTTCTGAAATAGATTATGCGGTCAACATAGTCAATTCGCCGTCTGTCCCCTGTAGTTTCCTCGTTTTCCTTAAATCCTAACTTTGCAAGCCTTTTACCTAAATACAAATTCGCAAAAAGCGGCAGCGCTATAAAAACCAATGACCAAGGGGTTATAAGTGCCATAGTTACAATGACATAGACCGAAGAAAAAAATGACCCGATTGCACTTGAAGTTTGGTTCAAAACCGACTGAGCGCGGTCGCTTGCCTCGGTGGCGGCTTTGGTGTATGTATTATAAAATTCGGGGTCTTCAAAACAGGAAACATCCACAGACCGAGCCTTATTAAAAAGTTTCATATTAAGTCCGTAATGTATCCTAATATTGGATTTTTGACCGTATACACTCCAATACCAATTTGAAACCCCACGGACAACCAAATTCACCAACAGTGCTGCTATAATAAATGTTGCGGTGTCGCCAAAACTTCTGAGCCCCTCTTCGGTGCCGAATAAATACTGCATAAATATAACCGAATAGAAAGTCCAAAAAGCGTACTGAATGAAATTTTCCAGAAAATACGCTATAACCCCCATAGGATGAATTTTCCAAATTAGTCCCAAAAAATAAAGATTATTTTTCACAACCGATGTTTTCTTTTCCTTCATTTTATTTCTCCTCAAGGTTGATTATAGAATTTAGGCTCCGCTCCGACAAACTCTTTATTGTTTTCATTTTACCATAATCAACATATCCTTACAACAACTAAACTTTATCTGATTTCAAATAAATTTTATCTATTCTTAAATATGTTTCAAAAATAAAAAAGTGTGTATAGCACGGAAGCCATACACACCGAAAAACGCATAACTCCACATTGCTGCGACACAACTTTAGCAAACCATAAGAGAAAGCCAAAATAGAGAATGCATTTTTACCGAAATAAAAACACTTCTCCTATAGTTTGCCATATTTAACTGTGTCGCATACCAATTGTAGCACATTATTTGTAAATTGTAAATAAAAACTTAAATTTTGAATTGTAATTTGATTATGAATTCCAAATTAAAAAATTGTTATCGGATTCTTACGATTTCGCTTAGAATGACATTGTAGGGGTCGGCGGTTTCCGACGACCCGATATTTGTCGTCTACTATATGTAATCTGCCGTATGAATTGTCACACTGAGTGAAAGGTCGGGTCTGGCGGTAATTTAGATTTTGAGATTCTTCGTCACTTCGTTCCTCAGAATGACAATAATGAAAATCTTCGCTTTCGCTCAAAAATGACAACCAATCTGTTTTTTGCAACCCCTCACATTTTAACAACCCCTCCACCGCAAGCGGTCCCCCTCCCCTGTAAACAGTGGAGGTATTGGTGGTTGTATCTAAACTTACCTCCCATATTTATAGGTGAGGTTTTTGTAAAAAGCCCTCCTTGTGTAAAGGAGGGTGGCAGCCGTAGGCTGACGGGAGGATTGTTTTATGTCATTCTGAGGAACGAAGTGACGAAGACTCTAATTCATTTTTTCGAGATTCTTCGCTCCGCTCAGAATGACATTTTAATTGTTACAACATCTATGTTTCACAACCCCTCCGTCACGTCAAAGCCATGCCACCTCCCCTTACACAGGGGAGGCTTGGGTGGTGCAAAGTTGCGGCTTTGCACAGTGGAGGTATTATATCGTTCCCTTGTAATAAAGTCCTCGTGTATATTTAATATCAGTACTTAATCCCTTTTTATAGGCGTTTATTACCTCTGCCACTCTTTCTCTGCTTTCGTCGGTGAAATAGAGGGTTAAAAAGTCAAGGTGGTTAAGTTCCGTTTTTCTGTCAGCCAGCCAAATGGGAACGCTGTTCAGCATTTCACTGTACCCCATACGGCATCTAACAGGAAAATCTATACCCATTCGGTCGGTTAAAATCCCCCGTTTGTCACACTCATTGCAGGTTTTCCCGTTTTTTATAGGGCAGTTTTTAAAGGTCATTAAGGGTAACTTACCGTAGGCAATAATACCTAAGGGCAAATTGCTCCCGAATTTACCCTCCTCAATGCTCAGTTCGTATGACAGTGTGACCGCCCTAACTCCCCATTCTTCTGCCTTTGCCGCACTTTCGCTGTTGAATATATTAAGCCCTGTGTCGGCGATTATGTTAAAGCCCTCTTTCCTTGCAATTTCAACACTCGCAAGATTTCCGCAAAGGCAGGTATTAAACCCATGTTCTTTAAAAAGTCTCAGTCTTTTTTGGATTAAATCTTCGCTTATAATTCCTCTCGGAATATCGGCGATTTTCTCCACCGAAACGCTCAAATCAGGGTCCTTTTCCAGAGGGTATACAATAGCGGAAATTCCGCTTAAATCATCGGGAATTTGGGTCTTATCCTCAAAACGGCAGA
This sequence comes from Acutalibacteraceae bacterium, assembly GCA_045580545.1. Taxonomy (GTDB): domain Bacteria; phylum Bacillota; class Clostridia; order Oscillospirales; family Acutalibacteraceae; genus UBA737. Next base: position 1,565 of record JAZNOA010000032.1, on the reverse strand, counting down.
TTAATCTTTGATTGCGTGTTTGCGGTGTGAAATTCTTAGCCGAATATTCCGCATAGCAGGGTGTGATTTTGGTTTCCGCCCTTTTTATGTCCAACTCCTCAATGGCTCTCCGTCTTAGTTCATTAAGGCTTCCCTTTGAAACAAAAAGCCCTTCTTGCAGGTCTACTCCCCCACCCTCGGCATAATAAGGCGTGCCGCCGAATTTTGTGAGGCTGTTTAAAACATCATCCTGTTCCAAAGCCTTGGTTTTGGCTTTTTGTGGTGTGTCACCTAAAACCGTAATGGTGTTTTCCCCATCGGAAAGGTTAAGTTCCATTGGGGTATTTTCCCGAATTTCAGCCTTAACGCTAACAGGAACACTCTGCCTTTCGCCCCTATAAAGTTGGTGCAAAAGCGGAAAAGCCTTGTCCGCCGAAACCACATCTTCCTTTGTTCTTATGCCGAACATATCTCTGCCTAAACTGTCGGTATAGTATCCGTCGGTAAAGCCTTGGCGGGAGAACACATTCTTAAGAGTTTCGGCAAGGGACGGGTCGATATAACCCTTTTCAATGCTTTGTTTGGCTGAGGCAACAGCACAGGCAACATATTCGGGACGCTTCATTCTGCCCTCAATTTTAAAGGACTTAACCCCCATTTCCCTTAATTCATTAAGATGATCTAAAAGAGATAAATCCTTAAGGCTAAGGTCATAACCTGTGCCCTTTTCCACCTTAAAGGGAAGTCGGCAAGGACCGGCACAAAGTCCCCTGTTTCCGCTTCGCTGACCTAAAAAAGCCGACAGTTGGCATTGCCCCGAAAGACACATACAAAGTGCCCCGTGAACAAATACCTCAATCTCCATTCCGAGTTCCTCTGCCCTTTTGCAAAGGGAGATTAAATCTTTTTTGGACATTTCACGGGCTGCCACCACACGGACAAATCCCATTTCTTTCAAAATCGGCAATGCCGACACCGAATGAACCGACATCTGTGTTGAAGCGTGGAGTTTTAAGTTGGGGATTTTTTCACGGAGAATTCGGCTCAACCCCAAGTCCTCAATGATAATTCCGTCGATACCTAAATTATAGGCATTTTTCGCCAAATCAAAAGCAGATGATAGTTCCTTTTCTTTTATAAGAATATTAAGGGTTAAATAAACCTTAACCCCTCTTGTGTGGCAGTATTCAATTGCGTTTTTAAGTTCAAACACCCCGAAGTTTTCCGCATTTCGGCGGGCTGAAAATTCTTTAGCACCGAGATACACCGCATCCGCACCGCTCCGCACGGCGGCAACCAGCATTTCCGTTGACCCAACGGGTGCCAAAATCTCACAAGTTTTATTCATTATTTTTAATTCTCCAAAATTTCTATCTTAATAATTGCTATTGTACCATAAAAAATTCCCAACTTCAACCGTATGGACTATTTCCGATTGAACGAATTTGTAGGTTTACAATAGATGTGTTACAGTAACGAATAAAAAAAGAGTGACGAATGGAAAATCCTGTGTTACAGTTAAGTTGCTCAAATCAAAACGTACAGGAGGATTAACCATTCGTCATGAAAACTGTAACACAAACAAT
>JAZNOA010000031.1:0-21182 GCA_045580545.1 Acutalibacteraceae bacterium | reverse complement strand
GAACCAACCCGCCATTGTGCTGAGTGTGTTGAGCGGTGTTAAGCTGTTTTCAAAAGCAGTAAGATCCGGAGAAGACACAGTATAGGTGTCTTCAAGACCAAGGGAGCGAACCTCTTCCTCAAAGGCATAATATTTTTCTGTATTTGCAAATATATAGGTTGCAGAGATTGAACCTTTTACGGCACTATCACTTTCTCTGCCCGTATTTTCATCGGTAACAGTTGTGGAAACCTCATCCGAAGCATCAAGGATAGTTTGCAGTGCGGCTGCACTCATATAAATCTGGTTAGCAGGGTCTTGGCTTTTGCCGAACATCGACATTGAGAAATCATTGTTAGCGGTGCTTGTATATAAACCCACAACCTTTATTTCATAGGTTTCGGTTTCAGCAGACGGATTAGTGAGGATAATGGTATCTCCTACGGATAAATCATTAAAAATAGCAAGTTCTTCGGAAATAACACATTCTTTTTCCGAAGAACCTTCCTCGAACATTGTGCCACCTTCTAAAATGGATGCAGTTCCATCAACAAATGCAGTCATTGAATTATCGCTACTGTAACCAATAACAGAAAAATCTGACGAAGATGCCGTACCTTTACCGCCACGCCTATCCGATGAACCATTACTTTTGCCTTGTGAACCGTTGCTCAAGCTATCGAGATTAGAGTCTGTTTCATCCTCTTCAGTTTCATCGGTTACGGGCAGCAAATCATCCGAACCGTTAAAAGAAGCGGTAAGTGTGTAATAGAAGTCTTCAACCGACTCAGCAGAAGCATAAGCTTGATATTGTTCTAACGTGAGTTCAGAGGTGCCGCCCATCATTGTCGCAAACTGGTCGCGGTCGAACTTGCCGCCACCTTGACCTTTTTCACCGCCTGTCATATTGTTCATCATAGAACTTCTGTCATACGATATCGTAGCGGTTATGTTCAGTTCTTCCAAAGCACTCTCCTTTGCGCTCTCTGCCGCCTGTCTGATAGATAAACCAAGGCAAGCAGAAACAGCAATTACAAGAGCTATGATGCTTATTAAAACATTACGCCCTTTTGATCTGCCAATACATCTCAATGCGTTTTTTATAATGTACATAAACCATTTTCCTTTCTCAGAATTATATCCTACGGTACATTATTATACAAAGGAAGATTGAAAAAAGATTGAAGTGTTTTGGCAGTGAAAAATAAAAAAATCGGCAGAGAGTAGTTAATCTCCCTGCCGCCGCGTTTCGGTTAAATGTAAATTATATCGTGGTTTACAGTCCCTTTGGCTCTGCCTCGGTAATAACTACACTGCTTCATCCTGCGCAAGGTTAATTACTGTCTTACCTTGCTTTATTGCATAATCTACAGTCTGCCAAGCACCGCCTTTTTCGTCTTCAATGTAGCAGATAATAAGATCAGCGCGGTCAACCATTTCACGATTACGGATTTGTATTGCTGATTTGGGATGTGCCATGGATGCAGAGTACGATATTTCTACATCTGCATAATAATCGTGGAAATATTCTTGGTTGTTTAGATACTCCGCAGTGGGATAGGGCAACATTAATACAAGAGCGCTATTGTCATCCCTTGCATTTTTTCGTACACGAAGCGCCGTTGACGAAACACACTGATCAAACTCACCATTACGCCCGACTAAAAAATCCACATACTCTTTTTCGTTAATAAGTTTTCTGATCTGCTCTTCAAGCAACGCTTCTACCTTTAAAGGATTGTCAATATATCTATGACCGAAAAAGGCAACCGTAAAAATATCAAGCATTATACCACTCCTAAAAAAATACCCACCGAACCTATGTCCGATGGGTTATCCTGCAATGACTCGACTATCTCTTTAAATAAGTTCCAACGGAACCAACGGTCTTACCCCGCAAATAGAATGGATATACCAAAACGCAAAGGGGATGCCGATAAAATTGTGTGTATAGCGGTCATTTGGGGAACGATTATAGGTTTATTTCCGATATTTTTTGTATTATATCATATATAAACCAATATTGCAACAACTTTACCGCCTTACAACCAATAATATTGCCGCCTGTATGGGTTAAAATATAATAAAGGGTGGTGAGATTATGGACGAAAAAGATTTTGCTTTGCGATTAGCACAACTGCGTGAAAAGAAGAATGTATCCGCAAGAGAAATGAGTCTGGCAATCGGACAAAACGCAGGATATATTAACAATATCGAATCCGGGAAATCGTTGCCGTCTTTACCTGGTATTTTCTATATATGTGATTATTTAGGTATTTCTGTAGGCGAGTTCTTTGATCTCGAAGCCAAGAATCCCACCAAATTGGATGCAATCATCAAGGATTTGAAAAAACTTGATGACCAACAGTTAGATACCATTGCAAATTTGATAAAAGGTTTAATTAAGAAATAAACTATAAGTAAAGCCGCCCGAGTGGGCGGCTTTACTCATGCTTAGTATATCTTCGTTATAAAAAATTCTTTAATAGTAACATATGGACCATCAATTTTGCGAAAACCATAAAGTACTCCTTGATTTTTAATTTGAACAATATCAAAGGTAACGTCCATATCCCACCAAGAGTCATTAAAGTAGACTCTATTCCAAGTATGATGATAATTCGCATCATCTAATTTTGTTCCGTCAAGGACATAGCAAGGGATATTCTGGCTACGGCAGAGTGCTGCGAATAGATGGGAAAAGTCGTAGCAGATACCTTTTTTAGTGGTTAAAGTTTTACGAACATTAAAATATTGAATAAAGGATTCACATTTGTAATCATACTCGAAATTATGTATCATCCAATAATATATTGCTTTTACCTGTTCTTCATCAGTATCACAATTGGCACAAATTTCGTCAGCTAGTTTGACGGTTGCTGTATTCCATAGGGTTGCCTGACCGTTGGTAAGAGAAACATCATCCTGTTTGTAGACGAAAATATATGCAGCAAAAAGCAAAGCAATTATAAGTGCAGATACTATCAAGACATATATTTTAGTCAGCAGATTATCTTTGCAGTTCTTATTAGTGAAAGCAATAAAATACATAAGAACACTACCAAGTGGAATGAGTTCTAAAAACGGAAATAGTCTGCGGCAATAAACCGCATAAGAAAAGTTCATACAAGCAATGAGTGTCAGCGAAATATAAACCACTGCTCTCATTGTTTTTGTTTTTATCGCAACGATCAAAAACAAAGTTGGTAAAACCGATAGCAAATAAAACACTGTAAGAGTCGGAGATAAAACGAGAAAATCTTTTAAATACAAACCTAACAGCAAATTATAGGTACAGGCTATAGCAAAGAAAATAAGTCGAGTTTTCAACTGCAATGTGATTGCAAATAATTTGGATATCTTCACGATAATTCCTCAATTCATTTGTAAATTCACATTGCAACAGTTCGTTTCCCAAGACTAAAACCTAAAATTTTGATATTTTTTGCCCTTGATTTTGCCCTTATAATACTTTCGGGCAAGGGTAAAACGAAATAATAAATCATAACAAATTGAAACGAGTTGTTTGCGAAAAACCCTTTATTTGCAGGACTTTTAGAGAATTTTATTAACGCCTAACAATAAGCGATAATAATTCACGAAATATTAGTTGTCAAATTCTTATTTGTCGGACTTACTCTAAATTAGCAAAGACCGCTTACAAAAGTGTAGGCGGTTTATTTTTGTGTGCAAAGGAAAGGACACTTCAATGCGAGAATCAAAAGTGTAAAAAAAGAAGCACCTCAACTACGCATTTGCGTGTCGAGGCACTCGACTGGCGTTCCCGAGAGGATTCGAACCTCCGACCTACCGCTTAGGAGGCGGTCGCTCTATCCGGCTGAGCTACGGAAACATATTTTTAATTTTATCTTATATAACAAACACCAAGGCTGACAAACAAAACTGTCAGCCTTAGTATTTTACAACGAAAAACCTTAAATGTCAACTAAAACATAGAAATTTGATTGGTATCGGGCAAATCGTTCATAGCCCCCAAATCCGCAAGATTTTGAATTATGGTTTTGGAAACTCCCGCCTCAATTTGGAAATCCTCTTTGGAAACGAAGTTTCCTCTTTGTGCGGCTTCATAAATAGAATATGCCGCCTTTTCACCGACGCCGCCGAGGGCTCCGAAAGGAAGACGCATTTTACCATCTTCGGGAACAAATTTCATAGCGTGGGATTTATTTATATCAATGGGCAGAATTTCAATTCCTCTTGCCATCATCTCGTTGAATATGAGCATATTTTCATATACATCAAGTTCTTTTTTAGTGGCTTCCTTGCCCTTTGCCTTAATATCTCTAAGATATTTTTGAACGGCGGGTCTGCCTCCCATAAGGGTGGGAACGTCCACATCTTCGGGACGGGCGGTGAAATAAGCACAGTAAAACTCAAGAGGTTTATAAACCTTGTACCATGCAACACGGATGGCGGCGGTAACATAGGCTGCGGCGTGTGCTTTGGGGAACATATACTTAATCTTATAACAACTGCCAATATACCACTCAGGCACATTCACCTTACGCATATCCTCCTCCATTGCACCCCATTCTTCCTTTGAAACCTTGCCCTTTGCCACAAGACCTTTACGAACGGTTTCGGTAATCTTGAAGGCTCTTCCCTCCTCCATTCCTTGGTGAATCAGATATACCATAATATTGTCACGGGTACCGATAACCTCGGAGATGGTGCAGGTCCCGTTATCAATCAAATCCTTAGCGTTGCCGAGATAAACGTCAGTGCCGTGGGACAGACCCGAAATCTGCAAAAGGTCGGAGAAGTTTTTAGGTTTACAGTCGGAAAGCATTCCTCTGACAAAGGCGGTGCCGAATTCGGGTATACAGTATGTACCGGTTTGGGACTCAATATCCTCAGGGGTAACACCTAAAGCCTCAGTAGAAGTAAACAAACTATATACCTTAGGGTCGCTCATTGAAACCTTATTAACGGGTATGCCCGAATATTCCTCCAAATACTTATAGGTAGTGGGAATAACGTGACCGAGTTCGTCCAATTTAAGTATGGTATCGTGAATAGAATGGAAGTCAAAATGGGTGGTTACAACGTCGGAATTAACATCATCTGCCGGGTGCTGAACGGGGCAGAAATCGTAAATTTCCTTGTCTCTGGGCACTACAATCATACCTGCAGGGTGCTGACCTGTGGTGGTTTTAATTTTTGCGTTTTCCACCATTGCGGCAAGACGGTTAAGTTCCGCATTGCTTAAGGTTATGCCCTTTTTCTCGGCATAAGCCTTTGAAAAACCGAAGGCGGTTTTTTCGGCAACCGTTTGAATTGTGCCTGCCTTAAACACGTTTTCACTGCCGAAAAGACTTTCGGTATATTTTTGCACCTCGGTTTGGAATTCGTTGGAGAAGTTAAGGTCGATATCAGGCACCTTATCACCCTTGAATCCTAAGAAGGTTTCAAAAGGAATATCGTGACCGTCTCGGTCGAGCATCTCACCGCAAACGGGACATTTCTTTTCGGGCAGATCAAAGCCCGAGCCAACGGAACCGTCGGTGAAAAATTCACTGTAACAACACTTAGGGCAAACATAGTGGGGAGCCAAAGGGTTAACCTCGGAAATTCCCGCCATGGTTGCAACAAAGGAAGAACCAACCGAACCACGGGAGCCAACCAAATAGCCGTTTTCCTCGCTGTATGCCACCAACTTTTGGGCGGAAATATACATTATGGAAAATCCGTTGTTAATTATGGAGTTCAGTTCCTTTTCAAGACGTTTTTCCACAATTTCCGGCACCTTTTCACCGTAACGTTTATGGGCATTATCCCAACAAATTGTACGGAGAAGTTCATCCGACCCTTCGATTACAGGGGGATAGTTGCCTTCGGGAACGGGTATAACATCCCCATCCACCATATCGGCGATTTTATTCGGATTATCAATAACAAATTCCTTAGCACGCTCTCCGAAATAATCGAAATCGCTGAGCATTTCGGCGGTGGTTTTAAGATAAAGCGGAGCCTGATTGTCAAAATCGTCAAAACCTTGACCCGCCATTAGAATTTTGCGGATAATTTCGTCACTCTTCTTAAGGAAGTGAACATCCCCTGTAGCCACAACAGGTTTGCCCAGTTCGTCGCCGAGTTCTACAACCTTGCGGTTGAAATCCTTAATAACATCTAAAGTTTTAACCTTGCGGAATTTATTGGGAATTATCTCCCCTGTCTTTTTATCCGTTCTGTCGGGAGCGGTGGACTCTCTAACCATAAATTGGTTGTTGCCCAGAGGCTGAATTTCCAAATAATCATAAAAAGAGGCAATCCTTATAAGTTCCTCGTGGGGCTTTTCTTCGATTATTGCCTGATAAAGGTCACCCTGCTCACAGGCAGACCCGATTATCAGACCCTCTCGCAAGGTTTCGAGTTTTGAACGCAGGGTCAAGGGTTTTCCGTGGAAATCCTTTATGTGTGCCTCGGAAATCAGTTTATACAAATTCTTAAGACCCACAAGGTTTTTAACAAGAATTATCTGGTGGTGGCGGAGTTTGGAAAGTTCCTTTGCGTTAAGACCCTCAATATTGTGGGTAATATCATCCACAAAATATGCCTCAACACCGTAAATCACCTTAAAATCTCCGCCTTTTTTGCGTATACCTTTCACGGCACCTGCGGCGGCAGGGAAACTTTGAACCACACCGTGGTCGGTTATGGCAACCGCCTTATGACCCCAGTTATAAGCCTGATTTATAATATCCTCGGCGGGTGATACCGCATCTTTTGAGGACATATTGGTATGGCAATGAAGTTCAACCCTTTTCTCGCCCTCGTAATCATCGGTTTCGGTGTATTTTTGAATTTGGGCTATGGCACGGGGCTTTAAAATAAATTCCTTTTTATAGTTATCAAATTCCTGAATACCGTTAACAAGAATGAAATTGCCCTTCTTTATAGGGGCTATATCCCCCATTCTTTTAGGGTCCATAAACATAGAAGCCGTCAGCGAATTGGTATAGTCGCTGAAAGAAAAGGTGAAAATTACCGCCTCGCCGCGTTTGGTGTTAATGTTGCGGCTTTCTGTAGCGAAAACTTCGCCCCAGCAGGAAATTTCCGTATCCTCATCGCTAACCTCAATCATGGGTTTTGTATTGTTATCAATCCGCCGTCCATAGAAAATTTTGGGGTCATCAAGGTATACTATGCCGTTTTGAGGCTTTTCCTTTCGCTTTTCAAAGGAAATTTTGGTTTCCTTTGACGTCTCCCTTTGGGGTTTCTTTTTCTCCTCAAATTTCGGAGGCTCGGCTTTAGGCAAAACAAACTCTTCATCCTCAAGTTGACCCTCGAATTCCACGGTGATTTCTCTGCCGAAAAGTTCCTTAACACGTGATATAAAGGCATTTTGAAATCCGCAGTCAAGGATTTTTTTATATCCGCCGTGTTTTAGATTTATCTTTAAACCGTCCCCCTCCAAAACATAAACCGCCCCGTTTAAATATCCGTTTAAAGGAGCATTTTTAAGTCTTATTTCCTCGGCTATATCTTTCCCTGCATCAATGCAAAAAGCCGATTGGGGAAAAAGGAAAGAAACACTCGATTTTTCCAGTTTCAAAGTATTTTTTATGTAATCATTTATCTGCCTTTGAACACTAAGCCCAATATAAACGTCACACGAAAGTGTCACGTCCATACTTCTTGCTTCAATATCCAAACGGCAGTTTTCAACTATGCTGTTGTTTACAGTATCCGTTTGGGGGAAACTGCCGAAAATCTCGCTGAAAATGGGTTTTGGCATAAATATAATACAACTCCGTTTTTTACATCTTTTCTATTTCTTCACACAAAGCATTTAAAAGTTCGTTTTCGTTTAATCGGCTTATTATTTTGCCCTTTTTGAAGAGGACACCGCAGCCGTCACCGCCGGCAATACCTATATCCGCATTCCCTGCCTCACCGGGACCGTTTACAACGCAACCCATTATGGCAACGGTTATATCTTTATTAACATTTGCCAAGCGTTTTTCTGCCTCTTTGGCGATACCGATTAAATCAATCTTTGTTCTGCCGCAAGTAGGACAGGAAACAAATCTAATTCCGCCCCGTCTAAGGTCTATTGCCTTAAGCAGTTTTATGCCTGCCTCAACCTCTTTTACGGGGTCGTCGGTTAAAGAGATGCGGATTGTATCTCCTATTCCCCTAAGTAACAGACCGCCTATTCCTGCGGCGGATTTTATAACCCCCATACTTTCCGTTCCTGCCTCGGTCACACCGAGGTGGAGAGGATAGGGGCATTTTTCTGCCGCCAATTCATAGGCTTTATACATCATTTTAGTGTCGGACGATTTAAGGGACAAAACAATATCGTTAAAATCGTATTTTTCAAGAAGTGAAATATGATAAAGTCCGCTTTCAACCAAGGCTTCAGGGGTTACACCGCCGTACTTTTTAAGTATATTTTTTTCAAGGGAACCTGAATTTACGCCGATTCTAATAGGCACTTCCGCTTTCCTGCAGGCGTCGGCAACCAACTTTACCTTACTGTCGTCACCTATGTTACCGGGGTTAATTCTAACCTTATCAACCCCTGCAGACACGCTCTCAAGTGCTAACCGATAATCAAAATGGATGTCGGCAACCAGAGGAATTTTTATGTTTTTCTTTAGTGCCTCAACGGTTTTAAGTGCCTCCTTGTCAGGCACAGTCACACGGACAATATCACAGCCCGCATTTTGAAGTCTTAAAGCCTGTGACACGTTGCCCTCAATATCGTGAACGGGTACACTGAGCATTGACTGAACGGAAATATCCGCTCCACCGCCTATTTTTAAGTTTCCGGCTGAAACCATCCTTGTTTTATCATTGGTATACATTTTTATCTCCTAAAAAATTAAACTCCAAATATCCTTTGCGGCTATTAGTATCATAAATCCGAATAAAATCACGAAACCAACCGTGTGAACCACCGACTCAAACTTTTGGGGAACGGGTTTGCGGAAAATCATTTCGTAAAGGATAAACATAAGTCTTCCCCCGTCAAGAGCGGGTATGGGAAACAGATTAAACAGTCCCAAATTGATGGTTATGAGTGCCATTATGGGCAGAATATTCATTAAATTCTGTTTTGCCACATTGGCAACCGCCACCGTCACTCCCACAGGTCCCGAAACGGCACTTATGCCGTATTTGCCCGAAATCAAATCAATAAAACTGCGCCAAACAACCGCACAGTAGGAAACGGCGGTTTTAACGGTGTTTTTGATATAAGAACCGAATGTCTTTTTCTCACCGTAGATTTTAAAGTCCACAGTCAAATAGGTCATACCCTCCGCTTCTTGCGTGTCAAAGGTTACGTCATTTAAAGTAATCTTTTCGTCGTTTCTTTTAACCTTAATGTCAACCTTGCCGTCCTCCACATTGGTAAAGGCATAACTTAGATCGTAGGTGGTGAAAATTTTTCTGCCGTCCACCTCTAAAATAGTGTCATCCACACGAAGACCCGACTGATATGTGGTGGCATTTTCCTCAAACTCGGCAACGGTGGTTGTGGCAAACATTTCAGAGGGTGCTAAAATAACGGCAACGATTATAAGCCCTAAAAGCAGATTGAAAACCGCTCCCATTACAACAATTATAAAGCGTTTCCAGGGTGCTTTGTTGCAGAAAGCACGTTTATCATCGCTTGTTTCATCTTCACCCTCCATGGCACAGTAACCACCTAAAGGAATGAGATTAACAGAGTATTTGGTTTCCTTTCCCTGTTTGGAAAAGAGTTTAGGTCCAAATCCCACGGCAAACTCGTTAACACGCACACCTAAAAGTTTCGCCGAGATAAAATGACCGAATTCGTGAATGATTATTAAAATCAAAAATAAAAGTATTGCCACCAAATATGGCCAAAGATTATTTAAAAAGTTTAAAATACTAATCACCTTTTCTGACAATTGCTCTTGCGGTTTCGTCCGCATGGAAAATATCCTCTAAAGAGAAGTCCTTTTTATTATCTACCGAAGTAAGGGCTTTTTCCACCAAATCCGCAATTTGCAGAAATTTAATTTTTCCCTCTAAAAAGAGTTTAACCGCTTCTTCATTTGCTCCGTTAACAACAGTCGGAGCAATTCCCCCCTCATTTATTGCCTTAATGCAAAGGGGCAGACACCTGAAGGTATCTGTATCGGGTTTTTCGAATGTCAAAGTCCCCGCCTTAAACAAATCTAAGGTTTCAAAGGCATAATTGCTTCTTTCGGGATAGGTTAAGGCATACTGAATGGGAAGACGCATATCGGGGGTACCTAATTGTGCTATAACCGCACCGTCGGAAAGTTCCACACCCGAATGGACAATGCTTTGCCTATGAACTAAAACTTCGATTTTGTCTGCGGAAATATCAAAAAGATGCACCGCCTCAATAAACTCAAGACCCTTATTCATAAGGGTTGCGGAGTCAATGGTGATTTTAGCACCCATTGACCAGTTAGGGTGGTTCAGTGCCTCCTTAACCGTTACGTTTTCTAAGTCTTTTTTGGTCTTCCCAAAGAAAGGTCCGCCCGAGGCGGTCAGCATAATCCTTTTAAGACTGCCTTTCGGTGCCCCCTGCAAAGACTGGAATATTGCGGAATGTTCACTGTCCACAGGCAAAATGGAAACACCCTTTTCTTTTGCCTTTTTCTTAACTATTTCTCCGCCTGTCACAAGAGTTTCCTTGTTGGCAAGGGCGATTGTTTTTCCGCTTTCAATAGCAGAGAGGGTGGGTTTTAGTCCTGCAATACCGACTATTGCGTTAATTACGGTATCGCCCTCTCCCCCTGCTACTTCGCAAACACCCTCTTCACCCGACAGCACCTTTATGTCGGTATCGGCTAATTTGATTTTTAAATCCTTTGCCTTGTCAAGATTAAACACCGCAACGGTTTTGGGTTTCCATTCTCTTGCCTGTTTTTCAAGAAGTTCTGTATTTCCGCCGGCAACAAGTCCTGTCACCCTATATCCCTGACGGCGGGCAACCTCTAAACTCTGAGTACCTATTGAACCGGTGGAACCTAAAATAACTAATTCTTTCATTAGAGTACACCTAAATAATATATTGCAAAATAAAGGAAGGGGGCTATCATAATTATACTGTCCACCCTATCCAAAATTCCGCCGTGACCGGGGATTAAATTACTGTAATCCTTTAAGCCAACACTTCTTTTAATTGCCGATGCAAACAAATCCCCTAACATTCCCAAAACACAGAAAGGAATTGTTAAAATCATTGGAATCACAAGAGATTTAGCAAAGCACAGTGAGATAATCACGGTTACAATAATGCTTGATACAATACCGCCAACGGCACCCTCAACCGTTTTCTTAGGACTTAAATTGGGGCAAAGTTTGTGCTTGCCCATAGTAACCCCCACAAAGTAAGCACCCATATCGCACACGCTTGAGAAATTCAGAAGTAACAGTAAATAATATATTCCGTCCGGATGTTTTATTACAGATGACAGGCAGGAAAATGCATAAGCATAGGGAAGCGGAAGTGCAAAAAGTGAAACAATTTTCCCTAAATCAAAATCTTTGTGGTTTTTAAGTATTATAATCACTGCAAATAAGAAATATATCAAAAGAAGTGAGTTCACTAACTCAGGGGACAACCACAGAGAAGAATAGGGTTTTACAAAAACACTGTTATCACTGAAAACAACATATAAAAAAGCAAAAACAATAGAGCCTGACACAGCAATTTTCGATTTTATACCTGCCGCATTATGAATTAACTCATATACTGCCCCTGCGGCAATTAAAGCCACGGCAAGGGTAATTATAATCGGCTGAACTAAGAAACCCAAAGCCAACACACAGGCTACGATAACGCCCATAATAATACCGGAAATAATGCGAGTTTTCATGTTTTACACTCCTCCGAATCTTCTGTTTCTATGGTTATAATCGTTTATGGCTTTTTCCAAGTGACGAGGGGTGAAATCGGGCCACAGAATGTCTGAAAACCAATATTCGGAATATGCCGACTGCCAAATAAGATAGTTTGAAAGCCTATATTCACCGCTGGGTCTTATGATAAAATCAGGGTCGGGAATATCGTATGTATAAAGGTTTTGGCTTATCAGGTCTTCGGTTATATCCTCTGCCTTAACTCCTGAATTTACTATTTTCTTTACGGCATTTGTAATTTCATCCCTACCTCCGTAGTTAATGGCGATATTAAGGGTCAGCCCGGTGGCATTTTTAGAACCTTCTTCGTTCTTTTTCATTAGTTCCTTAATATCCTCCGCCAAGGGTGTGCGGTCGCCGATGAAGTTAACCTTAATATTTTCGTCCTTAAAATTCTCCGCATCCTTTAAATAATCGCGAAGCAGATTCATTATGCCCTTAACCTCATCCCGGGGTCTTTTCCAGTTTTCGGTGGAAAAGGCATAAACCGTTAAATATTTAAGTCCTATTTTATTGCAATAACGGGCAATATTTTTAAAGGTTTTAGCCCCTGCAACATGGCCTGCCGTTCTGGGCAAAGACCTTTTTTTAGCCCATCTTCCGTTGCCGTCCATAATAATTGCTATATGTGTAGGCAATACTCTCGTCTTTTCCGTTTTCTTAAAAACACTCATTTACCACACCGCCAAAATGTGAATTTAGGCTCGATATAAAAATCGAGCCCTTTAAAATCAAACCTTAAATTTCCAGAATTTCCTTTTCCTTGGACGCAGCCAACTCATCTATTTCTTTACAAGCGTTGTCGGTCAGTTTTTGGATTTTCTTTTCGCCGTTTGCCTCATCGTCTTCGGTGATGTTATTAGCCTTTTTAAGACCCTTTAACTTTTCCAAAGCGTCACGGCGGGTATTTCTTACGGCAACCTTGCTTTCCTCTGCAAGTTTTTTAACATCCTTAACAATTTCCTTACGGCGTTCCTCTGTGAGAGGCGGAAAAGCAAGACGGATCACTCTGCCGTCATTCTGGGGGTTAATACCGATATCCGACATTAAAATTGCCTTTTCGATTTCCTTAACGGTTGAAGCATCCCAAGGCTGAATCATTAAAATGCGAGGCTCGGGAATGGAAACTGCCGCCATCTGCTGAACAGGGGTTGGTGTGCCGTAATAATCAACATTTATTCTGTCAAGCACCGAGGCATTGGCTCTGCCTGCACGCACAGCCTTATAATCTCTCTCCAAAACCGCAATGGTTTTATTCATTTTTTCTTCTGTATGCTTAATAAGTTCGTTCATAAAAAATTCTCCTTATTTTACTAATGTGCCGATTGTTTCGCCTGTAACGGCAGAAACGATATTGTCGGGATTATCAAGATTAAATACCAAAATTTTAATTCCGTTATCCATACAAAGAGAAGCGGCGGTGCTGTCCATAACGTGAAGTCCCTGCTGCAACACATCTATATGAGAAAGGGTGTCATACTTTTTAGCATCGGGGTTGAGTTTGGGGTCGCTGTCGTAAACACCGTCCACATTAGTGGCTTTAAAAATAACGTCTGCACCGATTTCTGCCGCACGTAAAGCCGCGGCGGTATCGGTTGAAAAGAAGGGGTTACCTGTTCCGCAACCGAAAATTACAACCCTACCCTTTTCCAAATGACGGACAGCCTTATTTCTGATATAAGGTTCTGCGATTTGACGCATTTCAATGGCGGTTTGCACCCTTGCAGTTACATCTAACTGCTCCAAAGCGTCGGCCAAAGCCAAAGAATTTATGGAGGTTGCAAGCATACCCATATGATCGGCACGGGTTCTGTCCATCTTGCCGGAGGACCTTCCTCTCCAGAAGTTTCCGCCACCCACAACAATGGCAACCTGAACGCCCATATCAACGCATTGTTTAACACGTTCGCAAACGTCCAAAACCTTTTCAAAATCAATGCCTGTACCTTTTTCTCCTGCCAAAACCTCACCGCTGAGTTTTAAAAGCAAGCGTTTATAAACCGGTTTCATAACATTCTCCTTAATATAATTTTATTAAACGTCCCATTAAAAAATTAAGACTAATCCTCAAAAAATATTTTACCTTAAACATCGACTAAAGTCAACGAAAATATCTTGTAAAATTTACTTGATTTTTTTAAAATTTTATGATATCATATTTTCACTTAAGGGAGTAGCTGACGAGAATTGTTTTTCGCTGCAAAGGGCGTCAATACGGGGCAAGTCCCCCGCTTTTGCATTAAACAGCAAGACTTATGCCAATTTTGGGGCATAAGTCTTTTTATTTCCCTGAAATTTCAGAAAGGTTTTGAGATTATGGATTTAGTAAGTTTTCTCTATGAAAACATCTACCAAAATTTCCAATGGCAAATGCTTGTTATGTGGGCAATCGGCGGTATTTTAATTTACCTCGCCATTAAACGGGATATGGAGCCCACGCTTCTTCTGCCCATCGGTTTCGGTGCAATACTCGTAAATCTTCCCGGTGTTATGACCCTTGTTACGGATGAAGCGGGTAAGCCTGTTTTAGACGCATTCGGAAATATGCAGTATGATGCAGGTCCCCTATCAACCCTCTTTAATGCAGGTATTGCAAACGAACTGTTCCCCCTGATTTTATTTATCGGTATCGGTGCTATGATTGATTTCGGTCCCCTGCTTTCCAACCCGAAATTGATGATTTTCGGTGCCGCCGCCCAGTTCGGTATCTTTTTCACCTTCTGCTTAGCATCTGTATTCTTTGATATTAAGGATGCGGCTTCCATCGGCATAATCGGTGCGGCAGACGGTCCTACCTCCATTGTAGTTGCTCAAAAACTCAACTCCCAGTATGTGGGTGCAATAATGGTTGCCGCCTATTCCTATATGGCATTGGTTCCTATTATTCAGCCACCCGTTATCAAACTTTTAACCACCAAAAAGGAACGCCTGATACGTATGCCTTACGAGCAAAAAAGCGTTTCAAAACTAACCAGAATTTTATTCCCCATTATCATTACTGCCATTGCAGGTGTTGTGGCTCCCGAATCGGTTTACCTTGTCGGATTCCTAATGTTCGGCAACCTGATCCGTGAGTGCGGTGTGCTCAATTCCCTTTCGGAAACCGCTCAAAATGTGCTTGCGAACCTAATTACAATTTTCCTTGGCATCACCATTGCCTCTAAGATGTATTATGCGCAGTTCCTGAAGATTGAAACCCTTATGATTTTAGGTCTCGGCTTGTTCGCATTTATCTTTGATACTGCAGGCGGTGTTGTATTCGCTAAAATTTTGAACATCATCCTGCCAAACGGCAAAAAGATTAACCCTATGATCGGTGCGGCCGGTATCTCTGCTTTCCCAATGTCGGGAAGAATTGTTCACAAAATGGGACTTAAAGAAGACCCCCAAAACTTCTTACTTATGCACTCAATGGGTGTAAATGTTTCGGGTCAGATCGCTTCGGTTATTGCCGGCGGTTTAATCCTTAAGTTTATGGAACCGTTTATTTAGGCTGACGAGAATCGAACTAGTTAAGTAAAGGAGAAATAGTTTATGTTTGAACCTATGAATTTTGTAGAAAATCTCTCCTATATGGGTAAAGGAATGTTAGGAATTTTAATAGTTATGGGTGCGATTATCCTTGTGACTGTTGTTCTTAATAAAATTTTTTCCGATAAAAAGTAAAAATTATTAGAAAATTTGTTTACTAAATTGAATTTTTATATTATAATAGACTTGGTATGCTGTACCAAGTCTATTTTTTTAGTGGAGAACAGTTTATGGAACTGAATTCTAAAAACATAAGAAGGATATTACTCATAATCTTTTTAGGTGTTTTGATTTTTACCGCATTCCAAAATTTCGACACCACCCTCTCGGTTATCGGCAGTATTTTCAGGGTATTTTCCCCCATTATTTCCGCCCTTGCAGTTGCCTTTGTGCTGAATGTTTTGCTGAATGTTTTGGAAAACAAGGTTTTTGCATTTTGGGATAAAGCCAAAAAACCCACCCTGCTGAAACTTAAAAGACCCGTGTGTTTGGCACTTACCTATATCATCGCCTTAGGCTTTGTTGCCGTTTTGATTTTGGTTATAATTCCCGATATTACCCAAACCATAACCTATTTAGCAGAGAAAATGCCCGCCTTTGTGGCTGATGCCAAGGCTTGGATTGAGGGAATATTGGAACGCTTTAACATTGAGCAAGCCAATCTGCCTAATATTGAAATCAACTGGACCTCGGTTGCTGCAACAATTACCGGCTGGATTTCGGGATACTCGGGTAAAATCGTTAACAGTGCGGTTAACATTACCACCTCTGTTTTTTCCGCCGTTTATAACATCATATTCAGCCTTGTGATTTCGGTTTATGTCCTTGCCGACAAGGAGAAAATCGGAAATTTCACCAAAAGGACGCTTAACACCTTCTTAAAGCCTAAAACCACAGGTTTTATCTATCATGCAGCCGAAAAAACAAATGAATCATTTTCCCGTTTTATCGGCGGTCAGTTGACCGAAGCGGTAATCCTCGGTGTTCTTTGTTTCATTGGAATGACCGTATTCCGTTTCCCCAACGCACTTATTATTTCTGTGCTTTTAGCGGTTACTGCTTTGGTTCCCGTTGTGGGTGCCTTTGTAGGTGCAGGCGTAGGATTTTTGCTTATAGTTATAACCAACCCCATAAAGGCGGTTTTCTTTGTTTTATTTGTTATAATTCTTCAGCAACTTGAGGGCAACCTAATTTATCCAAAGGTTGTGGGAAAGGCTGTGGGACTGCCCGGCATATTGGTTGTAAGTGCAGTTTTGGTCGGCGGCAACATCGGCGGAGTTTTAGGTGCTTTGCTTGCAGTTCCGACGGTTGCCGTTCTATACACCCTCCTTCGTGAGGTTATTGACTTTTCAAACGACGGAAGGAAGATTCACCACTCAGGTGAGTAATTGAAATTAGTTATTTAACTTTTTAAGGAATGATTTTTATGTGCGAACAAAATATTTGTGAAAACAAAAAGAAGGTACTTAGTTGTATTCAGCCCAGCGGTATGCTGACTTTAGGCAACTACTTAGGAGCCCTTAAGAATTGGGTTAAAATGCAGGAGAAATTTGACTGCACCTTTGCGGTGGCAGACCTGCACGCAATCACTGTGCGTCAAGACCCCCAAAAATTCAAACAGCAGATTTTCTCCACCTATGCACTCCTTTTGGCATTGGGTTTAGACCCCGAAAAGCATACGGTTTTCATTCAGTCACACGTGCCTGAACACACCGCTCTTTCTTGGCTTTTGTCCTGCAATACCCAGTTCGGCGAAATGTCAAGAATGACCCAGTTTAAGGACAAATCCGCAAAGCACCCCGAAAACATCAATGTGGGTCTTTTCTCCTACCCTGTGCTTATGGCGGCTGATATTCTACTTTACCAGCCCGACTTTGTTCCCGTCGGTGCCGACCAGAAACAGCATCTTGAAATTGCCCGTGATATTGCAATTCGTTTTAACAATAAATACGGCGAGGTTTTCACGGTTCCCGAGCCTTATATTCCAAAAACGGGTGCAAGGGTTATGTCGCTTCAAGACCCCTCTAAAAAAATGTCCAAGTCGGACGATAACCCCAACTCTTGGGTTGCAATTCTTGATGACAGAGATACAATTATTCGCAAGTTTAAGCGTGCGGTTACCGACTCCGACTCGACGGTTAAGATGAGCGAGGATAAACCGGGAATTTCCAATCTTATCACCATTTATTCTGCGGTCACAGGCAAAACTGCCGCCGAAATCGAAAAAGAATTTGAGGGCAAGGGCTACGGTGAATTCAAACTTGCCGTGGGTGAAGCCGTTGCCGATGAATTGGCACCTATTAAGGCTCGTTATGACGAAATTATTAAGGACAAGAAGCACCTTGAAGAACTCTATAAGGCAGGATCATTAAAGGCCGAAAAGGTTGCGAGAAAAACCTACTTTAAGACTATGAAGAAGGTCGGTTTTGTGGTATGATTTTTCCTCTTACAGGAAATAATAAAATCCGTCAGTCTTTAGAAAATGTCCTAAAGGAACACCGCCTGCCCCACGCAGTTTTAATTGACGGGGACGTTGGAACGGGAAAACACACTTTGGCAGACTATATTTCTGTCAGTGCGGTTTGTTCGGGTGAGGAAATACCCTGCGGTCAATGTAAAAACTGCAGATTGGCACTATCCCAAAACCACCCTGATATTATTAAAATCTCCCCCATAAAGGGCAAAAAAAGTATATCGGTGGAGCAAATCAGGGAACTTATAGCCAACGCATATATAAAACCCCATACTTCCCCTAAAAAGGTATATGTTATTGATCCGGCAGACGCTTTAACCGAGCAATGTCAAAACACCCTCCTTAAAATTTTGGAGGAGCCTCCCGCTCAGGCAATGTTTATTTTAATTGCCGAGAGCAAAGCGGCATTTTTGGAAACGGTTATTTCCCGCTGCACCGTTTTGACCCTTTCTGCCCCCACATTCCATGAAGGCAGGGAACTGTTGTCTTCCGAATTTGATTACGGTATTGAGGACATTGAAAATGCTCTAAACGAAGCACGAAATAATATCGGTACTGCCATTAACCTATTAAAAGGAAAGGCAGATAGCAAAATTAACGCCGCCGCCAAAGAATTTTTAGGCTTTGCTATGCGTGGTGACGGTTGGGAAATGTTATATACCTTGGCTCCCTTTGAAAAAAGCCGAGGCGAGACAGACGAACTGTTCAAGGCACTTAAACTGTTTGTAGCCGAGGAAATCCGCAAAAACCCAAAAAGCACCCTTGCCCCCGGTCTTATGAATTTTTATGACGAAATCACAAGGCTGGAAGCAAGCCTTATAACCAACATCAATCTTCCTCTGCTGTTTTCGGATTTAACGGCGGTTGCGAAGAAATGTTTAATATAGAATGGAGATTTATATGACAGAAGTTGTATCAGTCAAATTTAAAAACGGTGGAAAAGAATACTTTTTCGATCCCGACGGAAATAATGTTAAAACCGGCGATAAAATAATTGTTGAGATGCAAAGGGGAAAAGAAATGGCAACCGTCAGCGAAGGCAACCATAACGTGCCTGATGATGCGATAGTTCAGCCACTCAGAAAAATGCTCCGCTTTGCAAACGAAAAGGATTTTCAGCGTGTCATTGAAAACCGCAAAAAAGAGGCAGAGGCATTTAAAATCTGCGAAAAAAAGATTGCGGAACACGGACTTGAAATGAAACTCACAAAGGTAGATTTCTCCTTTGATGCCAGCCAGATTGTTTTCTTCTTCACCGCCGACGGCAGGGTGGATTTCAGAGAACTTGTAAAAGATTTGGCAAGCGAATTTCACACAAGAATTGAACTCAGACAAATCGGCGTTAGGGACGAGGCAAAAATGCTGGGCGGTATCGGTATCTGCGGCAAGCCCTATTGCTGTAAGCAGTTTTTAAACGATTTCCAAGCCGTTTCCATTAAAATGGCTAAAGAACAGGGGTTGTCCCTTAACCCCACAAAGGTTTCGGGAAGTTGCGGAAGACTGATGTGCTGTCTTAAATACGAGCAGGATGCTTATGAGTATCTTTCCTCTTTCACCCCAAGGGTAGGTTCCGTTGTTCAAACCCGTGACGGCAAGGCAACGGTTATTGATTCAAACCTTATAACCGGCAATTTGATTGTTAAACTGACAGATACCGAATCTATGCCCTTTAAGGTGCATAGAGACGATGTGAAGGTCATCAGTTTTAAGGGCAAAAACACCCGAAAATCGACAGAAAATGACTAAATTTTAAATTTTCTTTAGAAACTTAAGATTTTCCTTGCTTTTTTCTTAAATTGTGTTACAATGGTTAATGTAATCTAAGGATTGCGTTAAGTCTTTTAATTCCGTGTTTTGGAGGTGTTCTTGATGGCTTACAAAATTTCTGACGCTTGCATCAGTTGCGGTGCTTGTGCCAGCAACTGCCCCGTTGAAGCTATTTCCGAGGGTGATTCTCAATTCGAGATCAATGCAGATACCTGCATTAGCTGCGGCGCTTGTGCAGCAGGATGCCCTGTAGAGGCTATTGCCGAGGACTAATTAACATATTGTTAAATGAAAAACGGTGCCTTTACTTTTTGTATCGGCACCTTTTTTTCGACAATTTTCAGAATTGTTATGTGTTAAACTTTGAAAGGAGTGATTCTGTGGAGAATATTAAGAATATAACAACAAACAAAAAAGCATATCACGAATATTTTGTTATTGAAAGTTTTGAGTGCGGAATTGCTCTTTCGGGAACTGAGGTTAAGTCCATCCGCCAAGGCGGGGTGAATTTAAAGGATGCTTGGTGCAGCGTGGATGACGGTGAAATGATTATCAAACAAATGCACATAAGCCCCTATGAGCACGGTAACATTTTTAACAAACCGCCTGCCCGCAATCGCAAACTCCTGCTCCATAAGAGGGAAATAATGCGGCTTTACGGAACAGTTAAGCAGGAGGGTTTGGCGTTGGTGCCACTGTCCCTCTATTTCAAGGGTTCCCTTGTTAAGGTGCAGTTAGGATTGTGCCGTGGTAAGAAACTTCACGATAAGCGTGAGACCGCCGCCAAAAGGGACGCTAAACGCACTATCGACCGTGCATTAAAAGAACAAAACCGTTAACTTCTTACTTCTTCACTCTTCACTATTACTTATTACTTTAAATCCGGGGGTGTAAAGGTTTCGACGGGGATTTTGCAGTATGGGAAGCGAGTAGCGGTGCGGAACCGCTTTAAAATCCGTAAACAAAATTAACTAACAACAATAAAGTTGCTTTAGCAGCCTAATTTGGCTGCTCATCCGACCCGAAACCACCGCGATTCGGTTAGGGTGTCATTTTAGCGGTAAATGTGAACAGGAAAGTGTCCCCTTCCCTGTCACACAGTAGGGACTTTTCAAGGTATTAGCCTGTTGTTCGGCGAGTACCGAGAGAACTTAAAAGAGCAACTGCACTCGGAGATGCCTGTATGAATAGATTTTCGGACGGGAGTTCGACTCTCCCCACCTCCACCAAAAATCCCGTTCACGCAAGTGGGCGGGATTTTTACTTCTTACCTCTTCACTATTCACTATTCACTTTTATATGTTTTTCAAGGGATTTTTGGAAGTAAGAGGTAATAGTGAACAGTGAAAAAGTGAAAGTTGTATAGTAAAAAAGGACTGTTCAAAGAGTGAAAATATTGGTAAAATATTTTCAGGAGAGTGAACAAAATGAAAAAGAAAGTGAATTACACAAAGGAGTTTAAAGTCAAGGCCTGTGAGTTGGTTTTAAAAGACGAAGTCAAGGTTAAAACCGTGGCCGACAAAATGGGTATAGGGCA
>JAZNOA010000030.1:0-3656 GCA_045580545.1 Acutalibacteraceae bacterium | reverse complement strand
GGCGGCTAATGCTGCTATGCTGAAATCGTCTGTAATATCGCTTTGCACCTGTGGCGGTTCTGGCTTTGCTTTCTTCTTTGTGGCGGTCTGTTTTCTGTGCTTGATTGTAGGCTCTATATAACTATGCAGCATAGATAACCGCTTTTTGTATGCTTCATTTAACGTCTCAATGCTTAAAATCTCTTTACCGTTCAATATGGCTATTTCCTGTGCATCGTGTATCAAAGAGACTACAACAGCGACTATACCGCCGCTATGCTCATACAGCCAGTTTATAATAGCATCCGATATTTCCGCTTTGCTTTTTGTGTATTGATACGAAAACAACATACAACAGAAATCATAAAAATATCGGTCACATTCTAAAGACTGATAATGCAAACCCAGAGAACGGCGGGCAAGTTGCATCGCAGATTCAAAAAATATACTGCTTTCCGGTGTCCCTACCATACAGATGGAAATACCGCTATTATTTATAAGTTGCGTAAGCATACCGACAAGGCTTTTCCCGTGCTTGCTGTTTACTACGTTTTGAATCTCATCCACCACTAACAACCCTATATGGTTAATTGCAACCTGACTCACGCTGCCTATTAACATATCTGTTGTTACACGGATTTTTAAGGCGTTTTTATAATAGTCACTGCCTATAACCTCATCCACTTTTCGCAGAATTTCTAATAACAACCCTTTAACGGATGAATCGAAGGGGCATTGAACCACAACGCAAGGAATGATTTTTGCATATGGCTTTTGAGTCTCTATAATTCCGTCTGCCTGTAACAGAGACAAAGACCGGGAGATAGCAGAACTCTTTCCTATACCCGAATTTCCTATGATGGTAAAACTATCAGACCCGCCCATTATGCCGGTGTACTCTTGCTGTTGTATGGCTCTATGGTTTTGATTCTGTTGTATTACCGCCGTTTTCGTCATCTTCTTTTGGAGGGAACGGAGCAGGGCAAGATATAACTTGCTGTAAATCTCTGTTGTCATCGGAGAGGGAATATATACCCTGTAAAGGTCTGATAATGCAATCAAGCGTACAGCCTCATTCTGGGAGCGGATATTTTCATCATAAGCAGGTAACACCGACAATGCCGATATTAACGCATTACCGGCTTTCATCTCCGGTATCAGTTTTAAAATATCATTCATTGGCTGCACTCTCCTTTACATAGTCAATGTGGGTTTTCTGTTGCTCTCTCCTACGGTTATCCCTTATGCCTTTTATACTTGTATTGCCTTGATTTGCAGCGGAAGCGGCAACAATGCCGATGTGTTTAACAAGGTCAATTTTTGCCTGTATATTGTCTGCTGTGGCGGCTTTTACAGCGGCTTTCTGGGTCTCTTTTATTGCTTCAACTTCCTGTGTACCCCTGCCACAAAAACGGCTCTCAATCAGCGTAAAAGGGGTATAAACGCCCTTTTCCAATAACCAAACCTCGGCAACATTCTCCGGGTTATATGCTGCCGTGACCGTGCCGCCGTTTAAGTATCTTTCTGTAAATCCATCGTGTTTATATCTTAACTTGTTGACTATCAGACCCTTTCTGCTGAATTTGCCCGTTGTCCTCGGTAAGAGGGTTAAAACCAAAGTGTTATAATCGGCTGGGATGAGATTTGCACCGGCTTGATTTAATCCATAGTTCCATATATCGCTTGCATATGGTTTTACACTGTCTGCGAGCATTTTTTCTGTATATGGGAAATTCTCAACTATTCGCTGGCTGTTGTAATACACAATGCAACGGAGAATGATTTTTTCAAAATCTGCCATCGTCAAACGTGCATCTTTTCTATAATCGTGTGCGCCTCTTTCCTGATAGTCCGGCTCTATAACGCCTTTACCCTTTAGATGTGGTTTGTATAGACCTTGCACAACATCAAAAAATTTTTCTACTGCGCCCTTCAATTCCGGTCTATATGGTTGCAAATTTACGATGGTAACGCCTAAATCTGCGATTTGCTCAAATGTATTTGAAACATATTCCTTTCCCATATCTGTGACCAGTGTGGCGGGAAGCATATCACAATTCCATTGCAGCGGGTTTATTGAAACACCGTGCTTTTTGCATAGTTCCGTTTTATCGCTTATAACATTTGTCATCAGGTTACGGAGACTGTAAACACCGCCTTCCCACGAGAGGGAATAACCACAACACAAACCGCTGTAAGCATCTACACAAGCGGTCAATATGGGTCTGCCTACTATTCCTCCAGCCTCATTTACAAGGTATATATCGCATATTGTAGCATCCAACATTCCAACACCGACAGCGGGTGCAAACTCTTGTATTCCGTTCCCTAAAAGCGGTCTATTATTGCGCTGATAATTTTTAATCCCGTTTCTGGATATATAGTAATTTTGCATCTTCTTATGGTTTCTGTAATAATAGCGGAACTGATAGAAAGAGGGATATTGCGGCAACAGAACGCCTTCGGCATTGCAATATTTTTCTTTTAGCATAAGTGTATAAGCGGTATTCAGACTGTTTTTATTCTGGGTATAGAAAAACTTATTTAACGCCCAACGGATGTTTTTCTCATCGTCCGTCAATGGTTTTTCCGTTGTTGCAGTTTTGGGCGACAGAGCGGCTATATTCTGATACACGAGATATAACCATAGGTAGTTGCAAACTGTTTGCTTGCTTATTCTTCGTTCTTCCGTAATCTGTGTTATGGCTTCACATCTCCGCTTTTTATCTGTCACAAAGGGCAGCACACCGGCAATGTATGTAAAATGCTCATAGGCAAATTTACGGCTTTCTGGGTTTAAATCGTTTATATCGGGGAGAGGGTCTAACACATCATCGGAGCAGGTTTTATATTCTGCCAGAGTATCAATATCAACCCATTTTGGCACGGTCTGTCTTTTGCAATCAATAATAAAGGCTTTGCCATTCTTTATATCCAGCACCCGAATTATGGTTTCTCCGTTTCTTAATAGTTGGTTATTCTTCATTGACTACTAACCCCCAATCTGTAACACCACGGCGCAACCAGTAAAGCCGGGAAGCATCCAACAGTTTAACGGTCAGCGGTTTTGTCAGAAATCTACGTTCAACACATTCTCTGACAAGCAAATCCCCGTTTGTTTTCGTACAAACAAAATCGGAGGTATAGTCTCCGACGGATAAACCATCCATCGGAACATTGCAGCGAATTTCTTTTATATCCTCGCTGGCTTGGAGTACATCAGCATAGGCGTATTGGATAGGGTCAAAAGTTCTGCATACCTCGTCGCATTTGCTGATAGTGCGTTTATCGCACCTGCCTTTAAAGTTCTTTTTACGCATAGAAAACCTTCCTTTCTTTTATTATCACACTTTCCCAAAAACATCCCCAAAAACGAAAATACAGTTCCCAAAAATGAAAACTGCTTTCCCAAATTTGATTTTTGGGAAAATCATTTTATAGGCTATGAGCGGGAAAAGCGTTGATTTTACTGCATTTCTTGACAGTTTCCCAGAAACATTATAAATCCCCAAAAACACAGATTTTTAGAATTACTATGTTTTGGGTCAAGTATCAACACCATTTTTTCGGGGCATTGAAATTTGAGTTTTGCATCTGTGAAAATGTCAATAAAATAATAGTTTTATTGTCAAAAATGCGGGATTTGCAAGGCTTTCGGCGTAAAAAAAGACCTTGCA
>JAZNOA010000029.1:0-15406 GCA_045580545.1 Acutalibacteraceae bacterium | reverse complement strand
TTTCGTACCCATGTCCTTCTGAGAGCCAGGGAGTTGTGTGATGAAATTGCCTTCCTAAGACCGCTTGGCCTCCGACTTCCGACAATTCCGTCTCGGCTCCCGCCTCGGTCGGTGCTTCTAAGCATTCGCTTAGAGGTTGCCACCGGCAACCCGCACCCCCCAACGACAAGGGTTTCACCCTTGACCCACTGTAATTGCGTAACCGAGATAATTTCCTCGAAAGGGGAGCCGAAAACAGGCTTTTTTCGACAGACTGAGGTTGCCGCAATAGGCAGCCTTTGTGTCATTCTGAGCAAAAGCGTAAGAATCTCTTATAGACAGGAATAGATTTTTCGTCGCTTTGCTCCTCAGAATGACGGAAAAGGATGTCACCCTGAGTGAAGCGTTGGGTCTGGTTGCAATTTATATCTTCGAGATTCTTCGTCACTTCGTTCCTCAGAATGACATTAAACTCCAAACCTCATGTCATTCTGAGCGTAGCAAAAAATCTCTAATTATACATTATAAATTGTAAAGATGTTAACTAAAAAAGGCTGCCCCCTGCGTTTTCAGCAGGTGACAGCCTTTTAAATTGCACTGTAAAATTATTTTGCCATTGCAGCAACTTCGGCAGCGAAGTCGTCAACACGCTTTTCAATGCCCTCGCCCTTTTCAAAACGAACGAAAGAAGCAATCTTAATATCAGCGCCTAACTCCTTAGCGGTGTTAGCAACATACTTGCCAACGGTTAAATCGCCGTCAATAACATACTGTTGCTCCACAAGGCAGTTTTCCTTATAATATTTACCGATTTTGCCCTCAACGATTTTGCCGAGAACTGCCTCAGGCTTGTTAGCCATTTTGGGGTCTTCCTTCATCTGAGCGATGAGGATATCCTTCTCCTTAGCCAAAACCTCGGCAGGAACCGAAGCCTCGTCTAAATAAGCGGGGTTCATAGCGGCAACCTGCATTGCGATGTTTTTACCCATAGCAACGAGGCCTTCGTTGTCAGCGTCCAACTCGGTGTCAAAATTAACCATAACACCGATTTTACCGCCTGCGTGAACATAGGTTACAACCTTACCCTCAACACGTGCAAAACGGCGGATTTTAATATTCTCACGAATAGCAAGGAACAATTCCTGAACCTTAGCCTCAACGGTCATACCGTCCTTCTCGCATTTAAGAAGTGCATCAACATCAGCGGGGTTTTGCTCCGCAATAATCTCGGCAACCTCTTGAGCGAGTGCCTTAAATCCGTCACCGTTGGCAACAAAGTCGGTCTCACTGTTGAGTTCAACAACAACGCCGACACCGTCCTTAGCATAGGCACAAACAGTACCCTCAGCGGCAATTCTGCCTGCCTTCTTTGCTTGGGAAGCAAGTCCCTTTTCACGAAGGTAATCAGCAGCGGCATCCATATCGCCGCCAGTTTCGGTTAAAGCCTTTTTACAGTCCATCATACCGCAACCGGTTTTTTCTCTTAAAGCCTGAACATCTTTAGCAGTAAAAGCCATTTTAGTTTCCTCCGTAAAATATAATTATTCAGCAGTCTCTTCGGCTGCTACTTCTTCATTGGACTCGGTTTCTTCGGCAGCACCGCCGAACTCGGTACCCTGTCTGCCCTCGATAACTGCGGCGGCCATGGTCTCGGCAATGAGTTTAACGGCACGGATAGCGTCATCGTTTCCGGGGATAACAGCGTCGATTTCGTCGGGGTCGCAGTTGGTATCAACAATAGCAATAATCGGGATACCTAACTTTTTAGCCTCGGCAACGGCAATTCTTTCCTTGCGGGGGTCAACAATGAACATAGCAGCAGGTGCCTTCTTCATTTCCTGAATACCGCCGAGGAACTTTTCGAGTTTCTCAATCTCAAGGTTAAGTTTAATAACTTCCTTTTTGGGGAGAAGTTCGAAAGTGCCGTCGTCACGCATGGTGCGAAGTTGATTTAAACGGGCAATTCTGGTTTTAATGGTTGTGAAGTTTGTGAGCATACCGCCAAGCCAACGAGCGTTAACATAGGGCATACCGCAATGCTCGGCTTCCTCTTTAATAGAATCCTGAGCCTGTTTTTTGGTACCTACGAAAAGGATATCGCCGCCCTCAGCCGCAATGTCACGAACGAACATATAAGCGTCGTTAAGTTTCTTAACGGTTTTCTGAAGGTCGATAATGTAAATACCGTTTCTTTCTGTGAAAATGTACTCAGCCATTTTCGGGTTCCAACGTCTTGTCTGGTGTCCGAAGTGAACGCCTGCTTCAAGAAGTTGTTTCATTGATACTACTGCCATTTCTTTTTCCTCCTAAGAATTTTCCTCCATCTTGCCCGAATGAAAATCACCCGACAGTATTGAGTGACACCTGCGGTTTTTACCGCCGTTAATGAGCAAAATGTGTGTTTTATTTGCTAATTTTCCATTAGCCGAATAATTATATCACAACACTCCTTCAAATGCAAGAACTTTTTTGGGAGTGTACATAAAATTTGTTGCTTTTTGGAGCCGTTTATGATAGAATGTTTTTCGGTGATTATATGAATTGGACTGAAATTACGGTAAGTGTGCCGCAGGAATATACGGACAGTGCCGCGGCTATAGCCAATATGACCGTGCCCTACGGCATCTATATTGAGGATTATTCCGATTTGGAAACCTCTGCTTTGGAAATTGCCCATATTGATTTAATTGATGAGGAATTATTGGGGAAAGACAGGGCAAATTCGGTTATTCACATTTATATATCCGAGTGTGACAATGCGGCAGAGGCTTTGGAGTTTTTAAAGGAACGCCTTAATGCAGAAAAAATTCCTTTTGAGGTCGGTAACACTCAGGTTGAGGACACCGACTGGAACGAAAACTGGAAAAAGTATTTCCACCCCATTGAAATCGGGGAAAAGTTGGCGGTTGTACCCAGTTGGGAAAAATACGATAATAAGGACAATCGCACAATTTTGAGCATCGACCCCGGAGCCGCTTTCGGAACTGGAACCCACGCCACCACCTCCCTTTGCCTTGAACTTTTGCAAAGGTTTGTTGATGAAAACACCGATATGCTGGACATTGGCTGCGGCAGCGGTATATTAGCCTTGGCCTCGGTGCTGTTAGGGGGCAAAACCGCATACGGCGTGGATATTGATGCCCAGTCGGTTAAAACCGCAAAGGAAAATGCCGAAATAAACGGTATATCCCATAAAGTAACCTTTGCCGTCGGTGATCTTACAGAGGTTGTGAGCGGTAAATATCGGGTTATCTGTGCAAATATCGTTGCCGACGTTATAATCCGACTGCTTCCGAATGTGGGCGAATTTATGACCGAAGACGGTGTTTTAATCGTTTCGGGGATTATAGATATCAGAAAAGACGATGTCTTAAAAGCGGTTTATGACAACGGCTTTAAAATTGCAGACCAAAAGTATAAGGAAAATTGGTGTGCCTTTGTATTAACTAAATAAGGAGAAAATTTATGCTTGAATTCGAGCAACTGAATTTAAGGCTTGTGGCTAACAAGGCGGAACTCACCGACCTGAAAGATGCCTTAGGGTATGACCGCTTAAAGCGGGAGATTGAGGAACTTGAAATGAAATCCTCCGCTCCCGGTTTTTGGGATAACCCGGAAGAAAGCCAAAAAATAGTTCAAAAAACGGGTAAACTGAAAAACACAGTGGAACTTTACGATAAAAGTGTCACCCTTTATGAGGACCTTGAGGTGCTTATCGGGATGGGTGACGAGGAGGGGGACCTGTCCCTTATCCCCGAAATCGAGTCTTCCATTGAGGAACTTGAAAACAGTCTTGCGTCGCAACGCCTTCAAACCCTCTTGACAGGGGAATACGACCGCAACAACGCCATTCTCACCTTCCACGCCG
The DNA here is from genome assembly GCA_045580545.1 of Acutalibacteraceae bacterium. Taxonomy (GTDB): domain Bacteria; phylum Bacillota; class Clostridia; order Oscillospirales; family Acutalibacteraceae; genus UBA737. The sequence goes on along the minus strand of JAZNOA010000029.1, from coordinate 11,559 downwards.
GAGCCGGAGGCACCGAGGCTATGGACTGGGTTTCAATGCTTGCGAGAATGTATACCCGCTGGACCGAACGCCACGGTTTCAAGGTTAATATGCTTGACTTTCTTGACGGTGACGAGGCAGGACTTAAAAGTGCGGTTCTCTCCATTGAGGGGGATAATGCCTACGGTTATTTAAAGGGAGAGTCGGGCGTTCACCGCTTGGTGCGTGTTTCCCCCTTTGATGCCTCGGGCAGAAGACACACCTCTTTCGCCTCCCTTGAGGTTATGCCCGAAATCACCGACGACAAGGACGTTGACATTCGGGAAGAGGATATTAAAATGGACGTTTTCCGTTCTTCGGGAGCGGGCGGTCAGCACATTAACAAAACCTCATCTGCCGTTCGTTTAACCCATATTCCAACGGGAATTGTGGTTGCCTGCCAAAACGAGAGAAGTCAGTTCCAAAACAGGGAAAAGGCAATGAAAATGCTTAAATCCAAACTTCTTGAGATTAAAGAGCGGGAGCATTTGGAAAAGATTGATGACATTAAGGGGGTTCAAAAGGAAATCGCCTGGGGCTCCCAAATTCGCTCCTATGTGTTTATGCCCTATACCCTTGCCAAAGACCACCGAACCGGCTTTGAATCGGGAAATATCAACTCGGTTATGGACGGCGATTTAGACGGATTTATAAATGCATATTTAAAGGCCGCCTCAAAGGGCAGTCTTGGAAATGAGGATATGGAAATATGAAAAGAATTTTATCTTTAATGCTTGTTGTTTTTTGGCTTTTGGCCCTTCTTACCGCCTGCGGAAAAAACAAAACAATACTTTTTTCTTCCGTGGATTTTGACAAGGCTTTAACCCTTGCGGATTATAAGGGCATCACCTTTGACACATCTTCGGATGAATACGGCGAATTTTATGACAATGTCATAGTTTCAGACATTAAAAACAACAGTTTATACATTGAGAAAACCGAAGGCACCGTTTCTGAGGGGGACATTGCCAATATAGATTATGTGGGCAAGAAGGACGGTGTCGCCTTTGAGGGCGGAACAGCCGAAGGGTATGATTTGGAAATCGGATCAAACAGTTTTATTGAGGGTTTTGAAAGCGGACTTATCGGTGCCGAAATCGGAAAAACTATTGACCTTAACCTTACCTTTCCCGAAGATTACGGTAATGAAGAACTCAACGGTGCCGATGTGGTTTTCACCGTTACCGTAAACTCGGTTCAAACAACCGACGGTGTCCAGCCCAAAGATATATATGAGGATTTGGGATATAAAACCTTGAAAGAATATGAAAACAATGTTAAGGAGCGTGCTACCGAAAACTATTTCTTAGACTGCGTTATCTCAAAGAGCGAAGTTAAGGAATACCCCGACGAGGATGTTAAAACCCTTAAAACCCAAATCAAGGACGCCCTTAACAATAACTTCACTTCCTATTACGGAATGAGCCTTGAATCCTATATAATCCAAAACGGAATGACTATGATTGATTTTGAAAACAATCTGCTCAATTCCCAGATTAAACCCCTGATTGAAGAAACTATGCCTCTTTACGCTATCTTGGATAAAGAGGGTGTAACCGTTACCGAAAAGGATATAGAAACCAAACTCAAAGAACTCGTTAAGGAATATGAAAGTTCCGGCACTTCGGTTGATGCCGAAACCATTAAAAAATCCGTTGGTGAATACAGTATAGAAAATTTGGCAGTAAAAGAAAAGGCCTTGGAAATAATTAAGGAAAATGCAAAGATTAAATAAAATTTCAAATATTAAACCCTATTTATCAATTCTTTTAATAAGCCTTACCGTAGGGCTTTGCGGCGGAGTTGTGGGAGCGGTTTTCTTCCATTTGTTCACTGCGGTTACAAATCTCAGAACCGCTAACCCTTGGCTTGTTTTTCTGCTTCCTTTAGGCGGTTTGCTTACCGTTAAAATATATAAACTTCTTAAAACCGAAGGCTTATCCACCGACAGTGTTTTAAAAAGTTTAAAGGGCGAAAAAAGGGTTTCTCCTTGGCTTTTGCCGGCGGTTTTTGTATCATCTCTTTTAACCCACCTTTTCGGCGGAAGTGCCGGCAAAGAGGGTGCGGCACTCCAAATGGGCGGTGCGGTTTCCTCCCTTTTATCGAATAAACTCAAGGTAGATGAAAGCAAGAGCGACATAGGTACGGTATGCGGTATGTCGGCATTCTTTTCCGCCTTTTTCGGCACACCTTTGGGGGCAGCCGTCTTTGCGGCGGAGGTTGTCTTTCTGAAAAAGCAAAGTTATAAATGGCTTATCCCCTCTTTGCTCTCGGGCTTTACCGCCTTTTTGATTTCGGGTATTCTCGGCGTTCACCCCGAAAGATTTTCACTGAGTTTGCCCGCCTTTGATTTTTCCCTTTTTTGGAAAACCGGGGTTATTATCCTTGTCTGCTCGGCGGTTTGCATTTTGTTTGTTTTCACTCTGGAAAAAACCAAGGAACTGTTCCGCAAAATCTTTAAAAATCCATACATTAGAATTGCAGCGGGCGGTATACTTATAATTTTGCTCACGGTAATTGAGGGCAGCGGGGATTACAACGGCGGCGGAATGAATATTGTGGAGAAAATTTTCTCTCATAACACCGTTAAATATGAGGCATTTTTACTTAAAATAATTTTCACAGCCATAACCGTTGCCGCAGGCTTTAAGGGTGGAGAAATTGTTCCCACATTCTTTATCGGTGCCACCTCGGGCGGAGCCTTGGCGTTGCTTTTAGGTGTCCCTGTTCCTTTCGGTGCGGCTCTCGGTATGGCAGTGCTTTTCGGCGGTGCCACCAACTGCTCCTTGTCGGCAATTCTGCTGTGCGGAGAGATGTTCGGCTTTAAAGGAATTGCATATTTCGCAGTTGCGTCCGCCGTAGCACACCTCTTAACCGGTAAGAACAGATTATACAATGTATAGAAAAACACCGAGCAAAAACTCGGTGTTTTATTTTTTCAAAAGAACGAAGCGGTCGTCCTTTGTACCGTCCCCTTTTAGTGTCACCCTGGGCGAACGAAGAATCTCATTGTAGGGGTCGGCGATTTTCGACGACCCGTTAACAATAATGTGATTTTTTTCGATTTTGCATTTCACAACCCCTCCGTCAAAACTGCGTTTTGACACCTCCCCTACAAGTATGGGAGGTAGGGCGGAGCACAAACTTTACCTCCACTGTTTACAGGGGAGGTGGATTTTTGCGTAGCAAAAAGACGGAGGGGTTGCTATTTCGCACTTTGCAGTGTGTAATTAGAGTTTCTTGCACTTGCTGAGAATGACACAATGCTTAGATTTTCAATGTCATTCTGAGGAACGAAGCGACGAAGAAGCTCACCTTGTAACTAAACGAAAAGAGCAGTTGCCTGAAATTTCAGCAACCACTCTCAATCTACCTCAAAACGCATTTTTAATGTAATTCAATCTGTACTTATTGTCCTTTGTGACGGTCACTTCCGCCACATCAAAACGGGGTTGGAGATTATCCGACTCCGTTTTTGTTATATAATCCTCAGCCGTTAGGGTCATTCGGCGTTGTTTGTGACCGTCCACCGCTTCAAGAGGTTTCAAAAGGGAATCTTCTTTCCTCGTTTTAACCTCAATAAAGGCAACAACGTTGTTTTTCCGAGCAATAATATCAATTTCACCGAAACGGCATATGTAATTCCGCTTTAAAACCGTATATCCCCTTTTAATGAGGAATTTTGCCACCATATCCTCGCCTTTTTTACCCGTAACCCCTAAATTCATTTCTTTTCACCCAAGAGTTTTTTGAGGAAAGAGGGTCGGTGAACAGGTGATACACCGTATTCCAAAATCAAATCGGTGTGTTCTTTAGTACCGTATCCCTTGTGTTTTTTGAAATTATACTGCGGATATGCCTTATCAAGTTCCAGCATCAGTCGGTCACGGGTCACCTTTGCGAGAACCGATGCCGCCGCAACGGACATTGATTTTGAGTCCCCCTTAACCACCGTTTCGCAAGGGATTTTTATGCCTGCCGGCACCCTATTTCCGTCAATAAGGGCAAAGTCGGCAGGTGTGCCGAGCCCCTCAATGGCTCTGTTCATAGCAAGATATGTGGCATTTAAAATATTGTGTTCTTCAATTTCCTCAACCGAGGCATAGGCTATGGAATAACCTATCGCCTTTTCTGTTATCAGAGGAAAAAGTTCCTCACGCTTCTTTTCGCTGAGTTTTTTGGAATCGTTAAGACCCTCAATCTCTGCGTCAATAGGCAAAATCACCGCCGCCGCACATACGGGGCCTGCTAAGGGGCCTCTGCCTGCCTCGTCAACACCGCAGACAAATTTGAAACCTTTAGAATTTGCTTGTTTTTCCAATAAAAAATCAGGCATTTTGTTCCGGCCTTTCAAGGGTTATTAACCCGATTTTGCAGTTTCGGTATTCCTCAAGGAGCATATTTGCAGCCCGCTCGGTGTCCACATCGCCCCCACGGATTACCATTCCCCGCTTTTTTCCGATTTGGCAAAGCAGGTCGTAACTGTCGCACTCAAAATCTAAGTCGCCATAGCGGTTCACCAGCATTTCTTTATAAGAAACCGAAAGAATTTCCAGCAGCCGCATAGCCAAAAGTTCGGTGTCTAAAATCCTGTCCTTAATAGCACCGGTAAAGGCTAAATGCTCCCCAACGGTTTTGTCCTCAAACTTGGGCCACAAAACGCCGGGGGTGTCAAGTAACTCCAACTCTTTATCAATGGTAAACCATTGGTTGCCGCGGGTCACTCCCGGTCGGTTTTCCGCCTTGGCACGGGTCTTTCCCGCAATTTTGTTGATAAAGGTGGATTTGCCCACATTGGGAATGCCCACAACCATCACTCTTAAGGGCTTGCCCACCATACCTTTTGATTTATAGTATAGGAGTTTATCGGCAAGAACGGTTTTAACCGAAGTCTTAAACTGACCTATTCCCTTTCCGCTTTTGCAGTCAAGAGGAATGGCGGTTATATTCTGTTTTTTATAGAATTCTATCCATCTATCGGTGATTTCCTTATCCGCCATATCGCACTTGTTGAGAAGAATAATATGGGGTTTGCCCGAAATCATCTGCCCTAATTCGGGGTTGCGGGAACTTATGGGGATTCGAGCATCCACCACTTCCGCCACCGCATCAATAAGGGGCAAAATCTCGGCAATTTTTCGGCGTGTTTTCGCCATGTGACCCGGAAACCACTGTATACTTTGGGTGTTCTCACTCATACTCATTTTAATTTACCTATTTTATTAAAGGGCATAAAACGGTATATGGCTCTGCCTAAAACATAGCGTTCGTCCACAAGACCGCCCTCGCCTATTCTTCCGTCTCGGCTGTCCATAGAATTTCCTCGGTTGTCGCCCATAATGAAAATGTAGCCCTCGGGGATATAAATGGGAAAATCCACATCGTATTTGTCATAGGTGGGACTGCCCAAATAATCCTCCTCTAAAACCTTGCCGTCAACATAAACGGTACCGGTTTTAAAGTCTATATCAACGGTCTGACCGCCAACGGCAATAACCCTCTTTATAATAGGCTCATTGCTGGTTGTTTCCGCCTTAATAGTGTTTTCCGCATTACGGGAAACCACAACAATATCTCCCTGACGAGGCTCATAGTTTAGGTTGGATATAACCACCTTGTCATTTTCCTCTAAGGTGTATAACATAGACTCTCCTTCAATAGTGGCAATCCTGAAAACAAAGGTGAATAAAACCACAACCATCACCATGGCACTGCAAAGCACCTCGATCCATTCCAAAAACTCGCCGGCGAAGGTTTGATTGTTCTGAGGAGGTTCTTCGGGCAACTCCTCGGCAAAGGAGGTATTTATTATAAATCCGTTTTCGTTGTTATCCATTTTTTCACCGCCTCTAAGATGATAAGATTCTATTCTAAATGTCGGGGTAGTATAAAGTTATTGTCATTTTAAATGTAAAATCTTCCCCCTTGTCATTCTGAACGAAGTGAAGAATCTCAAGCAGACCCTTCGTTCACACTCAGGGTGACAGGTGAACTTTACCTATCGCGAGTTATAAAAACTGAAAAATAAAGGAGGGTCAGCGGCATTAAACCCTTAACCCTCCTAAATTCATTAGATAAGTTCCTTAACCTTTGCAGCCTTACCGACTCTGTCACGGAGATAGTAAAGTTTTGCTCTGCGAACACGACCCTTGCGAACAAGTTCAACCTTGGCAACTGAGGGTGAGTGAACAGGGAATACTCTCTCCACGCCGCAACCGTATGCCACACGGCGAACGGTAAAGGTTTCAGCGATGCCGCTGTTATTCTTAGCAATAACAGTTCCTTCGAAAATCTGAATTCTTTCCTTTTCGCCTTCCTTAATTCTAACGTGCACCTTAACAGTGCTACCGATAAGAATTTCGGGAACGTCGGTTTTAAGTTGACTCTGAGCGATTTCCTTAATAGCGTCCATTAGTTTTTCCTCCTTACTTTTTTACAGATGTTCATAAAGGTTTAACCTTAGAGGACCACCCGTTAGGTGTCGAATTTTCGGCACGAACCCGCTTGATAAGGACTCAAGCGAACTAAATGCTCAAAGATTATAGCACACACGTGACAAAAATGCAAGCATTTTTTTAAATTTCGGGAATTTATTTTTTCTCGGTTTCTGCATCATCAACCAAAACCGTTATATAACGGCTGTTTTTTCTATATGCACCTTAATTGCCTAAATCGCAAGAGAACTCAAGACAATAAGTTCATTAACAGCCGATGCTATGGAATTATTAAAAACGGCGTATGTCAGCGACAGCACCGACACCAAAACCGCAAACAACTTAATAAGTCTCACATTTTTACAGTAAAATCCGAAGGTTGAATGAGTGGAAGCGATCGGCGGGATAAATGATGTTATATTTTTATATGTAAAAATAAGGGGCAGAAAAAGCAAAATCGGGAAGATTACCAAATAAACGGGTCTTGGCTTTTTAATGAATAATATCTCCCGCAAAATCGCAATACCTGCCGATGTTCCCGCTATGATATTGCCCAATAATAAATGATGAGTAGCCCAGGTAACATCGGTAATAAGTTTTACGGTGAGTATTTTTCTTCTGCTCTTCTGCAAGTATATCACGGAGGATATGCCGATTGCGACAAAACCCACAATCTGTCCTATAAGATTCATAAATTAACCCTTCTTATATACCTTTTGCTGATTTTACCGCGTGTTCAAATATACTTTATTCCTTCTCAAAGAGGCTTAATAGATCGGGGAACATTTCTATGGAACGTTTTAAAATTCCGTGCATCTGTGCTATGGCTATACCGTAATTCGTAACGGGAACACCCTGCTCGGTGCAAATTTCCAATCGGGACTTCATTTCCTTTTCATTTAGCATACAGCCTCCGCAGTGTACTACCAGCGAATACTCCGACACATCTTCGGGGAATTCGTTGCCCGAAGTAAAGGAGTAGGAAAGTTTTTTACCCGTATAGTTTTCAAGCCAACCGGGCAGTTTAACGGTGCCGATATCCTTGCATTGGCGGTGGTGGGTGCAACCCTCGGAGATTAAAACCTTGTCCCCTTCCTTTAGGCGGTCAAGTGTTGCCGCTCCGCCTATAACCGTGGCAAGGTCGCCCTTATATCTTGCAAAGAGAATGGAAAAAGAGGTAAGGGGAATGTCCCGTGGCACAATCTCGCTTACAACACCGAAGGCTTGGGAATCGGTGACAACCAATGCAGGCGGGGTTTTAAGAGAGTCTAAAGCCTCTTTAAGTTCACTTTCTCTAACAACTAAAGAAATAACCCCCGCCTCTAAAAGTTCACGCAGGGTTTGTTGCTGGGGAAGAATAAGTCTTCCCTTGGGTGCGGCGGAGTCTATGGAGGTGACAAGTATCACGGTATCCCCCGCCTTTACCAAATCGGCAACAATCTTTCTGTCGTTTTCCGCAGATTTTGCCATTCGGGCGATTTTTTCCTTGAGTTCAAAAATACCTGCTTTAGTTTCGGAACTGACATATATTTCCGTTTCGGTTTCAGTCGGAATTTCGCGGAGTAAATCTGCCTTATTGAAAACTGTGATATACGGCAAATTCTTCTTTTTGAAAAGTTCAATCATTTCTCGGTCGGCTCCTTGCAAACCCTTTTGTCCGTCAACCACCAATATAGCAATATCCGTCTGCCTGAGAATTTGCAATGCACGGGCAACACGTTGTTCGCCCAGTTTTCCCTCGTCGTCAATTCCCGGTGTGTCAATTATAACAACAGGACCCAAAGGCAAGAGTTCCATTGCCTTTTTAACAGGGTCAGTGGTGGTGCCCAAAACCTCTGACACAACAGACAGATTTTGCCCCGTTACGGCATTGACCAAACTGGATTTTCCCGCATTTCTAAGACCGAAAAAACCGATATGTACCCGTTCTGCTGAAACTGTGGAATTAAGGCTCATAAATATTCCTCCTAAGGCATTCTAAAAAGATTTTTTATTAAAATCTAAAGTCACGGCGGTTAGAGTTTTTAATCTGTTCAATGTTTTCGGTGGCGATTTTGCATACCTTTTCGGCGGGGATTTTCTTGAGTTCCTTTTCTATCAACTCAAATCCCACCTTTTTGGTATCCTCACTTGCGTAGTCAACAAGATATTCGCCAAGGGTCATCAAAGCGTTAGGATGACAGCAGTTTAAAATCTGACCGTTTTTGCAAAGACTCATAAAGCGGTCTCCTGTTCTGCCCTCTCGGTAGCAGGCGGTGCAGAATGAGGGGATATACCCGAGTTTCATCAGCCAGTTTACCACCTCGTCAAGGGTTCTCTGATCCGAAACATCAAACTGCTCGGAATCGTGGGGACGTTCCTCCTCGGTGTAACCCCCAACAGAAGTGCGGGAGGCACCGCTTATCTGAGAAATTCCCAGTCCCAACGCCTTGGCGCGAACCGCTTCGCTCTCTCTGGTGGAAATAATCATACCCGTATAGGGAACGGCAATGCGGATGCATGCTATAATTTTTTCAAAAATCTCATCGGGTATTCCGTTATCAAACACATCGGGGTCGATATCGTCCGCACGCTTAATACGGGGAACGCTTATGGTGTGAGGACCCACACCGTGAGCCGCCTCTAAGTGTTCGGCGTGCATTAAAAGTCCTGCAAACTCATACTGATAGCCCTCAAGACCGAATAAAACACCTAAACCAACGTCATCAATTCCGCCCTCCATAGCACGGTCCATAGCCTCTGTGTGGTAGGCATAATCGTGCTTGGGACCTGTGGGGTGAAGTTGCAGATAACTTTCCTTGTGATAGGTTTCCTGGAAAAGAATATATGTGCCTATTCCTGCCTCTTTAAGTTTGCGGTAGTTTTCCACGGTGGTTGCGGCAATATTAACATTAACTCGGCGGATTGCACCGTTTTTATGCTTAATACTGTAAATGGTTTTGATACACTCCAAAATATACTCAATGGGGTTGTTAACAGGGTCCTCGCCCGCTTCAATGGCAAGGCGTTTATGACCCATATCCTGAAGTGCTATAACCTCTTTACGCACCTCTTCTTGGGTGAGTTTTTTGCGGGCAATGTGCTTGTTTTTATAGTGATAAGGACAGTAAACACAACCGTTTACGCAGTAATTTGAAAGATATAAGGGAGCAAACATAACAATTCGGTTGCCGTAAAAAGCCAGTTTAATCTCCTCGGCAAGACGGTACATTTCCTCCACCTTTTCGGGGATATCGCAGGCAAGAAGCACCGATGCCTCTCGGTGGGTAAGACCCTGACAGTGAACCCCGTTTTCGGTTTTAACAGGACGGGCTTTTTGGAGCAAACTGTCAATCAACTCAACATTATGCTTGTTTTCCTCTGCATAGCGGATAGTGTCGAGAATTTCTTCATGGTTTATAAATTCCTCGGCTTTTAATGATTTTGGATTGTACTGTGACATTAACAATTACTTCTTTCTATTAAAAAATTAAATATCAAAAGGCTTTTTGTCTCCCCTTGAGGTGACAATTTCATAGCCTATGGATTCCATTCTTCGGTTAAGACATTGTTTGCACTGTGCCGACTCTTCCCCCGTGCAGATTTTGTTATCGTAAAGTTCGTATTTCTTCCGAACCGACACAGGTGAAAGGTTGGGCATAACAACATTTGCCCCTGCCAAAATTCCTTTTTCCCGACCCGTGGGGTCTATGGTGCCTAAAGCCGTGGTGGCAGGCAGTAAAAGACTTGGGTCTATCAATCTTAGCAGAGATAGTAAAAACAAAGTGTCTTCAAGAGTTCCTGCTTTGAACTCCGCAAAGGGGGTTGCGTTATGGGGAATAAAGGGTCCAATTCCGCACATGGCAGGGCGAAATTCTTCCACGAATTTTAAATCCATTGCCAAAGAACGGTTGGTTTGGTAAGGGGAACCCACCATAAAACCGCAACCTGTTTGAAAACCTATTTCCTTGAGATTTCTAAGGCATTCCATTCGGTTTTGAAAGGACATTTCCTCAGGATGAAGTTTGCGGTACAACTCAGGGTCCGCCGTTTCGTGGCGGAGCAAATATCTGTCTGCCCCCGCGTCGTATAGTGCCTTGTAACTCTCAAAACTTCGCTCTCCCAAGGACAAGGTCACCGCACAGTCGGGATATTTCTCTTTAATTTTGCGAATTATTCCGCAAAGGAGTTCGTCGGTGAAATAGGGGTCTTCCCCACCCTGCATAACAAAGGTACGAAATCCCAAATTATAGCCGTCTTCACAGCAGGACAAAATTTCTTCTTTGCTCAGCCGGTACCTTGAACAACCCTTGTTGCTGTGACGAATACCGCAATAAAGACAGTCATTTTTACATATATTGCTGATTTCTATAAGACCTCGGACATATACATCGTTGCCGTAAATACCTTTGCGAAGTTCCACCGCTTTTTTTGAGGAATATTCCAAAAGTTCTGAGGTTTTACCGTCCAGCAACTCCTCATATTCCGAAAGACTTAAACTGTGACTTACTGCCAGTTTGTCAATCAGCCCCAAAAGTCTATCATTCATTGGTAATCACATTTGAATAAGCGGTTTTAACGCTGACACCCTTTATGGCTCCGATTTTTCCCGCAAGGGTGGAAATAATGTCCTGTGGGGCATCAATAGCGATGGACACAATGTTTATCTTCTTCTCCCTGTAAGGAAGTCCCATTCGTCCTATAATATATTCACCGAACTCATGCAAAAGCCCGTTGAGAGCCTCAACCGAATCTAATTCCTCCACAATAATTCCCATAACTGCAACTCTTGTTTCCATTTTCATTTCTCCTTTTCAAAAAATAAACCGCATCCGGTAAGATGCGGTCAGATATATACTGAAATTTTATTTCATCCCGACATCTTCCACCTCAGAAACCGCAAAAGCGGGAATCTTAATGTCAGATTTTACATAAAATATATCACATTTTTTAAAGTTCGTCAAGTGAGATTTTTAGTTTTTTTCAATTTTGTAGGTTTGTCAATGATGTGTTACAAAATTAGAAAACTTCACCGTTAATAAGAAAAGCCTTTAAATAATCAGCGGGAGATTTCCAATTAAGAGGACGCATAGGAAAATTATTGTATCTTCTGTTGTGAACAGAAAGT
>JAZNOA010000028.1:0-51873 GCA_045580545.1 Acutalibacteraceae bacterium | reverse complement strand
ATGAAAAATGAATAATACAAAACAAAAATCCCATCGACAAAAGTCGACAGGATTTTTGTTTTGGCAGGGGTAGAAGGACTTTTTCGCACAAACTTCGTTTGTTTGGACGACTAAAAAACAGTTCGCCGAACTGTTTTTCTCCAAAACTGCAAACAGTTTTGGGACGTCGTGTTCGAGTCCTTTCTTGATATAAAAAAATAATAGCCCATCCAAAAGGATGAACTATTATTAGATATAATTTTTATATTAACCTTAAACGCGAGATATAAAACTTTAAAAAAGAAGAACCTCAACTACGCGAACAGCGTGTCGAGGCTCTCGACTGGCAGGGGTAGAAGGACTCGAACCCTCACAAACGGTTTTGGAGACCGGTGTGCTACCATTGACACCATACCCCTATATTTAAGGTTGCCGTTTTGGTGGGGCATCACGGACTCGAACCGCGGACCGACCGGTTATGAGCCGGTTGCTCTAACCAACTGAGCTAATGCCCCAAACGAGCAAATATTATTATATGATAAAACTATTCTTTTGTCAATAGAAAAATTCCTAAGTTTTCTAAAATTTCCCCGAAAAGCAAAAACCGCCGTAAAGCGGTTTTTGATAATGGCTATAAATAATTGCTTATTTTATTTTTCTTGCCTCTAAATAAAAACGTTTATCGTCGGCACAGCCCATAGAAAATGTCTTTCTGGGTAGTGAACCATCGGCAGAAACGGCGGGGAAAAGGTCGCTTTTTTCCATTCCGTCGAATATAAAGCCAACTCCGTTTTCTCTAAGTGCTACCTTCTTTGTGTTTTCAATTCCGTGGATATAGTCAACCTTAACTTGGGGGTTTGCCTTTATGTATTCGTCCAGGAAAATTTGCAGGTCTGCAACCGCCAAATGGGATTTTGCTTTAAGGCTGAGTTTTGTTTCCGTGTCACCGAAAACGCAGGTGTAGTTATGTGCATCGGCACCCTGATACTCTCCTCCCATAGCCTCAACAAAGGCATTTATGAGGGTATTGGGGTCGGCACCGAAAACCGTTCTGTAAATCGGCTCAAACTCCAAAGAAGAATCGTGAATGTTAACAACCTCAACCAAAGCATAGCGGTTTCCGCCGTGATTTTTATAGCACTCCTTAGCGGTTGCAAGAGAATGGTTACCGTCACCAACAGCAAAAAGCAGACCGTCATTCTCGTTTTTAAGGGTTTCCAAAGCCCTGTTAATTTCCGCCACGGTTTCGTCGGGTATTTTATATCCCTTTACGGAGCCTGCATTTTGCATAAGGGTGAAATCGTAAAGTTTTTCATAATCCTCGGAATTTAGAGCCAAAGGTTCAATAACTGTTTTTTTAGGGTCGTTTATAAGAAGCATTACATGGGGCATTTCCAAAATAGCGTCCTTGCGAATTTCCACCCTGGGCGGAATTCGTTCCACAACCGTTGCCTCGGTGGCACGAATTAAAGCATGGGAGCCTTTTTCGTAACTGTAATCCTCCAAATCAATAAGACCCACAATACCCTTTCTAACGGCACCGTTTTTAAGGGTGCGTAGGGTTAAAATCATAGTATTTTGAAGTGTTTCAAATACATCACTTTCCAAATACTCCTTCATATTGCGGTTGATTTCGTTGATCCGTTGGCTGTTGTCACCGGACAAATAAACTTCGGGCAAAACAATCTTCAAAGCCGAGGGATTATCTCCCACTGTTTTTTCGGTTTCCGCCCAATATTCGGGTTCGCTTGTGTATTGGTCGCAGGCAATAACCGACCACTTTGTGAGGTCTGTCTTGGCAAGTAAAATATCTGCGGGAGAAAGGAATTTTTCCATTTGTATCACCTTATTTATAGAATGAGAATTCAACCGAAGTAACGGTATCGTCAACGGGGTTTATATAAACCGTAATACCGTTACGGCGGTCACGTTTACTTATGAAGTAGTCAAGATAATAACTGTCCTCACTGACGGCATAGAAGTGGGAGGGGGTTCCCAGAGTGTCAATAACATCTGTAACTGCCATTGTATTGGTTATGCCGTTAACATTAAAGGGACTGTAATTATTACTGTCAACATAAAAATCGTTTTCAATGCGGAATTTAACCACATAGCACTCCGACAGTTTCACCGAGGAACGTGAGGAATTATAACACTGGGCTTTAACCTTAAGTCCGTTTTCGTTTTGGAAAACAACGTCAATGGTTTCGTATGAGAAAACAAGGGAATTTTCATTATATTCATTACCCTCAGCCAGCACCCAACCGATTTCTGCCAAATCTTCCAAGGTTGCGGGAACGGGGAGATTTTTGCCTCCGTAAACTCCGTCAATTTCGAACTTTTTGCCTAAATAAATTTCGGAATAGTTTTCCTCGTCAAAAAGGCTGATATCGAAGAAGGTGGACATAACCCTGTCCGACGAAATGATTTTTGCATCCTCTGTTTCATCGGTATCAGGTTCGGCGGTTTCTGAGGTGTTAGAGGAGGATTCCGAAACACCGTAATTCGGGTCAATATCACTGCAGGCACAAAGACCGAATATTAAGATTAAAGAAATAAGAAGTGAAAAAGACCTTTTAAAAGTTTTCATAAGGCTTCTCCTTTATATATCAATTATATTATATATTTTATTATCAAACCCCGAAAAAGTCAAGAAAAGAGAAGCGTTTATTGAATTTTTTACAAAAATTTTAGAAACCTATTGACAAAACCTGAATTTTGAGTATAATAAAATAGTAATCATTACTGATTTATATTTTGCGGAGATTGCGGTTATGAAAAACTATTCACGACAGCGTGAGACAATTTTAAATGTTATATCCTCCACCAACACCCACCCCACTGCCGATTGGATATATAACGAAACTCGGAAAATCATTCCTAATATAAGCCTTGGCACGGTTTACAGAAATCTTTCTGCACTTAAAAAATCAGGCGAGATTTCGAGCGTTGATGTGAGGGACGGTAAGGAGCATTTCGATTTTGATACTTCGCCCCATTTTCACCTTACCTGCAAACGTTGCGGTGCCATTATTGACGCCGCGCTTGACGGAAATCCTTTGGAAAATTTGCAGGAAAAATACGGCTTTGTTGCCGAAACGCCGGTTTATGTGGTATACGGATACTGCAAAAACTGTCAAAAATAAAATCGGCTTTTACCCTTTAAAGGGATTAGCATAAATCAAAATTTTTATATGAGAGGATAATGAAAAATGAAAAAGTATGTTTGTTTAATCTGCGGTTATGTTCATGAGGGCGATTCCGCTCCTGACAAATGCCCCATTTGTAATGCTCCTGCATCTAAGTTCCAAGAGCAGGCAACCGAAAAGACCTGGGCTGCTGAGCACGTTGTAGGCGTTGCTAAAGACGTTGACGAGAGAATTATCTCGGGACTTCGTGAAAACTTCAACGGTGAGTGCTGTGAAGTTGGTATGTATCTTGCAATGTCACGTGTGGCTCACAGAGAGGGTTATCCCGAAATCGGTATGTATTGGGAAAAGGCTGCCCTTGAAGAGGCTGAGCACGCTGCAAAATTCGCAGAACTTTTGGGTGAAGTTGTAACCGACTCCACCAAGAAAAATCTTGAGATGCGTGTTGACGCTGAAAACGGTGCAACACTTGGTAAGTTTGAACTTGCTAAACTTGCAAAAGAGTTAAATCTTGACGCTATTCACGACACTGTTCATGAGATGGCAAGGGACGAAGCTCGCCACGGCAAGGCATTTGAGGGACTTCTTAACAGATATTTCAAATAAGCGAAAAACCGCATAAATAAAGGCTTTTCGGGACATTCACCGTTTTGGTGGGTGTCCTTTGCTTTTGTTTGTAAATCTGTGATAGTGTGTATTTTACACACTCCAAAACATATTGAAAATTTTGTTTTTTGTTAGTGTGTGTAATGAAAGGTGTAACCCAAAATTGATTTACTTTCAAAATTGTCAATATATGTTGAAAAATATGATTTTATTTGGTAAAATTCTTTTGGAATAAGGCAAACCTTAAACGGTAGGCGGTTTAATCTTGCCCTCGGAAACGGGGGTGATGCCCTATGTACATAACTAATCAGGACTTGTTTCAGTTTAGTATAGTTATAATTTCGGTTATAACTCTTGTAATAACGGTCATAAAAAAGAAATAATCGCCCCGTCCTGAGAAAACGAGCGATTATTCTTTAATCATTCATCTGAGGGCAAACCGTCTATACGATTTGCCTTATTTCAATTATATGATACACCATTATGGTGTTTTTGTCAAGCGCCGTTATGGTGCTTGAGAGTGTCGACAAAGTCGCCACTCTCTTGGCGGGAATAACCTTCGCCGAAAATATAATGATTTTCGGACTGCACTCCACTCCCGCCAATACCACCCACGTACCCTTGAAAACCGCCTTATTTGGTGGTTTTCGCTTATAAGGTGTTTTTCTGCCGCACCTGTCGCCAAAAAAACAAAAAGTAAATTGATTCTAAAACAATTAGAAAATCTGATTTGTCTACAGTCTGAAGCACCGTTATGGTGCTTTTTCGTTTTTTGCGTTATTTATTTTCTTGATTTTCAAGGATTTATTAAATTGTTTGGCATAATCTATCATTATTTTTGTACCTTTGCTCTTTCCGTCCCAAAAGCAAATTACATAATCGCTGATTTCTGCCATTTTTTTATTTCTTCTTGCCCCTGGACTCTTACCGTAGGTATCCCAATCTGCAAGGTATATTTCAATCTCAAAACCGTTTTGTTTTGCATAGCGTTCTCCGAGTGCGTCACTGCCTTTTGCTCCACCCGAAACAATTATAATTTCGTTTTTCTTGCGTATGTCAGATAGGCAGAAATCAATATATTCTTTTGCTATTTTATAGTTAGTAAAAGTTCTGCTGCCTGCTACAACAACTCGTTTTAGCGGTAGTTTCTTTTTGAATATCTTTATTTTTCGCCGGTTGAGTTTCAAAGGGGTATTGTAGTCAAAGGGGGCTTTCTTTATAAATTGGCAACCGTTACGGCATTTCCAATTATTATCTTCATCACGGCATATACCCAAAATTTCACAATTTCTGCAACACTGTGGAACATATTTTAATATTTTCCGTTCTCGCTTGTCTGCGAATAACCACTCAAAAAAATTGTTAAGTGCCTGTTGATAAGGCCGCCAATAATACCCCATTTAACCACCCTGTAAATTAAAAAAGCACACCCCGAAGAGTGTGCCGAAAAAGTGCCTCTCGGTTTCGCTACCACACTACACCGACTTCCAATACGGAAATAAGAGAGACACCTTTTACCAAAGGATAGTCTCCCGTATTAGAAGTCATTTATTCAAATGTAGTGTGGTATGTTATTATGATACCACAAAAGGTGAAAATTTGCAACCTCTGTAAAACAAGTTGCAGAAAATTTAATTTACCTAAAATAAAGGTATTTCGACAAAATGGGCTAATATATTATTAGAGGTGAGTTAAATGGAGTGTGCAAGGATTATTACCGAGCAGAACGAAAAATTGATTTTGTCCCCAAATGCTTCTTTTGCTGCCGAAACGAAGGGCAGAAAGATTTTTGAAGAAAAATGCCCTTTGCGTACCGACTTTCAAAGGGATAGGGACAGAATTCTTCACTGCCGTGCATTTCGAAGATTAAAACACAAAACTCAGGTGTTTTTGTCCCCCGAACTTGACCACTACCGCACCCGTTTAACCCATACATTGGAGGTTTCCCAAATTGCCAGAACCATTGCCCGAGCATTGAGGCTTAACGAGGATTTAACCGAGGCTATTGCTTTGGGTCACGATTTGGGGCATACTCCCTTCGGTCACGCAGGGGAGAGGGCTATCGACAGTCTTTTTGAGGGCAGTTTCACCCACTTTGAGCAAAGTGTCCGTATTTGCGAGAAAATCGAAAAAAACGGCAAAGGTCTTAACCTCACCTATGAGGTTTTGGACGGTATTAAAAACCATACCAGAGGCGAGTGGGCAAAAACCCTTGAGGGCAAGATTGTCCGCTATGCCGACAGAATCGCATACATAAACCACGATATCGACGATGCCGTCAGAGCCGGAATTATAGGTTACGGCGATATTCCTGCGGATATTTGCGACGCTTTGGGTGACAGTAAAAGTAAACGTATTACCACCCTCGTGAATTCCCTTGTTAATGCAAGTGACAATGATATTTTAATGGACAAGGAAACCGAAAAGTATTATAATATGCTCCACGCATTCCTTTTTGACTCGGTTTACAGAAATCCGAGAGCAAAATCGGAAGAAACCAAGGTGCAGGGCATAATCGAGGGGCTATACACCTATTTTTGCAAAAATCCCCATAAAATGAGCGAAGAATATATCCGCATTATGGAAAACGAGGGTAAAGAACGGGCGGTCGCCGATTATATTGCAGGTATGACCGATCACTATGCCATAACATTATTTAAGGAGATATACATTCCGAAATCCTGGGAGATATAAATTTTCAAAACACCGACAAAGGAGGTAGAAGTTTGGCAATACCTGAGGACGTTATTAACGAAATCAAATACCGAAATGATATTGAATCGGTTATTTCCCAATATGTAACCCTTAAACGCAGGGGTAAAAACCTTGTGGGGCTTTGCCCGTTCCACGGTGAAAAAACCCCATCTTTCACGGTGTATCCCGAAACTTCTTCCTTTTACTGTTTCGGTTGCGGTGTGGGCGGTGATGTTTTCACCTTTACGGGACTTATTGAAAATTTAGATTATATTGAGTCAATTAAGCATTTGGCGGAAAAATCGGGGGTCACTTTGCCCGACAGCGGTTATGACGATTCTATGCTCCGCCTTAAAAACCGAATTTACGATATAAATAAAGAAGCCGGCAGATTTTTCCACAGTCACCTTTTAACCGACGAGGGAAAATGGGCAAGGGATTACCTTTTAGGCAGAGGACTCAGCGTGTCCACTATTAAGCACTTCGGTCTGGGTGCCGCACCCGACAGTTGGGATGCCCTTATAAATCACCTGAAATCCAAGGGTTATACCATAGAAGAAATGCTTGCCGCCAATGTTATCGGCAAAAGCAACCGAGGCAGTTACTATGACCGCTTTAGGCGGCGGGTTATGTTCCCCATTATAAATATCAGGGGAAATGTGGTAGGCTTCAGCGGACGTGCTATGCCGGGGGAGGACAAGCAGGGCGGAAAATACGTTAACACCTCCGACACACCGGTTTACAAGAAAAGCAATAACCTTTTCGGTATGAACTTTGCCAAAAACCACTGTGCCGAAAGAATTATTTTGGTTGAGGGTAATATGGACGTTATATCTCTCCACCAAGCAGGCTTTAAAAACGCCGTTGCCCCCTTAGGCACCGCTTTCACGGAAGAACAGGCAAATTTGCTTGCCCGCTATACGAAAGAGGTGCTTCTCACAATGGATGCCGACGAAGCGGGGCAAAAAGCAATACGCAGAGCCTCTGAAATCTTAGAAAAAACAGGGCTTAAAACAAGGGTTATTTCCATTCCCGACGGCAAGGACCCGGACGAGTTTATAAAGAAAAACGGTCCCGACCGCTTTAGGGCCTTAATCGAGGGTGCCGTGAGCGATATTGAGTATAAACTTTTAATGGCGGCAAAGGATATTGACCTTGACGCCGACGACGGAAAACTGAAATACTTATCCGCCGCCGCAGAAATAATCGCAAGTCAAAGCGATATTATGACAAGGGACATATATATCGGAAGACTCAGCGATAAATACGGTGTTTCCCGCACCGCCCTTGAAACCAAGGTAAAGGAACTAAGAAAAAGGTATGTCAGGGTTAGGGAGAAAAAGGAAATTGACGGTATTATGAACCCTCGGTTTACCAAAAATGATGTAAACCCCGAAAAACGGCTTTCGGTTAAGGGCACCAATGCAGAAGAAACCCTTATAGCGGTGCTGATGCAACATCCCGACTTTTATAAAATTGCCGAGGAAAAGTTGCCGCCTGAAAGAATGATAACCTCCCTTAACCGCCGAATATATGAAACCATCTTAAGCACATTAAAGACAGGAAGAGCCCTTGATATTTCGGTTTTCGCCGAAAAACTGCTACCTGCGGAATTAGGTCTTTTGGTGTCGCTGCAAAACAGTGACAGGGCAGGAATTAATGCAAAAACCGTATTAAATGACTGCATCGGTGTAATATTAGAAGAAAACCTGAAACTTAAAATCAATGAAAATAAAGACTCTTCCCTTGAAGATTGGGCAAAAAATCTTCAAAATATGATCGATAAAAAGCAAAAGGAGAATTAACAATGGCTAAAGAAACTAAAGCGAAGGACACCTCTTTGGAATCAGAGGCAAAAACCGAGGAACTTTTAGAGGAAGAAGAAAAAAACGATTCCATTGACGATATTGAAAATGCTCCCGAGGATTTGGAGGATCTCTTTGAAGAACCCCCCACATTAGATCTTGATTTTGAAGAGGAGCCAACCGAAGAAGATTTGCAACTTGAGGAAATGGACATTGATAAGTTAACCGAGGAGGATATGTCCTTTGACAATATTTCCCTTGAAGACCCCGTTAAGGTATATCTCCGTGAAATCGGCAGAGTACCCCTTCTTTCAGGTGAAGAAGAAGTGGAACTGGCTGTAAAGATTGCCGAGGGTAATGAATATGCCAAACAGCGCCTCACCGAAGCAAACCTACGTCTCGTTGTCAGCATTGCCAAAAAATATGTGGGCAGGGGAATGTATTTCCTCGACCTTATTCAAGAGGGCAATGTGGGTCTTATAAAAGCGGTGGATAAGTTTGATTACACCAAGGGCTTTAAATTCTCAACCTATGCCACCTGGTGGATCAGGCAGGCAATCACCCGTGCCATTGCCGATCAGGCAAGAACTATCCGTATCCCCGTTCACATGGTTGAAACCATTAACCGCCTTAAGAAAATTCAAAGCCAACTTCTCCACGAAAACGGCGTTGAGCCAAGCGAAGAACTGATTGCCGAAAAAATGGATTTGCCCGTTGAAAGAGTTAGGGAGATTATGCGTGTTGCCCAAGAGCCGGTTTCCATGGAAACTCCCATAGGTCCCGAAGAAGATTCCCGCCTTATGGACTTTATCCGTGACGAGGAGGCTTTGGCTCCCGACGATGCGGCACTTAAATCCATTACCAACGAGGATATTAACGGAGTTCTCAAAACCCTCACCCCCCGTGAAGAAGAGGTTATCCGTCTGCGTTTCGGTCTTAAGGACGGCAGATGCCACACCTTAGAAGAGGTGGGTATGGAGTTTAACGTAACAAGGGAGCGTATCCGTCAGATTGAGGCTAAGGCTTTGAGAAAACTGCGTCACCCCGTTCGCTCTAATAAATTCAAGGATAGGTAAGAATAATTAAAATGGAAATTTCATATAAAACTAATGGAGTCTGCTCAAGACTTATTAACATTGAACTTGAAAACGGTATCGTTAAAAAGGTGAAATTCGACGGCGGTTGCAACGGCAACACCAAGGGAATTTCCGCTTTGGTTGAGGGTATGCCGGTGGAGGATGTTATAAAACGCCTTGAGGGTATTAAGTGCGGTTTTAGAGATACCTCCTGCCCCGACCAGTTAGCCAAGGCACTTAAAGGTGTTAAAGAATAATATTTCCTCTAAGGGAGGTAAAAAACGTGAATTCAGACAAGGACATTAAAATTGCGGGGGACAAACCCTCCGCCAGCATAAAATTAAACAGCATAAAAACCGCAGAGGATCTGAAACTTACAAAGGAGCAGACAAAATCCGCTAAACTTTGGGGCGAGGCGGTGGCAATTCGCTTTATAAAGGACATCACCGAGTCGGAAATCGGGGAAAGGGAATCAAACCTTGAAATGCTGACACAAAGGCGAATGCTTCTTTCCTTTGCCGCTTCCATAGGTTTTGAAACCGTTACCGAAAACGACACTTTAGGCGGACTTGCCCTTAAAAGTTTCTTAGACACAGTCAAGAAAAACGACCCCAAACACTATGTGACCGCTGAGGACAACGGCGCATTCTCATTTTATTACTTAGCCTATCGTCGGGGCAGCGAGGTTGAAAGACGTATCGGTCAGACCTTTGCAATGCTTTGCTCCCACGACGGTGACCCCATTTATCAGGAACTCGGGGAAGCACTTTATTGCTGGTTTTTATCGGTTGTTAAAGAGGAAGCCCAAAATTTAAAAATTATATAACATAAATCACCCCTTTTTGCCGTAGAATTTACTACATTGTAAAAAAGGGTGATTTTTTATGCCGAATATTTATTTAAGTCCCTCCACTCAGGAATTTAACCCCTATTCGGGGGAAGGAAACGAAGAACAATATATGAATTTAATCGCCGATGCCATGGAGCCCTATTTAGCCGCCAGCGGTATCAGGTTTACAAGGAACACCCCCGATATGACGGCGGCATCCTCCATTGCCGCATCAAACAGCGGTAACTATGACCTGCATTTTGCCCTCCATTCCAATGCATCTGCCACGGGAACTGCCAGGGGCATTGAGGCTTATTACTCCCCCGCAAGCGAGAGAGGACGGCGTTTCGCCGAAATCGTGGCACGAAATCTGCAACTGATTTACCCCTTGCCCAACTCCTCAAGAATTGTGCCCACCACCTCTTTGGGAGAAGTCACGAGAACGAGGGCTCCCAGTGTCCTTGTGGAAATAGGGTACCACGATAACCCCGAGGACGCTCAGTGGATTAGAAACAATGTAAATGCCATTGCGGAAAACTTAGTGCTGTCCCTCACAGAGTATTTCGGTATTCCCTTTAACTATCCCCAACCTATTTACGTGGCAAATGTGGCAACGAGAGGCTCCAACCTTAATGTGAGATATACCCCATCTGCCACCGCACCCATTGTGGGAAGTATCCCCAACGGAAGCGAAGTGACGGTTTATGCCAATCTTCCCAACTGGTCCCTTGTGGGTTATAACCAAACGGTGGGATATGTCAGAAGTGACTTTTTGCAATAATCAGTTTGTCGAAAAGCCGATTGGAAATTTATATGTTTTGGCAACCCGCACCCATACAAGTAGCGGAGGTAAGTTTGCACAAATCCATACCTCCCATATTTATAGGGGAGGTGCCGAGGAACGAGGCGGAGGGGTTGTCAACACTGCAAGTTGCAAAGCATAACTCAAGGTTTTAAAAAATTAAAGGAATAGACATTTTCGCCTATTCCTTTGCTTTTTTTAGGTTACATATTATAAAAATGTTCCTCAACTGCGGCACAAATGCAGTGGTAAACCGCTAAATGAAGTTCCTGAACCTTAAAGGTTTCACATTCGGGGACAATTAAGCAAACGTCGCTTAAATCCTTGATTTTTCCGCCGTCTCTGCCGGTTAAGGAAACGGTTTTCATACCGATTTTACCTGCCACGTGCATTGCCTTTAGAACATTGGAAGAATTGCCCGAGGTGGTAATTCCTATAAGCACGTCTCCCTCTTTGCCAAGACCGTATACCTGTTGAGCAAAAACCAAATCAGGGTCAACATCGTTGCAAAAAGCGGTGAAAATCGCGGTTGATTCACAGAGAGAAACCGCAGGCAGACCGCATTGAAGTTTGGAAATTATCTCATCATCACTGCCGGTGGGACGCTTTTTAAGAAAGCCCTTTAAAAGTTCGCCCACAATGTGGCTGCAGTCGGCGGCAGAACCGCCGTTTCCGCAAAGGAGAAGTTTCCCCCCTGCTTCATAACAATCGGTTAAAATACCTATTGCATTTTCAACATCCCCTGCAATGCCCTTGAGTTGAGGGTATCTTTCACATAATTCTACTACATATTTATTCATTTTCTATTCTCCATTCCGTATGCCCCAACAGTTGCTGCGGCAAAATCACCGATTTGTTCGTGGAGGAGCGCCGGCACTACCTCGCATACATTAAGGGAAACATCAAGTGCTTCCTTTTTCATTTCCTCAAAGCAGGAATTCCACAAAAGTTCCTTAGAACGGGTGAAAATACTGCCTATTACAATTCTCTGGGGGTTTAAAATATCAATTAGAACCGACAAACCCTTTCCTAAGTATTTTCCGCTTGTAGCATAAACTTCCAAAGCGGTTGGGTCGCCGTTGTCCGCAGCGATGGAAATTGTTTTGGCGTTAACATCTTTCTCGTTCTCAGGGTCGTAATAGGGAGTTTTAATTCCCTTGGCATAAGCCTCCCGTCCCATTTTCAGACCGATTTGGGCAATACCGCCACCCGAACAAAATCCCTCAAAGGAGCCGTTTTTGCCGAAACCGAAAGGACCGTCGGGCTCAAGTCTTATGTGACCCACTTCTCCGGCGTTTCCGTTGGTGCCTTCGTAAAGTTTACCGCCCAAAATAAGTCCTGCACCAAGCCCCGTTCCGAAGGTGAGGAAAACCATATTCTCAGTTCCTTTTCCCGCACCGAAAAGCCATTCTGCCAAAGCACAGGCATTGGCGTCATTCTGCAAAAAAGCGGGAACCGAAAATTCATTTTCTAAAATCTTAACGATAGGGACATTTTTGAAATTCGGAAGATTCGGAGGGGCAATTATAACGCCTGTTCCCGAATCCAAGGGACCTCCGCAGGAAATACCGATACATTCGCAACCGTACTTTTCCATATACTCGTGCATAACGGGATAATACCCCGCAATCATTTTTGAGCCTTCGGTCAAAGTGTCGGTTTTGAAAATCTTTTTGTCCAGCACCTTGATATTGTTATTTTCGGTATCGCAAGCGGTAACGGCACATTTGGTACCGCCGATATCGAGTCCTAAAATTCTCATTAAGCCACCTCATATTCAACGTTACTTAATTTATATTACCATATTTTCACTGTGACTGCAAGTATTTATTAAACTCGGTTTTCTTGACAAACATCGGGCAAAATATTATAATGTGCTTTAGCTAAACCAAGAATCGGGAGGGACTGTTTTGGGAGAATTGCTCACTCTTTTCGGCATTTTTTCAAAAATCGGTGTTATGACCTTTGGGGGCGGATATGCAATGCTCCCCATTTTGCAAAGGGAGATTGTTGATAACAGACATTGGGCAACCGAAGAGGAACTGATGGACTATTTCGCCATAGGTCAATGCACACCGGGTATTATTGCGGTTAACACCGCCACCTTTGTCGGTCAAAAAAGAAAGGGAATTATTGGAGGCATTGTTGCCACATTGGGGGTTGTTTTCCCCTCACTTGTGATAATTTACCTCTTAGCAGGGGTTATTGAGGCTTTTTCACATATTGCCTTAGTCCAACACGCCTTTGGCGGAATTAGAATTTGTGTTTGCGTTTTGATTTTAAATGCGGTTGTGAAACTTTTCAAAAAAGCGATTATCGATATTAAAACCCTTGTAATTTTTCTTGTTGTAATGCTGGGAAGTGTGTTCACCTCTTTAAGCCCCGTTTATTTCGTGCTTCTTGCGGGAATCGGGGGAATTGTTTTAAAAATTCTTGAGGGGAGACATAAAAAATGATATATCTTTTGCTCTTTTGGGAATTTTTCAAAACAGGTCTTTTCACCATAGGCGGAGGAATGGCAACAGTTCCTTTTTTATATGAAATGTCGGATAAATATCCCCATTGGTTTTCCCACGACGATCTGGCAAATATGATAGCCGTTGGTGAGTCTACTCCGGGACCTATCGGGGTTAATATGGCAACATACGTGGGATTTGTCACAGGGGACGGTGCTTTAGGTTCGGTTTTAGGAGCCGTCACAGCCACTTTGGGACTTATTACCCCCTCAATTATCATTATTTTAATAATTGGGTTGATGCTTAAAAGTTTTAAGGACAACAAACTTGTAAATCACGCTTTCTACGGTCTTCGTCCTGCCTCTGCGGGACTGATCGCATCAGCGGGATTGAGCGTATTATTAAGCAATATGTTTATAGGCGAAAAAATTGCCTTAGCGTTTTTCAACTGGAAAGGTTTAATACTGGCGGTTGTTCTTTGGGTTTTCAGCAATGTTATAAAGAAAACAAAAAATCTTCACCCCATAATTTTTATAGGTCTTTCCGCCCTTGCGGGAATAGTATTTTCAATGTAAAAATAAAACCTACCTCCGCAGAGATAGGAAAAATATACTCTCCAACACCCGACCGATAAAGGTCGGGTGTTGGATTTCAGGTCAATCTTTTCGGTCAATTTGCTTCGCAATATGATAATAAACCGCCATAAAAACGTATGTGGCAAAAGCGAAGAAGCCGAAGGCAATTCCCATAATAAAGAAGGGCAGATAAAAACCGCCGCCGATTAGTGTTATGAGTGAAATCACAAGGCAGAAAAGGGAAATGCGTTTGAAATAAATCACATTATCCAAATGAAAAAGCATATCGGTGGAGATGTTTCTGATAATTCGTCTGATGTAAAGAAGAATTCCGCCTGCAAAAGGAACACAAGGATAGCAGGTCACCATCACAATGGCAGGCAGTTTTTGGGAACGCCCCATAGTTTCAACATACCAAGTTACCGCCCAAGGGAGTGCCACAGCACATATAATCAAGAGAAAAATGAATATATTGGTAAGCCAATATGCTATCTTTAAAAGTTTGCTGTTCATAACCTACCTCCGTGAAAAATCTATATACATATTATAATAGTCTTCGATTTTTTTGTCAATAAGGACTATCAAAAATGAATTATTCCTTGACATTTTGTTTGCAAAAATATATAATTAGTTGGTACCATGTGTTTCGCTACGCAAACAATTTAATATGCATATATCGAGGCGTGGCTCAGTTTGGTAGAGCGCTGCGTTCGGGACGCAGAGGCCGTGGGTTCGAATCCCGTCGCCTCGACCAAAAAATCTCGTTCTTCGGAACGAGATTTTTAATGTGAAGTTGTTGATTTGATGAGAAAAGAGATATACTAATTAGTGTATGAATATTGGAGATGATATGATGATAATAGATTTTCATACCCACTGTTTCCCCGATAAAATCGCTTTAAGGGCGGTGGAAAAACTCTCCTTTGCTTCGGGCGGGCTTATGCCAAATACCGACGGAACGGTTGCGGGATTAAAGGAATTGATGGCAAAAACGGGAGTGGACAAGGCTGTGGTGCTGAATATTGCCACAAATGCCACCCAGCAAAAAAACGTTAACGATTTTGCCGCAAGCATAAACGGCGGCGATTTCATAAGTTTCGGCTCGGTTTTTCCGGATAGTGAGGACTGTTTGGAGGAACTGGAAAGAATAAAAGCATTGGGGCTTAAGGGTGTTAAACTTCACCCCGATTATCAAGGGTTTAATGTTGACGACGAAAAGATGAAACCAATTTATAAAAAAATAGGAGAATTGGGACTAATCACCGTTTTTCACGCAGGCTTCGATTACGGTTTTCCACCTCCCTACGGTGCTACACCCGACAAAATGGAGAGGGCGCTTAAATGGTTTGAGTCGCCTGTTATTGCGGCTCATTGGGGCGGAATCGACTGCGGAGAAGAGGTTTTAAACCGACTTTGCGGTAAAGATATTTATTTTGATACCTCTTTCGGTTACGGCAATATGCCGAAATATTATGCTGAAAAGATTATGGAAAAGCATACTGTAGACAAAATGCTTTTCGGCACCGATTCGCCTTGGCACACCGCCGATATGGAACTGAGGCTGTTAAAGACTTTAAATTTAAGTGACGCTGATATGGAAAAAATCACCCATCTCAACGGAGAAAAATTACTTGGAATATAAATTCAAAAAGGTCGATGTCTAAATTAGGGCATTGACCTTTTTGAATTCGTAATTTGTGATATTTATAACATTATCTTTTATTTTTCTGTTTTTATATCGAAATTTCCGTCTTTAATATAAAATGTAATATCACCCTGCTTATCGGTGCGGTATATTTCCACATTCGCATTTTTAAGTTGTTCTAAGGTGGAGCGGTGAGGGTGGTTGTAAACATTATCTTTACCGACACTTATAACACCGAAATCAGGACTGCATTTTTCGAGAAAATCTTTGGTGGTGGAGGTATTACTGCCGTGGTGCGCAACCTTTAGCACGTCGCAGTCTATGTCCTTATTTTTTGCTACAAGTTTGTTTTCCGTTTCCTTTTCGGCGTCTCCCGTGAAAAGAAAAATCCTGCCGTTGATTTCCGCTTTGATTATAACCGACTGATTATTTTCGTTAGTAAAATTCGGGTATAGGTCAACAACGGTGATATCAAAATCACCCAATTTAAAGTTCATACCTGTGGTCGCTTTATAAACCTTTCCCTCAGAGCGGGTTACCTCGTTAATGGCAAGTTCGGCGGAATATATACCCTCGCTAAAGGAGGAAAGTTCGGGCAGGATTATGTTCTCCACATTGAAATCTTCAAAAATTTGTGCCACACCCCCTGAATGGTCAAGGTGAAGATGAGAGAGCATCAGCACGTCTACGGTTTCCACACGGCTTTCCCTTAAGGAGCGGGAAAGTTGGACAGAACTCTCCGCAGGGCCTGTGTCAATAAGGGTAGAGTAGCCGTTGCTGCGGATTAAAATACTGTCCCCCTGACCCACATCTATAAACTTAACAAAATCGTCACCGTCAGCCGAAGAGGTGTTTAAACTGAAAAGACTGTTTTCAAAAAACAGCAAACAAAGGATAAAAACGGCGACACAAAGTATCACCGTTAATATTTTTATGGCATTATTAAGTTTTGAAATCTTACCCTTCGCCATTTATTCTTCACCCATAGCCTCTTGTTCCATAAGTTGATCCATAGTTATAAGTACATCTCGGGGTTTAGCACCCTTGTAAGGTCCCACAACTCCACGCTGTTCCATTTCGTCCACAATTCGAGCGGCTCTGGCATAGCCCAGTTTCAGTTTTCTCTGCAAAAGGGAGGTGGACGCCATACCGCTTTCCACAACAACCCTTATGGCATCGTGAAGCATGGGGTCTTCGTCGGGACCGTCCTCAGGGAGACCTGTTTTCTGTTTCTTTTCAACTGCCGCCTGACGTTCGATTTCCACCATAACGTTATCGTCATAGTCGGCGGTTTTTCCTTTTTTAATAAAGTCAACCACCGCTTCAACCTCTTCGTCGCTGACAAAACAACCCTGAATCCGGCTGGGTTTGGGTGAGGTGGCAAAGCGGAAGAGCATATCGCCCCGACCTAAAAGTTTTTCGGCACCTGCGGTGTCTAAAATTGTTCGGCTGTCCACCTGACTGGAAACCGCAAAGGCAATACGGGTGGGAATATTGGCTTTAATAACACCTGTTATAACGTCAACCGAGGGACGTTGTGTTGCAACTATCAAGTGCATACCGGCAGCACGAGCCTTTGCCGCAATTCGGTTAATGGAATCTTCAACCTCTTTGGGAGCGGTTATCATAAGGTCGGCAAGTTCGTCGATAATAATAACGATATGGGGCATTTTTTTAATTTCGGGGTCGCCTAATTCGTCAACGAATTTGTTATAACCCTCAATATTTCTAACCCCTCTGTCGGCAAACATTTTATAACGATTTTCCATTTCGGTTACCGCCCAACCAAGGGCACCCGAAGCCTTTCTCGGGTCGGTTACAACCGGCACCAAAAGGTGGGGGATACCGTTATAAATTCCAAGTTCTACCACTTTAGGGTCAATCATTAAAAGTTTAACCTCTTCGGGTGTCGCCTTATAAAGTATACTCATAATAATTGAGTTTATACAAACCGATTTACCCGAACCGGTGGCACCGGCAATCAGTCCGTGGGGCATTTTTGCAATGTCGGTCACAATGGCATTTCCGCCGATATCTCTGCCCAAAGCCACAGTCAGTTTTGATTTTGCCGAGGTGAAATCGGGGGACTCGAAAATTCCTCTCACGCCTACAATATCGCTCTGTTTGTTCGGCACCTCAATGCCCACCGCCGCCTTGTTGGGGATTGGTGCTTCAATTCTGACACCCGCCGTTGCAAGGTTTAGGGCAATATCGTCTGCTAAGTTTGTGATTTTGCTGATTTTAACACCGGCGGAGGGTTGCAGTTCATAGCGGGTAACCGTGGGTCCTCGGCTGATATTTACAATTCTTGCCTCAACACCGAAACTTTTAAGGGTGTTTATCAAATGCTCGGCGGTAAGTTCCGCACCCTGAATTGCCGCCTTGCCCGAAATCGAGGGTTTTAAGAGGTTTATGGGCGGGAAAACGTATGCGTTATCGTCCTTTTCGGCATTTTCCAAACTTTCGGTAAATTCCTTTGTTTCTGCCTTGAAGTCAATATTCTCTGCCTCTTCCTCGGCGGATTTTAAGGCGGAGTCGATTTTTTCTTTATCCTCACTGCCCTCGGGAGTTTCTAAAATTTCCTCGGGCATAGGCTCGTCATAATAGGTGCTGACAACCTTTGCCTGTTTACGGGATAAATTTTCTGTTTTGTCCCTTCGCTTTTGGGGGATATCGTCAACCGGAATATCAGGGTCAAATCCCTTAATAACTTTAAGTTGTTTTTTGCCGTTTTCCTCTTTTTCCTGACGCTCACGGTAAACTTCCTCAGCCTGCTTGGAAACCGCCTTAACGGGACGGCTGAGAGACCTGAACAATGCAATAAGTGTGGTGCCGGTCACCAACATCAAAAGCACGAAAATCAGAAGAATAACCGTTATGGCAGCCCCTGTTTTTCCAAACGCCAAGTAAATAGGCTCGCCTATTAAGGCACCTAAAAATCCGCCGCTTTTAAGGGCAACACCGTCGGTATAACCCTTAACTAACTGTTCCCAAAAACCGATTTCCGGGTGGGCGGAAAAAATATCAACGGCAGCACCTATCAGCACCGCCAAAGCAGTAGCCTCTGCTATTTTAACGGTGAAGGAACCCTTTATTTTGTCAACTGCATACATTATCGCTACAAATCCCAACAAAAAGGGATAAAAATATGCAGTAACACCGAAAATTCCGAAAATTATATTATGAAGTCCCAACCAAAGGTTTTGCCCTTTGATAAAAACTACGCAAAGGAAAAATACCGATACCGCAAACCAAATAACCGATAAAAGTTGGCGTTTGGCGGTGTTTGCCTGCTCTGCTGCCTTTTTAGTTGACCTTTTTTTAGTCGCAGCCATCTTTCACACTCCTTAAATACTTTCAATATCCTTTAAAACCTGTGTTTTAAGTTCCTCGACCGAGGAAAACTTCTTTTCGTCTCTTAAAAAACTTTTAAGGCACACCCTTAAAGACCTGCCGTATAAATCACCCGTAAAACCCTTAATAAAGGTTTCGCCGATTATGAAATCAGAGGGAAATGTGGGTCTTACACCTATGTTGGTTATGCCTTTATATGTTTTGCCGTCAATTAAAATTTCGCTTTCGTAAACCCCGAACTTAGGCGGTGTCAGGTTTTCGGGGTAACGCTGGTTTACTGTGGGAAAACCTAAGGTTTTGCCTCTGCCGTCACCCTTTATTACCTCTGATACAAAGTAAAAATCATAACCTAAAAGGCGGTTTGCGTGGTTCACTTCACCGCTTTTAAGCATTTTTCTGATTAGGCTTGAGGAGATGGGTTTTTCATCTTCCGTAATGGGGTTTGCAACCTTTAAAATTATGCCGTTTTCACCGCAAAATTCCCCTAAACTTACGGTATCACCCTCACCGCCGTATCCGTAGCGGTAGTTAAAACCGCAGGAAATAAGTGCAGGATTAAACCTCAGGTTAACATATTCCAAAAACTCTTTAGCGGAAAGTTTTTCCATTTCATTAAAATCTAAAACTTCTACCCGAAATCCCATATTTTCTAATTTTCGGGTCTTTTCTTCTGGGGTTAAAAGCAGTTCTGTGACACCCCTTTTAACGCATTTTGGGGGGATACGGAAAATTAACGCTATTTTATTGTAGTTATCGGGGATATTAAGCACCGATAAATGCCCTTTGTGTACTCCGTCAAATGTACCTAAGGCTACAGCATTTTGCATCCGTCTTCACTCCTTTAAAATACTTATCAATTATTAAGTGAGGTTCTTCGCCACTTCGGTCGGTGATTCTAAACTTCGTTTATAGGTCGCCCGACAACCCGTACCCCCACAAGTAGCGGAGGTAAGTTTGATTAAAACCCTACCTCCCATATTTATAGGGGAGGTGTCGAGGAACGAGGCGGAGGGGTCTGCGTTTTGCGTACAATTTCATCAATATAATCACAAACGCCTTTTAAATTTTTATCGATCTCGTTATTGGGAATTCTAATAACGGTTAAATCGTAACTTTCTAATCGTTCCGTTCTGATTTTATCTTTTAAATATCCTTCGCTATTATAATGTTGGGAACCGTCAAGTTCAATCACAATTTTTGCTTTTGCACAATAAAAATCAGCAATGTAATTTTCGATTATTCGTTGGCGGTAAAATTTTACAGGGTAATTTCTTAAATATTTATACCAAAGTTCCTTTTCCTATTTGGTCATATTTTTCCGCAGGTTTTTTGCCAATGGGGTTAGTTTTTTATTATAATTAGTGTTCATTTTACCCCTCCACCGCTGACGCGGTCCCCCTCCCCTGCAAGCATGGGAGGTAAATTAAGTTTGCAGTTATTCATACCTCATCTACAAGCACGGGAGGTGAAAATTTGATTTGCACCCTTATCTCCCATATAAATATTGACAGCAAACCACATCTACCACCACTACTTGCAGGGGGGTGTAAGTTTGTACTCCCCAATACCTCCCATGCTTGCAGGGGAGGTGTCAAAAATCTCTGATTTTTGACGGAGAGGTAATAATTACGCATTACGAATTACGCATTTGATTGCAACTTGGCGGTTTTTTAAATCGGCAACGCCAACTCCTAAAAAAATATTATTATGCTTTATTCTGAATAATTCATCTTCACCGAAATCGCTTGTGGGGATATTCAGCCTGTCAAAACTGAGTTGACCACCGTTGCAAAAACGGACAGCCTGTTTTTCCGTGACGAATATTTCCCTTAAATGGGAAACCACGGTTTCCTCACTTAAAATGCGGGTTTCTATATTTTCTTCGGTTAAATCGTTTAGCGGTATACAGTCCTCAATCGCAAATTCAGAAGTTTTAGTTCTCCTAAGTGAATAAAGGGTGGCTCCGCAGCCGAGAGACTTACCCAAATCACGGGCGAGGGAGCGGATATATGTACCCTTAGATACGAAGAATTCTACCTTGAAAATATTCTCCCCATTTAGGTTTTCCAAAATGTTTGCTTCAAAAATTTCGACTTTTCGGGAGGGAATATCGGTATTTTTCCCCTCTCTTGCCAACTTATAAAGACGCACACCGTCCTTTTTTATGGCAGAATAGGCGGGGGGAGTCTGGTCGATAATACCCACAAAGTTATTGAGAGCGTTTTTTAACTGTTCTGTTGTTATGTTAACCGAATTTTCCTGCAAAACCTCGCCCGTAATATCGTCGGTATCGGTGGCAACACCTAACTTTATCTCAGCGATATATCTTTTATCCCCCTCCAAAAGCAGGGAGGAAAGGGCGGTGGCTCTGCCTAACAAAACGGGCAAAACACCCGTCGCCATAGGGTCGAGGGTGCCTGTGTGACCCACCCTTTTTTCTCGGGCGAGCCTTTTTATTCTGCTGACTGCCGAAAAGGAGGTAAGCCCCTTAGGTTTGTCTATTAGAATCAGCCCTATCATATTTTATCCAAACCACACTTCACGGCGCCCAAAACCTTTGCCTTAACCGTCTCAAGGTCACCTTTAATGCTGGCACCTGCGGCACCTTTGTGACCGCCGCCGCCTAAACTTTTGCAAATTTCCGATGCATCTAAGGGATCGTATGTTCTTAGTGACATTTTAAACTCGTTTTCGCCTACCTGTTTAAGGGTGATACCGGCGATTACACCGTCAATACTTCGGGAAATAACCGCAATACCCTCAAGTTCCGTACCGCTGCAACCGGTTTGCTCCTGCATTTCGGCGGTAACGGTTAAAAGCACACATTTATCGTCGAAATGGAATTCGGCGCTGTTAAGCACCATAGCCTCAAGTTCAATAAGGTTTTTCGACTTAGTGTCAAACATAAGGCGGTTTATATAGGCCGCCCGAATATTGTATTCATAAAGTGCCGCAGTTATCATAAGGGTTTTAACCGTAACTGTGGAATATTTGAAACATCCCGTGTCGGTGGCGATACCTGTATAAATAGCCTCGGCGGTGGTATCGTTAAGGTTGACCTTCATTTTGCCCAAAAGTTCGAAAATACACTCTGCGGTAGCGGCGGCATTAGCATCCAAATAAAGGTTTTTGGCATACCTTGTATTGGAAATATGGTGATCTATACAAAGGTCAACATTTAAACCGAATTCCTCTTTTAAATCCCCTAAAAGGCGGTTATCTGCCACATCGACGGCGATAACAGTTGCGTTTTCACGGCTTATATAGTCGGTCTTATGGGCAAAATAACTGTATTTCTTAGGGATTACATCAGGGCAGAGCACCTCTGCCGCCTTGCCGATTTCTTTAAGAGCATAATAAAGTGCATAAGCCGAACCCAAAGTGTCTCCGTCGGGGGAGGCGTGGGTCAAGATAATGTAATTATCGTGTTTTTTAAGAAATGAAGCGGTTTGGCGGAGCGTGAGTTCTCTGCAACCCTCGTTAATCTTCTTTTTCATTAGTGCTATCCTCTTTAAAGTTTTCTATAATTCGGGATATATTGGCACTGATATTGATAGAATCATCTGCCACAAAACGAAGTTCAGGCACCTTTCTCAGTTTCAGGTGGGCACCTAATTCTCTTCTTAAAAAGCCGGAGGCACCCTTAAGGGCTTTAACCGATGTAACGGTGGTTTCGTAGCCCTCAATGGCACTTACATACACTGTGGCATAGGAAAGGTCGCCGGAAACGTCAACCTTAACAATGCTCAGCAGTTTGCTTATTCTCGGGTCTTTAACTTCACGAAGTAATTCAGCAAGGGCTATCTTAATATCAGATGTTATTCGATTGATTTTATATCCTGCCATCAGTCCCTGTATTCCTCCATTATAAATGCCTCGAAAATGTCTCCCTCTTTAATGTCGGCAAATTTCTCAAGACCGATACCGCACTCGTAACCTTGGGCTACTTCCTTAACATCGTCTTTGAAGCGGCGGAGGGAGGCAATTTTATCCTCACAGATAACAATACCGTCACGAACAACACGGATTTCGCAGTTGCGGGTAACCTTGCCGTTTGTGATGTAGCATCCTGCAACGGTACCCACATTGGAAATCTTATAAACACTGCGGACTTCGGCGGTGCCTAAAAGGTTTTCTCTGAACTTAGGTGCTAACATACCCTTCATAGCGGCAGAGATTTCTTCAATACAGTCATAAATAACACGGTACATTCTCATATCAACACCGTCACGCTCGGCGGCAGCCTTAGCAACCGCATCGGGACGAACGTTGAAGCCTACGATAATGGCACCCGAGGTTACTGCCAGCATAATATCTGATTCGTTAATTGCACCAACACCGCCGTGAACAACATTAACACGCACTTCGTCATTGGAAAGTTTAACAAGGTTTTCGCGAACTGCTTCAACACTGCCCTGAACGTCAGCCTTAACAATAACGTTAAGTTCCTTAAGGTCGCCTTCGCTAAGGTTTTGGAAGAGGTTATCAAGGGTAACCTTTTGTTTTGCATTGTTAAGTTCGTCTTTTGCCTTTTGTTTTCTCTGTTCAACAAGTTCACGGGCAAGACGTTCATCCGAAACGGCGTCGAAAATATCACCGGCATTAGGTGTTTCGGCAAGACCTGTAATCTCAACCGGAACAGAGGGACCTGCCTCTTTAACGGCGGCACCGTTTTCGTTGGTCATAACCCTAACCCTGCCGACAGAGGTGCCGGCAACGATAATGTCACCTGATTTAAGGGTACCGTTTTGAACAAGCAGGGAAGCCACAGGACCTCTGCCCTTGTCAAGACGGGCTTCGATAACAATACCGTGAGCCTTTCGGTCGGGATTGGCTTTAAGTTCCATCATCTCGGCAACAAGGAGAATGTTTTGGAGCAGGTCTTCGATACCGTCGTGGGTTTTAGCCGAAACGGGAACACAGATAATATCACCGCCCCACTCTTCGGGTACCAACTCGTGCTCGGTGAGTTGTTGCATAATTCTGTCGGGATTAGCCTCGGGCTTATCCATTTTGTTGATAGCCACAATAATCTGAACCTTGGCGGCCTTTGCGTGGTTAATTGCCTCAATGGTTTGGGGCATAATACCATCGTCGGCGGCAACAACCAAAACTGCAATGTCGGTAGCCATGGCACCGCGTTGACGCATGGAAGTAAATGCGGCGTGACCGGGGGTGTCAAGGAAGGTAATCTCATTTCCGTTGTGGTTAACCCTGTAAGCACCTATATGCTGGGTAATACCGCCTGCCTCTGTGTCTGTAACGGCGGTGTCACGAATGGCATCGAGCAAGGATGTTTTACCGTGGTCAACGTGACCCATAACAACAACAACGGGACTTCTGGGTTTGAGATTTTCGTCACTGTCCTCCGTGACGTCCATAATCTGTTCCTCAATGGTAACCACAACCGCTTTTTGAATTTTGGCACCCATTTCGGTAACAACGATTTCGGCAGTATCATAGTCAATAACCTGGTTAACCGTTGCCATCATACCCAGTTTCAAAAGTTCCTTAATAACTTCGGCGGCGGTTTTCTTCATGGCAGCCGCAAGTTCGCCCACGGTGATCTCCTCACCCACCGTTACGGTGATAGGTGTCTTTTTAATACGTTCAAGTTGGATTCTTCTCATTTTATCCGCCTCGGTTTCACGTTTAGCACCTTGAGGACGGCGGTAATCCTGAGATTTTTGCTTGATTTTCTGCTTTTTGGAATAATTGTCCCTCATAGAGTTGGCAGGGGCAATACTTTCATACTTTTCGTTATATTTATCAATGTTGATGTTGGAGGTGCGGGTGTCAATATGACGGATTTCCGCAGGTCCTCTGTTGGGAGCGGCTCCCGGAGTTTTATCCTTCTTTTTGGAAACAAAGGGATTGGGGTCGGAGGGTTTATGCTCCTTCTTTGACTCCTCTTTTTTAACTTCCTTTTTAGGTTCTTCTTTCTTAGGCTCTGCTTTTTTAGGAGCCTCTTTTTTGGTTTCGGCTTTAGCGGGTTCAGGCTTCTTCTCTTCTGTTTTTTCACCGTTTTGAGCGGCGGCAGCGGCCTTTAACTGCTCTAAAATTGCCATTTGCTCGGCTAATTTTTTGTTCTTTTCGTTTTCTCTGTCCTCTTTAGCCTTTTGGCGGGCGGCATCCCCCGTAGCAAAATAGCCCTCAAAACTTTTAACCTCGTTATCCAAACTTAACTTATTGAAAACCATTTCGATTTCCGTTTCGTTAAGTGTTGCACCCGATTTCTTTTCCTCACCCGTAAGTTCAAGAACAACAGCGGAAAGTGCTTTGGAAGTCATATTAAAATCTTTGGCTAAATCGCTTAATTTATATTTATTTGTCATTAAGAATTTCCTCCTTTAAACTTTTGGCAAAGCCGGTTTCGTTTACGGAAATAACACCGCATTTATGTCCGATAGAGTTTGACAAGGTAAAAATATCCACAGTTTTAAGGGTTAAAACCTCTATGCCTTTTTTTTGGGCGTGAAAGGTGATTTCCTTTTTTGTTTTTTCCGATAAATCAGCACCGCAAACAATAAGTTTGGCTTTTTTTCGGTTTAGTGCTTCAAGGCAGGAAGCGAAACCGTAACTCAAGTTCCCCGATTTTGAAGCAAAACCTAAAAGGGATAAAATTTTATTGTTCATTACTTTCAAGTTCCCTTTGAAGACGGTCGTAAATTTCCGCCTCAACCTTCATACCGAAGGTGTGGGAAAGACCGTTCGATTTTCGGATTCTATTAAGGCAATCCACAGATCGGCAAACATAGGCACCTCTGCCGTTAAGTTTGCCCGTAAGGTCCAACTTTATTTCTCCCTCGGGGGTTTTAACAATCCTTATGAGTTCACGCTTGGGTTTCATTTCTCTGCAACCGATACACATACGCATGGGTATTTTCTTTGCTGTCATAATAACTCCTAAATTTCAGTGTATTATTCTCCGAAAAATCCGCTTTCGGGGTGAATGTCAATCTTCCAGCCGGTAAGTTTTGCGGCAAGACGCACATTTTGACCCTTGTTTCCGATGGCTAATGAAAGTTGTGCTTCGGGAACACTTGCCTTGCAAACCTTAGGTTCTTCACTCTCGATCTCAACCGATACAACCTTAGCGGGGGAGAGAGCCTCGGAAATGAATTCGGCAGGGTTTTCACTGTATTTAACAATGTCTATCTTTTCGCCCTTAAGTTCGTCAACAATGGCGTTAACACGGGCACCTTTAGGACCTATACAGGCACCCACAGCGTCGATTTCAGGGTCGGCACACCAAACGGCAATTTTGGTGCGGGAGCCGGCTTGACGGGAAATAGCCTTAATTTCAATGGTTCCGTCAAAAATTTCGGGAACCTCGGTTTCAAATAAACGCTTAACCAGCCCCGGGTGGGTGCGGGAAAGCATAACTCTGGCACCTCGGTCGGTCTCCTTAACGTCCACCACATAAACCTTAATATGATCGCCCTCTTTAATAAGTTCGTCGGGAACCTGCTCAATTTTGGGGAGGGTTGCTTCTTTGCCGGAAATGGTGAGAATAGCATTGCCGGTTTTGGGGTCGATTTTCTCAACGTATGCGGTTAAAAGTTCACGGTTGTGACTTTGGAATTCAGCCAGTGCCTGACCTCTTTCAGCCTCACGAACGCCCTGACGGAAGTTGTTTTTGGAATTTTGTGCCACAACTCTGCCGAATTTTCTGGGGTCGAGAACAATGTCTACAAATCCGTTTGTGGTACTTGCAGGGTCAATAGCCGCAGCGGCTTCCTTGGAAATCTCGGTGTATGGATCTGTCACCTCGTCAACCACAGTCTTGCGGGCGGTGATAGAGAATATTTTTTTATCCGGGTCGATAACACAGGAAACAATTTCGTTTCCGCCAAAGTCTTTTCTTGCCGCAACAACGATTGCATCTGCAATCTTTTCGGCGATAAACTTCTGAGGAATACCTCTTTCTTCCTCCATCATACGGAGTGCTTCAAAAAACTCACCGTAATCATTTTCTTTTTTAGTAACCTTTTTTGCTCTTGCCATTTTTTCTTTTTTCCTCCAAACAAAATTTATTAGTCAATATCGAAATCGCAAAGATATGCTTTTGAAACGGTTTCCTTAGGGAAGGTCATTTCCCCGGTTTCGGTTTCAATAATCAGAGTATCCCCCGAGGATTTAAGTAAACCCGTGAATTCCTTTTTACCGTCCAAAGCCTTATAAAGTTTTATTTTGATTTTTTCGCCTAAAACCGCTTCATAATGCCAAGGACGTGTCAGTTCCCTCTCAATACCGGGAGAGCAAACCTCGAGAAAATAGGATTTGTCAATGGGGTCTGCTTCGTCAATAATAGGGTCGATAGCGTGGGAGACTGCGGTACAGTCGTCAATAGAAATGCCCTCCGGCTTGTCTATAAACACCCTCAAATACCAGTTAGCACCCTCTTTTAGAAAGCGGACGTCCCAAAGGGTCACACCCTCGTTTTTAACGGTTTCTTCAATTAAAGAATAAACCCTTTCTGCGGCATTTGCCATAGATTTTCACCTCTTACTGCAGGATACCAAAACAAAAGTGAGTGGTTTTCACCACTCACCTTTCCTTGAACTGAACACAGTATAACACATTATTAAATAAAATGCAAGCATTTTTTATAATACGAAGCCTTTTTCTTTTGCGGCTGACACTTTAATGTATATCTTTCTTTGTGTATTTAAGATAGGCAATA
Source organism: Acutalibacteraceae bacterium (assembly GCA_045580545.1). Classification (GTDB taxonomy): domain Bacteria; phylum Bacillota; class Clostridia; order Oscillospirales; family Acutalibacteraceae; genus UBA737. The sequence goes on along the minus strand of JAZNOA010000028.1, from coordinate 24,217 downwards.
ATTATTCCGATAATTCCTATTGCTAAACCGATAGCAACTAACGTGATGTCAAGACTGCCGTTTGATACAATATCGGCTCCCTCGCAATATCCGAAGGGTGTTATGTATTTGAGAAACTCAGCCACATCGGCAATGTTTGCAATAAGGTTAAGAAAATACATCATTGCGGCAATGCCGAGTCCTATACCCGCACTGCCTTTGCGAATAAATGCCGAAATACCGAAACAAATACATGCCAGTTCCAGTTGGAGCAGATAATAGGCTATATGCATAAGACTGATTTCTTTCCAAGGGATTGGCTCACCGACGGCGGCTATAGAACCGATAGCAAGTGCATAAATAAGTATATTCATAACCGTTATCTGCACGAGCACCGCAATCAGTTTTTCCGTAACAATTCTTTTACGGCTGACAGGATGGGTGAGAAGAAATTCCGCAGTTTTGTCCTTTTCTTCTTTACTTAGAATACCCACCGCACAAAGAGAGGCAAAGAATGCACCGCCAAGTCCCAAAACATTACCGCATTCAACAGCATAAAACCCTGTAAGGGTTCCGAAGTTTAAACGGTCCATACCGAAAGCTTCAGTAAAAGAACCCATAGAGGAGAACATATCGTTAACGCTTTCCATCTGACCTTTCATTTCGGGAAACAGAAAAATGCAGGTTGCAAGTAAAAATCCCAAAGATGCCGTCCATACTAAAAATGAAGTTCTGCTTTGCCTTAGTTCGTGTTTTATAAGCGTCATACCGTCATTCCCTCCTTTTCATAATAATGGAGAAATACTTCTTCCAAATCAGGCTCCGTTACCGTAAGGTCATCAACCTGTCCCGAAGCCAGTGCTCGCAGTAAACTGCCCATATCGCCGCCGTAAAGGAAACTGACTGTATTTTCGGAATTTTTAATATCCCGAACGTCGCTTAGCGGTTCAAGATTTATGCTTCCGTGAACGGTTATTCGCTTTGCGTTTGTTTTTGAGAGGGCGTCAACACTGTCGCAGGCAATCATGTTGCCGTCACGGATAATTGCCGCACGGGTGCAGTTTCGCTGAATTTCAGAGAGAATATGACCGGACAAGAAAATGGTTGCACCCTCCCGATTTCTCTCCCGCAAAATATCAAAAAACTCTTTTTGCATCAGCGGGTCCAGTCCGCCGGTGGGCTCGTCAAGTATGAGTAATTTCGGTCGGTGCTGTAAAGCCGAGACAATGGCGACCTTTTTTCTGTTACCGAAGGACAGGTCGTCTATCTTTCGCGACACATCGAGTTGCAGGCGTTCACAAAGCAGTTCTGCTTCTGCCGTGCAATCTTTTTTACGCAAATCGGCGGACAGTTTCAACACATCTTTTACCCTCATTCCCCCATAAAACAATGCTTCTGAGGGAAGATAACCTATATCCTGCAAAACAGATTCTTTTTCTTTTGTGATATCTTTCCCGAATACCAAAGCCCTGCCGGAAGTAGGGGTAATTAACCCCAGCAATGTCCTGATTGTTGTGGATTTTCCGGCACCGTTGGGACCGATAAAACCGAAAAACTCGCCCTCTTTCACCGTCAGGTCGAGGTCGGTTATACCCCTTGCCTTACCGTAGTATTTTGTGAGGTGGTCTGTTTTAATAATATCCATATTACGTCACTCGTTTCTGCGGATTTCCATTATATTATACACCCATAACCGCCCGAATTAAAGACATATTTTTCAGCAAAATGTGTCTTTTTTCGAGAATATGAACAAAGCCTGTTTAGGCTCATTTATCAAGGAAACTATATTGGTTACCTCTAATTACATCGGGTCAAGAGTGAAAACTTTTTCGTTTAGGAAATGCGGGTCGTCGGAAACCGACGACCCCTACAAGGTCATTCTGAGCGGAGCGAAGAATCTCAAGGGAAAATCTAAATTGCAACCAGCATAGTTACAACCCCTCCGTCTTTGTGCTACGCAAAAATCCACCCGCTGACGGCGGCGGTCCCCTCTGTCACTTTGTGACATCTCCCCACACTGTGGGGAGTCACCCCTATAAATATGGGAGGTTGGGTAAGTGCTGAATTGAGACCCTCGTCAGAGGGAGGCAAAATATAGTTTGTTACAGACTAAAGCGTCATAACGCAAATGTTATGACGCTTCGGGTAACTTAGTTTCTTGCATTTCTTTTGCCTTTTCAAGCATATTCTCCGCGAAAATTCCGTAACCCTTTGAGGGATCGTCCACGAGAACGTGGGTTACAGCACCCACAAGTTTGCCCTTTTGCAAAATGGGACTGCCCGACACGAGTGTGTCAAGGTGGATACAACACCTTTTTTATACCGAATATTTTCTAACTTTCCTCTAAACATAAAGAAACCGCAGCGATTAGGCGCGATTTCTTTGTATGATTGGTATTTGATTTTTCTTTATATGTGTTATATTAGGACCAACATTTTAAGACATAGAATCTTCCACTGTCTCCCTATTCTAACAAATCTATCACTTAACATTATACTTAAATAATTTCCCGGAATCATCTTCGATTATAAAAGAATCAACACCGTTTGTGCATTTGATTTGTATTTCTTTTGAAATTTCAACTGCCTTGTTATTCTCGCAATCAGCTGCACATAAAACAGCGTTATCATCGAAGAAAAGAACGGTATTTCCCACAAGATAAAACGGCGGATGTTCATTCCAAGCAGTTTTCGCTCTTGAATATATGATATATGTTTCGTTATTTGACAGAGAATGCATATAGATTCCAAAGCCATCGGATAAAATCACGTTGTCTCTTATTATCTTTGCTTTATCAAAGGAATTATTGGGCGAAGTATCGGTTGATACAGTAGCGACCACTTTATCTGTATCAATATCAAAAAATACGATTGAACCGGTGCTAATATCTCTATATACAAAACAATTATTATCGACAAAATGTGTAGGACAAATATCGATATACTCAAAGCTTTTACTTGTAACGGCTCCGTTAATAGGATTTATGAAAGTAAGGTTTGTGATAGAATCTTCAATAGTGGCAAAGGCAACGTAATCGCCACAGTCATAAATTTGATAATATTTTCCCCAAGAAACTTCAATAATTATTTTAATACTTTTTTCTGCCGGAGAATAGCATTTTAAAACTTCATAATTTTCGTATTCCTCTACAAAAAAGATTTTACCATCCTTACTTAACATATCGACTATATCTATTGTGTCAGGGGCTTCATATAGTTTAGTGCTACGGTTATTTTCTAATAAATATAAGCCTATCTGTCCTTTAATATAATCGAAAGCGGTAAAATAGACATCTTTATCAAGCATTGCCACCATTTCAACACTAAAATCTTGGCTGATTTTTAGTTCTTCGGAACTAAACAATTCTTTTTCTTCACAAGAAGAATATAAAATTTTCTCACTCCATCTATGATTCTCTAACGATTGATTATCCGGTAACACAAGTTTTATCTTTTCAGGCTTGAATTCATTATTTTCAATTATTTTAATGTTAGAGGAACAACCCGAAAGAAACAAAAAAGATATTGCAACAATAAAAACTATTACTCTTTTCATATCATCACCCCACAAGCCCTTTATAATTATTTATATTAGCATTCGAAGATAAGGGTTTATAAACGTTATATTTCCAATACTCTTGTGGTATTGAATTATCTTCTTTGGGGTCTATCCTTGATATGCCATAATGTGCAGTTTTAGAGTCATAATCTTCTGCCACATGAAAATATGCTTTAAGTTCGGGAACGTAAAAATCCGTTTTGAACCAATTGGGATTGGTATCATTATCGAACCAACTGATTTCTACAGTTCCGTTTTTTATAAACTCATAAAGATTGTTAGTTTCGATAATCTTATCTATTGTTTCAATTTTTAACATAGTTTTTTGAAAACCATTCTGCATCATTTTGGCATCCCAAGTATTAACGAGGCTTGTGTCAGCAGTAAAAGGTTTTCTATCTAAAATCTCATAATTGCTATCATTCTGCTGTCCATCTTTGATTATGTATTTAACAAATAGTAATTCTTTAAGCAGATAGTCTTCAATAATACCGTATGTGTTATTTTCATCGACTTCTACTGTGTAAACAAAAGACCTATTACCCATAGTTGTTGATGTAAAAACATAAGGCTTTTTAGCAATTTCAGCAAGAGAGTCTATTGTTAAAAACACACTATAAGCTTGTTCGTAGGTTTTCTTAGAATAAACATAGTTTTCATTATCTAAGAAAGATATATCTAACGGTTTAAAATCCGTTTCTTGTTCGGTCTGTTGCACTTCAGAATGTGTGTGATTGTCAATCTCTATCTTGGTAGACATAATATTTTTTGCAATATTTTTAACTGTCTTTTGTTCTGCTACGATGTTTAAAAATATATCGATTGCCGTGGTGTCGTTTATACGATAGCAAATAATATTTCCTTTTCCTTTATCAGTTGCAATAAAGCAATTTTCGTTTATTTTATTGTAAGTTGCATTCTCTAATGGCACAAGTTCATTTCTGTTTTCATAAAAGCCAGATTTTGCGTTATAAAATTGATTTATAGTTACATTTCCTATTTCTGTATAATCTTCATAACTATAAAATTTTATTAAATTGTCACCATCACGAACCTCTTCATATATCCAGTCATTAGGAATGGTTAGTTCCAGTTGATCTTGCATGATTCCCGAATGTTTGAATGTCACAGTTTTATATAGTGTATTTTCTGTTGTGCAAGAAGTTAAAAATAATAAGAAAGTTAAAATCAAATAAATTGACACTAGTTTTTTCATATATATCCTCGCCTTAAATAGATATTTTACCTGTGCCTATAATTTTATCATTATCAATTATGTTGAAACGCATTCCTTCTGGGATTTTAATGTTCACTGGCTTAATAATTCTTATAGCGCATTTTTCTTCACGTGGATTATAATCTTTCAATTCAACAATATACTCACTTTGAACTAATGCTTTATGTAATTCGCTATTTACGGGTTTCAGTTTAATTACAGAACCATTTATTGATTGGTTTAATTGTATGTTTGCAAAAACACACAAATCTTTGCTTTGATCGTAGCTGTTTTGTTCTCTAACAATCACATCATATTTATAACCAACAAATGATATTGAAAAAGACAACAAAACAATAATAGCAAAAACAAAAAACATAGCATTAAATAGTTCAAATATTGCTAAAACCATAAACAATACAAGCAAAATCAATAGGGACGGTATTAGGAAAGAACAAATCTTTTTCGTAGATTTGCTTGATTTGTGCTCGACAGGTTTGCCACACTTACCACAAACAAAATACAAATTGTCTCTAAAAAGCCTACCAACCCTGCCATCTTTACGAATAGTTTTGTGAAAGAAATTAAAGGAGAATTCACCACAATGTGGGCAACGGTATTTTTTCACCTAATCTCATCCCTTCGGCACTTTTTAGAAATAAAATAAGTTGCATAGAACAGTACTGTTATGATAGTAAAAATTACAAAAAAACCGTAGTTGTTAGATATATGTATATTAAAAATTTCAAGCAAATCCATTATCGCAAACTCAAAATGCTGAACGGCTATACCAAACGATAAAGTAATTAATGAAAAAAACAAGGTGAAAAAAGAAAAATCAAAGCCGCCAAGGATAATCGCTATTGTAGTAACAGCAAAATATATTGAAACTATTATCAAAAACTTTTTACTTTTGGCATAGACTGCTGTAACGAAAAGAAATGATATAATAGTAAGCAAAGAAAATACGAAGCTCAAAATAGGATTTGGTGCATATTCGGGATATGGAAAATTACAAGTGCAGAAACTTAAAATATAAAATACAACAAAAATAATTAATGATATTATCTTCTTCATTTTATCTCATCCTTTCGTTTTTGCACAGATAATTTACCGAATCGGGCAACATAAGCGTTTGCATCGTCTAAAATTTTTATAAAATCCGGATTGTCTTTTAAACTTGTAAACTCTCTTTCCATAGAAATCAGAAATAATTCAACATATCCTGTTAGTTCGCAAAAGCGCGGTGTATTATCTTCCAACAAATCAAACAACGGTGCTGTAAAATTCTTTTGTTTTCTGCTTATATCTGCAATTAATTTTGTAATTTCAAATAATTTTTTCAAGGTTTCTATTGCAGATTCTTCGTCACCACTTTGAAGATATATACCTGCACGTTTTAAATAAACACCCTCTAAAATATGATAAAAATATTGATAGTTGCCATCGGGAATAACTAAATTAACAATTTTCTCGGAAATATCAAGCATATAAAAATCTGCTTGCGACATTTCGTAAAGTAAATTAAGAAGTTTTTTGCTAATGATTTGTTGTTTATGGCGGCGGAGTGTGTCACCTTTCAAGCAGAATTTTAATGCTAAATCTACATTTTGGCATTTATAGGCCTGTTCAATAGCCATGTCTTCACATCCAAGTTTTGAATAAATTCTAACTATTAATTCTTTTGCTGTTTCTTCATTCGGATTCTCTTTGAGTAGTCGCTGGGCATAGTCCATTGCTTTATGTAGATGTTTATGTTTAGAATTATTATCCGTTTCGGCATCTGCCAACCATTCTTCAGCTATTGCCGCACGAAAGAGAAAGGATTTATCGCAAGGATATTCTTCTAATGCTTTTATACTTATCTCCAGGCTTTTGTAAGGGTCATCGCCATTTTTTTGAAGATTTTCCTGCCAAATAGATTCCAGTTCCTCACGGCGTCCTTCAAGGTGTATAGTCATTTATAATTCATCCTTCCGTTTCTGCACCGCCGCTTTACGAAACTCGGCGGGTGTTGTGCCTGCTATTTCTTTAAAAATTCGGTTAAAGTGTTGTACGGTTTTGAAACCGACCATATTTGCAACATCTTTAATAGGCACATCTGTAAAAGCAAGTTGTTTTTTTGCAATAGTAATTCGGTATTGCATCAAATATTCTATAGCAGTACAGCCGAGTTCTTCTTTCATAAGTGCAGTAAGAGTAGTATGATTTATTCCGGCATTAGCTGATATATCGGACAAGGTTATGCTATCGCCGTAATGACTTTCTATATAAAGCACCGCATCACGAAGTTTTGGATTTTTGATAATTGGTGCGTTGTCCGATTTCAGATGAGTGAGTCCATAACCAATAAGACCGTACATACGCTCTAATGCAATAATAATCTCCATAAAGTATGAACGACCTCGACAAGACCAATACCAATCTCGTTGCTCGGTGAGTTCCCCTAACATATAATCGGCAGATTGTTCGATTTTCTCTACCTGTGTCTCGGCAATTGGAATCACATAAGCTTTATCAATAAACGGCTTTAACATAAACATATCGTGTGTGGTCGCAATATCACCATATTTGCTGGAACGCAAAAGTTCAAAGGTCATATTGATATTTAAGAATTTAGGGTGGAAGTAAACGCAAGTGTACCTGGCTTTTGATTTTGAAACAAGAACAGGATTTTCTAATTCATCAAAGCACAAAAAAGACGGAGCGTTAGCAGTAACTTTCTCATTACCTACTTTAAATTCCAACTTTCCTTTAGTGAGTACAACGAGCAAAAAACACTTGTCCTTAATATTGATATTATCAAGTAAGTCATCCTTAATACATTCGACAAAAGCAACTTTTCCCTCATTATACTTTCTACCAACCGTAATATGTTCCACCTATTATACCTCGTTATTCTTCAGAATGATTTTTTATACTGCAATTCTTTAATTTAACCTTTGAATGAACAGATTTAAAATTATGAATCGAAGAATCTGTAACATTATTTATAAAGCCTCCAAAAACTCCATTTTCCATTTGATTATTAGATAATGTTATTTTTTTGCATTTTTCTAATACAACAGGGCCGATATTACAACCGTTGAAAACAATACATTGTTTATCTTCCAATTTGATAAGTTCAATAAATTTTTCTAAAGTTCTGATTCTCTCTTCAAGTGATTTTATATATTCTTCATTATACATATTTCTATCTCCTTTTTATTTATTTTACCATAATATAAAAACCTCCACAACATATAAACTTTATCTATTATAAAATTTATTTTATCTAAAATTAAATGTACGAAAAAACCATTGCAGAAAATCTGCAACGGTTTCATTTTATGACGCATCTTTTAATTGTTTGTTTGTAACACTTTGCGCTGTTTCAAGCATATTTTCCGCAAAAATTCCGTAGCCTTTTGTCGGATCGTCAACTAAAACGTGAGTAACTGCGCCGATTAGCTTTCCATTCTGGAGTAAAGGACTACCAGACAGTCCTTGCACAATTCCCCCTGTTTTTTCCAAAAGAGTTTCGTCGGTGACGGTCACAATCATATTTTGTGTCGGGCTGTTGTATTTTCCCTTTTTAAGGGTGATTTTGCAGGAATAAAATTTAGGTGTTTCGCCCTCTACTGTGCAGAGAATTTTCGCATCTCCGTTTTCTACCTCATTTTTAAAAGCAATTTCCGTGAGACTGTTTACAGTGACACTTTTGGTGGGAAGGGAATAAACACCGCACTGACTGTTAAGTTTGATTTCACCTATGGTGTTGTTTTTAAGTCTGCCGTTTAACTGACCGGGAGTACCTTTTTCGCCCTTATCCACCGAAAATATTTCGGCGGAAACAATTTCACCCTTTTTTATGGTCAAAAGTTCTTCTGTGTCTTCGTCAGAAACTCCGTGACCCAAACCGCAGATAACGTTATATGCGGGGCTGTAAAAGGTGAGGGTGCCGATACCGGCTCCGCTGTCCCTAACCCAAACACCGATTTTATAGTCCCCCGTTTTCTCCTGCATTATGGGGGTTACATTGAGATTTAAAGTGTTGCCGTTTCGGGATACTTTAAGATATAACTTTTCTCCCTTTGAACTTTCAACCGCCTTCACCAAATCCTCATTTACGCTAAGGCTTTTTCCGTTTGCCGAAAGAATGTAATCCCCCTTTTTAAGCCCTGCGTCACGGGCGGGATTAAACCTTTTGCCGTTTATTACAATATCGGTAAAATCCACCACCAACACTCCTTCGGTGTAAAGTTTCATACCGAAAGGCTGTCCTAAAAGTGCCACCTGAAGTTGGTCCACAACCTGTACCTCGGCCTTTGAAACGGGAATAACACCGAACATTTTAAGGTCAATGCTGATGTTTGAGGTGTTGGCTGTGTGGTCGGAGGAAAGCACCTTTCCGTTATAAAGGGCGGTTACGGGCAGGGGAGAGTTAATGCTGAGGTTTTCCCCTTTTTTAATTTTGAAATCTTCACCTAAATTTTGGTTTAGATAAATCACCCCGCTAAAAACCGCAATATCAAAAAACAAAACTGCGAAAAAAAGCAGTTTCGAAATTATTCTGAATGTTTTCATTTTTTTCACCCATATTATTTTGCACCAACCTATCGGTTTTAAAAAATTAAAAAAATTCCAAATTAAATTTGCCAAATTATGTCCTTTATGGTATAATTTTCTTCGATTATTGCATTTGGAGGAAACAATGGATTTAATAAAGCAGTTATGTGATGAATTTTTACTTAAGACATTTCAGGTTGAAAACACAGTGAAACTGATTGACGAGGGTAATACCATACCCTTTATCGCCCGTTACAGAAAAGAGGCAACCGGCAGTCTTGACGACCAAGTTTTGCGTGAACTTTTCGACCGACTGACATATCTCAGAAATATGGAGGAAACGAGAGAAAAGATTTTAAAATCCATCGAAGAGCAGGGTGCCTTAACCGAGGAACTTGCAAAGGCTGTGGCAGAGGCAAAGACACTTACCGAACTTGAGGATATTTACCGCCCCTATAAGAAAAAGAAGAAAACAAGGGCTTCGGTTGCTAAGGAAAAGGGACTCCTGCCTTTGGCTGACATTATTTATGCCCAAGAGGATATAGGCAAAACCCCAAAGGAAATAGCAAGCGAGTTTATAAACTCAGAACTGGGTGTTGAAACTGCGGAAGATGCCTTGCAGGGTGCTATGGATATTATTGCCGAAAAAATTTCCGACGATGCAGATATCAGAAAACGTATGCGTTTTGTCTGCTCGGCACACGGTATTATAAATGTTAAATCTTCGGTGGAAGACGCCGGAGTTTATGAAATGTATGCCGACTATTCCGAGGCAGTCTCCAAAATCCCCGATCACAGAATTTTGGCAATCAACCGAGGAGAAAAGGAAAATATTTTAAAGGTTAACATTGAATTCGATAAACAGAAGGCAATGTTTGTAATCTCTAAAAATCATATAAAGGATGGTTCGGTTTTCACGGAACTTGTGGTGCGTGCCGCCGAAGATGCATATAGCCGTCTTATTTTCCCCGCCGTTGAAAGGGAAATTCGTTCCTCCCTGACCGAGAGGGCAAGTGACAATGCAATTAAGGTTTTCTCCACCAATTTAAAGCAACTTTTAATGCAACCGCCCGTTAAAAACAAGGTAACTTTGGGTCTTGACCCGGGATATAGAACAGGTTGTAAAGTTGCGGTGGTTGACGGCACCGGCAAGGTACTTGACACGGGTGTGATTTACCCCGTTCCCCCGAAATCCAAAATCGAAGAGGCTAAAACCATTATTAAAGGATTGGTAAGGAAACACGGAGTTGAAGTTTTTGCCATAGGCAACGGAACGGCAAGCCACGAAACCGAGGTTTTCGCCGCAGAGGTTATAAAGGAACTGAATGACGGACTTTCATATATGGTGGTTTCCGAAGCGGGAGCCAGCGTATACTCCGCATCTAAATTAGCGGCAGAGGAATTTCCCGATTATGACGTGTCTTTAAGAAGTGCGGTATCCATTGCCCGCAGACTGCAAGACCCATTGGCGGAACTTGTTAAAATCGACCCCGAGGCAATAGGTGTGGGTCAGTATCAGCACGATATGCCCAAGGCAAAGTTAAGAGGTGCCTTAGACGGCGTTGTGGAAACCTGCGTTAACTCGGTGGGCGTTGACCTTAATACTGCTTCGGTTCAACTTTTGTCCCGTGTGGCAGGTGTGGGAAGTGCCGTTGCTAAAAATATTGTGGCATTCAGGGAGAAAAACGGAAAATTTACCGACAGAAAACAACTTTTAAAGGTGGCTAAATTAGGACCTAAAGCATACGAACAATGTGCCGGCTTTTTGCGTGTTTCCGAGGGGAAAAATGTTCTTGATAACACAGGCGTTCACCCCGAAAGTTATAAGGCGGCGGAGAAACTTCTTAAAATCTGCGGATTTAGTGACAGCGATGTGGCTAAGGGCAGGGTGGTTTCCCTTAAAGAAATCGCCGAAAACAGAGGTATCAGTGCCACCGCCGAGGAACTGGGAATAGGTGTTCCAACCCTCCAGGATATCATAAAAGAATTAACCGTACCCGGCAGGGACCCCCGTGACGAGTTGCCTCCTCCAATGCTTCGTCAAGAGATAATGTCTCTTGACGATTTGGCGGTGGGAATGAAACTTAAAGGAACCGTCAGAAACGTTATAGATTTCGGTGCCTTTGTGGATATCGGAGTCCATCAGGACGGTTTGGTGCATATTTCCCGTATATGCAACCGCTTTATTAAACACCCTGCCGAGGTTTTAAAGGTGGGAGATATTGTGGATGTTTACGTAATCGGTGTAGATGCGGCAAAAAAGCGAATTTCTCTTAGTATAAAGGAGCCTCAGTTATGAAAAACAGCAATTTAAAGGGCAGTTTAATCCTTATTACCGCCGCCCTTATATGGGGACTTGCCTTTGTTGCGCAAAGCGATGTTGCCGATTTAATCCCCCCTTTTACTTTTAACGCATTAAGGTCGGTGGTGGGGGCTGCTGCGTTATACATATTTTGGTTTTTCACCGAAAGAAAGAAGACAAAGACCTTTTTCCCAAAAGAAAAGCCCTTGAGAAAGAACTATTATTTGGGAGCGGTTATTTGCGGAGTTTGTCTTGCGGTATCCATTAACTTCCAACAGTTTGGCATTGCCGCCTATCCTGAGGGAGCGGCAAGTGAAGCACGCTCAGGTTTCATAACCGCCCTTTATGTTATTTTGGTGCCGATTTTTTCTATAATTTTGAAGAAAAGGGTGGGACTTCCCGTTTGGGCGGGTGTTGCAATTGCCGTTGTGGGTGTATATCTCCTCTGTTTTTCGGGAGGGGTCAGCGGAATTTATCTGGGCGACTTTTTGGTTTTTCTTTGTGCCGTCAGTTTTTCGCTCCACATTATGTCGGTGGATAAATATGTTTCCTACACCGGTGGAGTGAAATTATCCATTTTGCAGTTTAGCGTGGCTGCGGTGATTTCTTTTGTTTTGGCATTTGTTTTCGAATGGAATCAAATAGATATTTCCAACATTTTGTCGGCTGTGCCTCAAATACTTTATATGGGTGTAATGTCCAGCGGTGTTGCCTACACACTGCAAATTGTGGGTCAAAAGTATGCCGAGCCTACGGTTGCCTCAATTTCTATGAGTTTGGAAAGCGTTTTTGCGGCTCTCGGCGGTTGGGTGATTTCGGGCAATGTTCTTCATACGAGGGAACTTATTGGCTGTATCTTAGTGTTTGCGGCAATAGTTGTGGCTCAACTGCCCGGTAGAAAGCCAAGCCTTAATTAAATTTACATTTTATTAAACAAATTGAAACCTCGATTTGATATTATATAAATGTTGTTTTAGATTTTAATACTCTTTTAGGAGGAACGAAAATGATAAATGTTACGGGTCTTAGTAAAAGATACGGCACCCATTTGGCTGTAGAAGATGTTAGTTTCAGCATTGAAAAGGGTGAAGTTATCGGATTTTTGGGACCGAACGGAGCCGGTAAATCCACCATTATGAATATTTTAACCGGTTACCTTTCCAAAACCCAAGGAAAGGTTGAGGTGGACGGATTTGATATTGTGGATTACCCCGAGGAGGCAAAACGCCGAATAGGTTATCTTCCCGAAATTCCGCCCCTTTATATGGATATGAAGGTCAGGGAATACCTTAACTTTATCTATGACCTTAAAAAGGTTAAGTTTCCTAAAAAACCCCACATTGACGAGATTTTAAAACTTGTAAAGATTGATGATGTGGCAGGCAGACTTATTAAAAACCTCTCTAAAGGTTACCGCCAAAGGGTTGGTTTTGCAGGTGCACTTATCGGTAACCCCGATGTGCTGATTTTGGACGAGCCAACGGTCGGTCTTGACCCTAAACAGATAATCGAAATCAGAAATTTAATCGGCAGACTGGGTAAAAACCATACCATTATTTTGTCTTCCCATATTCTGTCGGAGATTCAGGCGGTTTGCAAAAGGGTTATTATTATAAACAAGGGCAAGATTGTTGCCGACGATACGGCAGAAAATTTGGCTTATAAACTTTCCGACGATAAGAGTTTGTTGGCAAGAATTGCAGGCAGCGAAAACGAAATGCTCGAAACCCTTAAAACCGTTAAGGGTGTTAAATCCGTGGTAAGTTTGGGTCAAACCGAACAGGGTGCTTTTGATTTTGTAATCGAGCCTAAAGAGGGAGAAGATATCCGTGCCGCAGTTTTTGACAGGGTTGTGTCCAGAGGCAGAAAACTCTTACTACTTAAGGACAATAAACTTTCCCTTGAGCAGGTGTTCTTGCGACTTACCGGAGCCGACAGCAACGAGGCGGAAAAACTTTTGAACAAGGGCGATGAAACTGCCGAAGTTGAGGTTGAAGTTTCGGCTGAAACTGAGGACGGAGAAGTTTCCGTTAAAATAGAAGTGGAGGAGGAAAACTAATATGACCGCAATATTTAAAAGAGAATTTAAGGCTTATTTTAGCACCCCTGTGGGTTATATAGTTTTAGCCGCTTTCTATTTCTTTTTGGGACTTTATTTCTATGTTTATTTTTCGAACGGCTCTCCCGCCGTGTCGGAGGTTATAATTCAAACTGCAACCGTTGCGGTGTTTGCTATGCCTATTATAACTATGCGGCTTATGAGTGAGGACCGCCGTCAAAAGGTAGATCAGGCACTTATTACCGCCCCTGTTAAACTTTCCCATATTGTTTTGGGCAAGTTCTTCGCCGCATTCAGCGTTTTTGCTTTGTGCTATGTCCCAACCGTTATTTTCGAGATAATCGTAGCCACTAAGGTTAGCGTTAATATTCTTTCCTATATATATGCACTTCTGGGTATATTGCTTTTAGGCGGTGCCTTAATTGCCATAGGAATGTTTATTTCCTGCCTTACGGAAAGCCCCGCCATTTCTGCAATTCTCACCTTGGTAATCAATATTTTGGTGCTTTATATGTCTAACTTTGCATCTATGGTGAGTGTTCCCGAGGGTGCCACTAACATTTTCGGCAAGGCTTGGGAAAAGATAGTTGCCGGCTTTGCACTCTTTTTGGAAAAAGCAGGATTTATCACCGCAGTACAGAACTTTGCGGAAAATGTTTTTTCTGTAAGCGATATAGTTTATTTTGTAAGTATTATTGCAATTTTCGTCTTTTTAAGTGTTCGTTCGCTTGAAAAGAGAAGATGGTCTTAAAGGAGGGTTTTGAGATGAAAAAAGAGAAGAAAGAAAGAGTTAAAAAAACTAAACTTCTGAAAAACGAACTCTCCCTTAAAAAGGGCGGTTATTCCATTGCAATTACTGCAATTGTGGTTGCCGTAATTATCGTTTTTAATGTTTTGGTTTCCGCCTTGAACGACCGTTTTGTTTTGGAATATGATATGACCTCCGATAAAGCCAACTCCATAAGCGAGGAAAACATTGATTATATAAAATCGGTTGACCGAGACGTGAGCGTTATAATCTGCTCTTCTGAGGACAGTTATCCAACCTATGTGGGAAGTGTTGCAAAACAAAGTCACGGCATTTCTTATGATGCTACCGCCAACGAATATTTCCTCCAAACGGTTAAACTTATCAACCGCTATAACGATTATAACAGCAAGATTAAGGTTAATTTTATGGATACCCAGTCAAGCGAATTTACCGCTGTTGCCTCCAAGTATGCTAATGCTAACCTTCAGTACGGCGATATCATAGTTTCCGCCGAGAAAGACGGGAACGAGCGTTATAAGATTTTGAATTTTGACGATATCTATCAAATAGAGCAGGACGATTCATACGCCGCATACGGTATGACCGTTGCCAGCATTATAGGAAATAACATTGAAACCGCACTTACAAGTGCCGTGGCTTATGTTTTAAGTGATATTGACACAACCGTGGCAATGCTTACGAGTCACTCCTCTGCCGACCTTACCTCAGAATATAAAACCCTCCTTGAAACCAACAATTATAAGGTTGAAACCGTGACAAACGAGGTTATAACCAAAATAGACGGGGATATAGACGTTATCGTTATTCCTGCCCCCACAAAAGACTTTTTGGCTGAGGAAATCACTGCCATTTCAGAGTTTTTGGACAACGGCGGAAAAATGGGCAAGGGAATGGTAGTGTTTGCAGATGCCAATGCACCCTATCTTACCAACCTTTATTCATACCTCAGCGACTGGGGATTTGAGATTGAAGAGGGTATAGTTTACGAAACAGATGAAAATAACCATATGACCGATGACCCAATAACCGTCGGTTCTTATAACACGGGCGAAGATAAAGATTTAAGCGATATGCAGATGTGTATCACGGGATATAATGTTCCCGTAACCCTTGCCTTCGATGATGAGGGCGGAATGAATGCCACATCTATAATCGCAACTCCCGAGAGTGCCGTTGCGGCTCCTAAAGATGCAACCTCAAACTGGAGCGGGGCTGCCGATGCAGAGAAAAATGCATATTCCACCGTTGCCGAAACCGTAAAGAGTGAATATGACGATGACAATAACCTTTTGCAGTCAAGGGTTGCGGTTTTCTCCAGTGCATATTTCTTAGGTTCTGATTTCAATGAATCCGCTTCGGTTTCAAATAAGGAATTAACCCTTGCTTTAACCGAAAGAGCGGCAGGAACCGATAATAGCGGAATTTCCTTTGTTTCAAAGGAAATCACAAATGAAAGTTTCTACGAATCGGTAACCGAGGGCGAGGCTAACACGGTAAGGGCATTGTTTATGTATGTTTTGCCGGTTGTGATTATAGCCGTAGGAATTGTAGTATTTATTAAGAGAAGGAACGCGTAATAATGGCTGATTTTCCCGAAAACGAAAAACAGGAACGAGAAGCGGAGGAGTTTTCCACCGTATTCTCCGACCCTGCCGCTCACCGTGAAATAAAGGTGAAAAAGAAAAAGGTTTTGCCTAAAATTATTGCAAGTGTACTGGCTTTGTGCTTACTTATAGGTGCAACTGTTGCGGTTATAAACCTAATTCCCGTTTTGAAAGACGAGGCGGACAGTTCTTCCCTTAGCGACGGCTCCATTGAAGTTATGTCACTTAAAAGCGACGATATTTCCTCGGTTAAGGTGGAAAATTCCATAGGCGTCACCGAGTTTTACAGTGAGACCGACAGTTCGGATGATGCCGAAACCACCCTTTGGAAAATCAAAGGACTTGATGGGGAAGTTACAAGTTCGTTCAATATCGAAACGGTTGTGGGATATGTGGGCGAACTTACCGCTAAAAGGACCGTAACCCAAAAAACGGCTGAGGAATGCGGTCTTAATGACCCTGCTGTTCGGGTGGAGGTTTCTCCAAAGGAAAAGGAAGGTTATACCTTGATTTTAGGAAGTAAATCTCCCGACAATATGGGATATTACCTGAAAATCGAGGGTAAGGATGATATTTATCTCGTAGGTGATTCTCTTTACGAAGCCTTGAACTTCAAATTGCTTGATTTCGCCAACACCGATAACATCAGCGGTTTTGTAAATGTTGACGGGGAACTGGACGATTATTTTTCAAGCGGTGCCTTGGCTAATTTTGACCGTCTAACCTTTAAAGGTGGAAAATTCGGCAGTAATTTTGAAATTATTGCCAACACCGATTCCGTAATATCCGAATACTACGGATATGTGGTTAAAAACCCAACCCGATTGGCAGATAATTATTCGGCGGTTTTAACTATGTATCAAGACGGTATTATGGTGGACGGGGCGTACAGTTTTGACGTAACGGCCGGCAGTTTGGAGAAATACGGTCTTAATGACCCCGACCTTGAAACCACAATGTATATTAAGGATAAGTCCATAACCTATAAATTCGCCCTTCAAGAGGACGGGGACTATGCGGTTGTAGGAAGTGACAGTAAACTTATTCACAAAGTTTCGCCCCTTAATCTTGCAGGGGTGGTGGATACCAAACCCGAAGATTATTATTCTAAGGTGGTGTTTATAACTTCCATTGATAATTTGGATAAGTTCAACATTACCGCAAAAGGCAAGGAATATAATTTCACCGTTACCGTAAATGAAACCGAGGATGAGAACGGCGAAACCGATAAGAGTTACAGTATAACTTTAAACGGCGAGAAGATTAAAGCCGAAGATTTCCAAACTTTTTATGAAGAATGTATATCCCTTGAATATAAGGAATTTAATGTTACGGAGACTTCCGAAACACCCTCCCTTGTCTTTGATGTAACCCTTAAAGACGGCACAAAAACAAAAATAGAGTTCATAAGTGTCAGTGCCACCAGATATAACTGCAAGATTGACGGCGTAGCATTAGGAAAGGTCACCGCTACATCGGTTAACAATATTATTAAAAACTTAGAAATTTTTTAACAGCAAAAACGGAGTTGTCAAGAGTGACAACTCCGTTTTTATAATGAGATTCTTCGCTCCGCTCAGAATGACAACTGTTTTCCCCTGTCATTCTGAGGAACGAAGTGACGAAGAATCTCAAAAAAAACTAAATTGTAACCAGACCCGACCTTTCACTCAGGGTGACATATTTTTCTGTCGTGTTGAGGGGAGCGAAGTCGGAGGTGTTGTTAACATTGCAAGTTGCAAATTTGCACTTCCCCATACCTCCCATATTTATAGGGGAGGTGGCAAAACGAAGTTTTGACGGAGGGGTTGTCATTATAAGCGAAGCGGAAGAATCTCTAATTACGCATTTCATCTATCCCAAATTATAATTGCAGTGCCTTTGTGAATTGTGATTTCGGCGTTTTCCCCTATAAAACTGTTGCTGACACCTAAGGGGAAATCATAGGTGATTTCGGCCTTTTCTAAGGGATAAAGAAGCCCTGTTATGGAAACTTCACAACGGTCGGTGGCGGAAAAGACCGATATATTTCCTTTTTGGCTCTTCGGAAAGGAAATACTATTCTTCTTAACGGCAGTTGCCATAAAATTATCCCCGAAAATATAACCCTTTCCGCCCTTTTCTGCAATAAAGGAAAGGGTTTGAAGATTTGCAAGGGTGTGGTCAAGGCGTTTGCCGGCACAACCGCAAAGGCAAAAATTTTCATAACCTCTTTCAAAACCGATTTTCACCGCCAACATAGTGTCGGTATCATCCTTTTTAATTGGGTGTTTTATTATTTCGCAGTTTTTCGGTATAACCCCTAAGGAATCAAAATCACCCACCGTCAAATGGGGTGTTATACCTAAACTTTCGAGTTTTAAATATCCCGCATCTGCACCGATAACAAGGTCGCCGTCTTGTGGTTTAAAATTTTCAGGGAAACCTAAAGCCGAGCCGAAAATATAACAGGTTTTCATAACAACTCTCCCTCGCAGTATTCACCCATAGCAGAGGTTATTTTCACATTTTTTAAAGTGCCGGAGAGGTTTTCGTCGGATTTAACCGCAACCTTTGCATAGTTCTCAGTGTATCCAACCCATTCACCTTTTTCTTCGGTTTCAAAAAGAACGGAAAGGTTTTTCCCCACCAAGGATTTCAGGAATTTTTCCTCGCTGTCACAGGTTGCGGAAATCATTTTTTTGCTTCTTTCGTGTTTTACGCTGTTTGGGATTTGTCCCTCCATTTTGTCGGCAAGGGTGCCTTTGCGTCTTGAATAGGCAAAAACGTGAGCCTTTGCAAAGCCGATTTTCTTCGCAAAGTTAAGGCTTTCTTCAAATTCTTCCTCTGTTTCCTCGGGAAAACCCACCATAATGTCGGTAGATATGGCGGAATCGGGGAAAATCTTTCTAATCCTCGTTACTAAATCTTCATAGAAGGCAGAATCATAGTGTCGGTTCATACGTTTCAGCACCCCGTCGCTTCCCGACTGGAGGGAAAGGTGAAATTGGGGGCAGAATTTTTTCTGACCGGCAAATCGGGATAGCATTTCGTCGCTTATATGGTCGGGCTCTAAGGAACCGAGTCTTACCCTCTCAATCCCTGAAACCGAACAAACAGTGTCCACAGCATCACACAAATTGATGTTTTCCCCCTTGCCGTAGGCGGAAAGGTTTATTCCAACGAGAACGATTTCCTTATAACCGTTTTTAGAGAGAGCCTCAGCCTCTGACTTAATCTCCTCCAAAGGTTTTGAGCGAACAAAACCCCGTGCATAGGGGATAATACAGTAGGTGCAGTATCTCTCACAACCGTCCTCAATCTTCATATAAGCCCTTGTTCTTTCGGCAAAGGCGGAAATTGAGGGTGTGTTGAATTTTTCCTCTCTTTCGTGGGGAAGAATCTCCGAGATTTTTTGGCGGGAAGAAAAGGTTTTTTCCGCCAAATCAACAATTCTTATCAAATCCGTGTTTCCGATAATTATATCGGCAGAACTAAGGTCGCCACCGTTTTCTTTGGCGGTTTGTGCCATACAACCTGTCAGCACTATAACCGACATAGGATTTTCTCTGCGAAATCGGTTTAAAAGTTGACGGGTTTTGCGGTCGCTTTCGGCGGTTACCGTGCAGGAATTGATTATAATACAGTCAAAGCCGTCTCTGTGCGAAACGGCTTTATGACCTCTCTTAATAAATTCTTCACGAATACTCTGAGTTTCGTATTGGTTTACTTTGCAACCTAAGGTGTAAAAAGCAGTTTTCATTATATTCTCCTAATGTTTTGTAGATACATTATAACTGCTTTTAAATTTAGTTTCAAGTGGTTTTAAGAATTAGCGATTGATTTACTGTCGGTAATTGCAGGAATTTTACCGATGAAATATGCACCGATAGCGGTTATAATAATTTCGGGTATCATATAAAGTCCGTTATAAATTACCGAATAGAAAATGGAGAGACCGGCTCCCGAATACTGTGACAAAACCTGAGCACCGAATTCTCCGCCCATAGCGTCGGTGAAGAACCATTCAGCCCAACTGCCGAAAATAATAGCACCCGAAATAATGTGTACTATGTATCTGGCACCTACTGCTACGATTGAGCCTAAGCACAAAGCAACGGAAGGTTTGTTGTTTTTGCGGAAAAGACCGCCGAGACAAAGCACACCATAGGCTACGATATAGTCAAGCAAACAGGAGGCAAGAGCCATCCAAACTGCCATTTTGTCTTCGCCAACGAAAAATCCGGCAACGGTTTTAAATCCTGTGAGCATCTGCAAAACCGCATAAGTAAGGGAAGAAACCAAACCCCAACCAATGCCGTAACGGTAAGAAAGAATAATTACCGGCAACATACTAAGCAGGGTAATTCCGCCGCCTTGGGGTAGGCTGAAAGGCTGAATTAAAGAAAGAATTGTACCTAATGCTATAAAAATAGCACTTACTGTGAGTCTTTCGGTTTTTGATGATTTGAACATTTTAAAATTCCTCGCTTTTTAAAAATTAAAAGTGCCCGCACAAAAAATGCAGGCACAAAGACACAATGAAACACATTTTCCCTACGTCGGCATTATCCGTATCAGGTTAAAGGGTCAGAACAACATTACTGTTCAATCTCAGCCGAGCAGCCTCAGCACCCCAATTCACTTTTTCCACATTATATAACCTTTATTTATCTTTGTCAAGACCCAAAATTTGAATTTTAAAAGATAAATATGTTGAAAAATGAATATAAATCTGTTATTATAAAATAAACATATCCGTATGTTAAATTTTAAAGATTAAGGTGTTATGTTATGAAAACAATGCCCAAGTCGTATTTTGAACGCTTTAGAATTATTGTGGTGCTGATTTTATTTGATGCTTTAGCAATTGCCGCATCTTTCTTGGCATCAATGTGGGTAAAGTTCGATTTCAAAATGAACGATGTTCCCATGGAATACGTTAACGAATTTTTCGGTCTGATTTGGATTTGGATACCTGTATGCATAGCGGTTTTTGCTCTTTTGAAACTGTATAACAGCATTTTGAGTTTTGCCAGCACGGATATTTTGTTTAGGATTTTCATAGGCTATGCAGTTTTAATAGCACTTTTATTTATTGCATATAATACGGGTATAATAAATCTGGAACTTTCTTACTATGTTGTGGGCATGTTCTTGAGTTTTCTTTGTACTGTGGGAATCCACTTCGGCAGAAGAATTGTCAGAGAACTGTCTAACTTCATAAGCAAAACCCATGCCGGCGGAGAAAGAGTAATGGTTATAGGCGCCGGTGTTTCGGGTAAGGTTGTTATAAGAGAACTTTCCGAAAGCGATAAACTTCAGTCTAAGGTGGTTTGCCTTATAGACGATAATCCCTCTAAAAAGGGTTGCCTTTTGGAGGGTGTTCCCGTTGTGGGAAACCGTGACGATATTGTCAGAATGGCAGATAAATATGATATTGACAAGATAATCTATGCCATTCCCAGCAGTGCCGCTAAAACTAAAAAAGAAGTCTTGGAGATATGCAGTAAAACCAAATGTAAGGTTGAGGTAATCCCCGGTATTTATCAAATGGTTAACGGTCAGCACGTGGCGGGAAAACGCCGTAAGGTGCAAATTCAAGACCTTTTAGGCCGTGACCCCATTAAGGTTAATTTGGATGAAATCTATAAATATATTTCGGGCAAGGTTGTAATGGTAACCGGAGGCGGCGGTTCAATAGGCAGTGAACTTTGCCGTCAGATTGCCATGAGTGCTCCCAAAAAACTCATCATTTTCGATATTTACGAAAATAATGCCTATGATATTCAAATGGAACTGTCCCGCAAATACCCTTATCTTGATATGGAGGTGCTGATAGGTTCGGTCAGAAATACCGCAAGGCTTGATTATGTGCTTTCCACATATAAGCCGGAAATTGTATTCCACGCCGCAGCCCATAAGCACGTTCCCTTGATGGAGGACAGTCCTAATGAGGCTATCAAAAACAATGTTTTCGGAACCTATAAAATGGCACAGGCCGCCGTTAAATACGGTGTTAAGAAGTTTGTGCTTATTTCTACCGACAAGGCGGTTAACCCCACCAATATAATGGGTGCTTCCAAACGCCTTTGCGAAATGGTTGTTCAGATGATGAACAGAAAGGCTCCCGATACCGATTTCGTTGCTGTTCGTTTCGGTAATGTTTTAGGTTCCAACGGAAGTGTTATACCTCTTTTTGAAAAGCAGATTGAGGAGGGCGGTCCTGTAACCGTAACCCACCCTGAAATAACCCGTTTCTTTATGACAATACCCGAGGCTGTGTCTTTGGTTCTTCAGGCAGGATATTATGCTAAGGGCGGAGAAATCTATGTTCTCGATATGGGTCAGCCGGTTAAAATCGCCGATATGGCTAAAAATCTTATCAGCCTTATGGGATATGAGCCGGGGGTTGATATCAAAATTGAGTACACCGGTCTTCGTCCCGGCGAAAAACTTTATGAAGAACTTTTAATGGCAGAAGAAGGCCTTCAAGATACGGAAAACAAACTTATTCATATCGGTAAACCTATCGAGATGGACGATGAGTTGTTTATGTCCCAATTAGCACGTCTTGAAGAGGCCTACAAGGTTGAAGTAACCAATATGAAGGATATTGTGGCTGAAATAGTTCCCACGTATAAGAGAACAGATAATTGATATTAAGAAGGAAGTAATTCGATTGAAACACGCTAAACATTCGGGGGGCAACAATAAAAATAATGCCAATGATGAAATTTTACTATGCAATGATATTTATTCCAGCAGTAGCAGAAGAAGAAAGCCTATAAGTGCAAAGGAACTTAAAAGAAGAAAGATACTTAACGCCATAGCAAAGGTTCTCCTGCCCATCGGTCTTTTAACTGCGGCGGCGTTGGTAATATATATTTCGGTGGTTCAACTGCTGCCCTTGACCTATATTTTGGCTGTAATTCTGGTTTTGGGAATTCTGGTTGCTGTTCATCTGCGTCTCTTTTCGGGAAGTAAACGGCATATAAAAAGAAAAAGAATTATAAGTATTGCATTAAGTATTGTAACCGTTATTGTTTCCTGTTTCGGTATGAGTTATGTCGGTATTTTCAACGGTGCCATAGGAGATATTGCCCTTGGAAACGACGATAATGACGATAAGGTTGGTAACATTTCAAAACATCCTTTCGTGGTTTACCTTTCGGGAATTGACACGAGGAATTACGGTGAAATTGCGGATAAAAGCCGTTCCGATGTTAATATGGTAATTGCCGTAAATCCACGTCAAAAACGCATTTTGATGGTTTCCACCCCCAGAGACTATTATGTTGCTTTGGAGGGGGACCCCAACAAAATGGACAAACTGACCCATGCCGGAAGTTACGGTATAGAATGTTCTATGAGCACCCTTGAGGCTTTGTATGATATAGAATTTAACTATTATGCAAAGGTTAACTTTATGTCGGTTGTGGATCTTGTTGACGCTTTGGGCGGAGTTACCGTAAATTCAGAATATAATTTCTCGTCAAAGCACACTTTAACAGGTGAAGTATACACTTATAAAAAGGGTGAAAACTTCCTTAACGGTCAGCAGGCACTCACCTTTGCAAGGGAAAGAGAAAGTTTCGCAAACGGCGACCGCCAAAGAGGAATTCATCAGCAGGAACTTATAAAACAGGTTGTTAAAAAGGCAATCTCCCCATCAATTCTCATTCCTTCAAATATCGAGAATATAATGGATGCCATTTCCAAAAATACTAAGACCAATTTCACCGAAAAGGAAATTAAAAAACTCATAACCTATCAAATGTCCTCTATGGGCAAGGAATGGGATTTCGAGTCTATGTCTGCCGACGGTACAGGCGATTATGCTTATACCTATTCATATTCGGCACAGAAACTTTATGTAATGCGTCCTGATATGGAAACGGTTAATGCCGCTAAAGAAGCACTTGATGCCATTATGAACGGTGAGGAGATATCTAAGGACACCGAGAGTAATGTAAGCAGCAAATAAAATAAAAATCTGCCGATACTTAAAAAGGTGTTTGGCAGATTTTTGACTTTAGGTTCTTTTATAAATGCTGGGGTAACATCCTAAGATATTTTGTTAATTGTGCGGATGAACATACAAAAAATCTTCCTTGTGTAAAGGGTTGCAAATCAGTACCATCTATTGCCTCCCCTGCTTGCAGGGGAGGTGGCTGAGCGTAGCGAAGTCGGAGGGGT
>JAZNOA010000027.1:0-63061 GCA_045580545.1 Acutalibacteraceae bacterium | reverse complement strand
ACAAGTAGTGGAGGTAAATTTGCACACCAATTAAATTGTATATTGTTTTTACCTTGTCGCTCATGCCGCGACGGGCACGCCCTTTCTTGTGTGGCGAAAAGAAAGGGCGGAAAGATTCGCCTTTAAAGGGGGATTTCGATTCCCCCTTTGAATTGTCGGGATTAGAGCCTCTGCTCAAAGTCTTTCAAGCGTGGCTTCGCCAATTGAAAGACAAGTTATAATGAAAACTAAACCGTCAACACCGACAATTCCGTCTCGGCTCCCGCCTCGGTCGGTGCTTCTAAGCATTCGCTTAGAGGTTGCCACCGGCAACCCGCACCCCCCAACGACACGGGTTTCACCCTTGACCCACTGTAATTGCGTAACCGAGATAGTTTCCTCGAAAGGGGAGCCGAAAACAGGCTTTTTCGACAGACTGTAGGAAGCAGGGGTAAGTGCCCCTGCTTCCTTTTTACTTATGCAATATTTCTGTTATGATATGCAGAATTGACCACCTGTGTTGTTTGAACAGCAAGGCAGCAACAATTTTCAGACATAACGAGGCTACCGAAGAAACGGCGGATTTCTTCGGCGTTTATGATCTCATTTTATCCTATTTGATATTTGAAGTTTCATCATAAATTCCTCGTTTGTTATTTGTTTATTATTCAGAGAACATAGGGGTGGAGAGATAGCGCTCGCCCGTATCGGGAAGAAGTGCCACAATAATTTTGCCCTTGTTTTCGGGACGCTTCGCAAGTTCGGTTGCAGCCCATACAGCCGCACCCGATGAAATACCTACAAGCAAACCTTCTTTTCTCGCAAGGGTTCTTCCTGTTTCAAAGGCATCTTCGTTTTCCACAGTAATGATTTCATCATAAACCTCGGTGTTAAGCGTATCAGGTACAAAGCCCGCACCGATACCCTGAATCTTATGGGGACCGGGTGTACCCTTGGAGAGTACGGGAGAGCCTGCGGGTTCTACCGCAACAACCTTAACATTGGGGTTTTTGCTCTTTAAGTATTCACCGACACCCGAAACGGTACCTCCTGTACCAACACCGGCTACAAAGATGTCTACCTTACCGTCGGTATCCTCCCAGATTTCGGGACCCGTCGTATTACGGTGGGCAGTAGGATTGGCGGTATTGGTAAACTGACTGGGAATAAAACTGTTCGGTGTCTCGGCGGCAAGTCCCTGTGCCTTGGCGATTGCACCCTTCATACCCTTTGCACCCTCGGTGAGAACAAGTTCTGCACCGTAAGCCTTCAAAAGATTGCGGCGTTCAATACTCATAGTCTCGGGCATGGTAAGAATAATTTTATATCCGCGGGAAGCCGCCACCGCCGCAAGTCCGATACCCGTGTTACCGCTGGTAGGCTCAATAATCACGGAATCCGGCTTCAATACGCCCTTTGCCTCGGCATCGTCAATCATAGCCTTGGCAATTCTGTCTTTAACGCTTCCTGCGGGATTGAAATATTCAAGTTTTCCGTAAACGGTCGCATCGAGTTCTTTCAACTTGCCGTAATTGTTAAGTTTCAAAAGTGGTGTTTTTCCGATCAAATCTGTAATTCTGTCATAAGTTTTCATAGGTTATTGCTCCTTATTAAAATAATTTATAATTGCGTTTAGGGTGATGAGAAAATCAAAATGCATCAACATCGACACCAAATATGTATTTGTTTCATAAAGATGCCTCTACTTTCGTTTAATTAAACCTATAGGTTTTATAGGCTTTATTATAACACCTTTGTCTTGTTCTGTCAAGACCTATATTGAAAAAAATTAAACTGTTTCGATTTTCATTCGGTTGCTCTTGACAACAAGGTTAAATAGTCTTATAATATAACTTATTAAACACATAGGCTTTATGTGTTTTATTTCACCGAAATAAAAAAGTATCGGTATCAGTATTTATTAAAGGAGTTATTACAATGGAAAACAACAGATTTGAACTCAACAAGAATTTGGCACAGATGCTCAAGGGCGGTGTAATAATGGACGTAATCACACGCGAACAGGCGAAAATTGCCGAAGCCGCAGGTGCGTGTGCTGTTATGGCACTGGAGCGTATTCCGGCTGATATACGTGCAGCAGGCGGCTTTTTCCGTATGAGCGTTGGAATTGAAGACGCAGAGGATATTATAGAGGATTTAAGGCAAGCGCTGGAAAAGGTGAATTTACTTTAATATATTGAATGAAAGGGAGAGCGGAAAATGATTTTGAGTCTTTCTGATGTTTCCGAATTAAAAAAAGAAGTTGCCGAAAGATTTTCGGCAACGGTGCATTTTTGTGATAGTTGCGGCGGTCAAAGTTTTATAATTAAAGAGCCGACTGATGAATTGAAGGCTTTTATTACTGAGTTTTTTGCCGAAAAGCATTTGAAGGTTGTTTTTTCGAAAAACGGAGAACACTTTACCGTTCAGAGGAACTAATAATGCTGAATCAATTTTCCAGACCAATATCAACCGTCAGATATATGCAAAACGAAAAACGGTCGAGCAGTATATTAAATTATGTGCCCTAAAAATAAGTTATCAAAATTGCCTCCGAAAAAGTTGAAAGCCCTCGATTTCTCAAGGACTTTCGTTTTTTGTGCTCTATATTTGCACAATTATGGCGGAGAGAGGGGGATTCGAACCCCCGAACGGGTATTAGCCGTTACACGATTTCCAATCGTGCGCCTTAGACCAGCTCAGCCATCTCTCCGTGCAACGATATCCATTGCAATGAATATCGAGCAAATTCAAATGGATATTCATTTGAATTTGCAAAAACCGATAAAATCGGTCTGTCGAAACGCTTTTCTGCGTTTCGACACAGTATATTTATTATACTTGAAACTCTCTGAAAAATCAAGAGTTATTTTCAAAAAAGTTAAAAATATACCGAAAGTAACAAACCTACTGCATTTTCATATTATATAGTACTTTTATAAAGGAGGTATTTTATGGAAAACAAAATGGTGCCTATTGTGACCGAAAAAGACTTAGACCGTTATGAAAAACGCTTAAATCAAATGGATATGCGACCTAAAAACCGCAATAATCCACCCACCGTCACCGAAAAAAATATGCTGGAAAATCATTTAACCGCCGGAAAGGGTAAACTCGTTAAGGTGGAAGTCTGCGGAGGCGGTTGTTTGCAATCAAAAGTCGGTCTGCTTTTAGATGTGGGAGATGACTTTATAGTTATCAAAAATTCAGGTGCATCGGTCAGCACGGTGATACCTATGTGCAATCTTCATTGCGTGACATTTATCCATAACAACGATCGACGGCAGATTAGCAGATATTAAACTGTGCCTTAAGGAATTATTAAGAGTTCCTTAAGGCTTTTTTGTTGAAAAAAAGGAAAATATGTGTTATCATATAAAAAAGCGGTCACGAGGGGTGAAATAATGAAAGCGGAAAATCAAAACAAGTATGTATACATAGTTATAAGCCAAACCGGTACAATACTTTCCCGCATTTTAAAGGCTTTTACCCACAGGGAATACAATCACGCTTCCATAAGCCTTAAGGATGATTTGAGCGTTATGTATTCGTTCGGAAGAAAACATCCCTATAATCCGTTTTTGGGTAGATTTGTTGTCGAATCCCCCGATTTCGGCACTTTCAAGAGATTTTCAAACACCAAAATTTTACTCTTAAAGGTTTATATGGGGGACGAGGAGTATCAAAGACTCAGTTCTCTCCTCGGTTTAATGCTTGAGAACCGGAATAATTATAAATACAACTATTTAGGTCTTTATTTTGCGGCAATCAGGATATATCATAAATCTTCTAACCGATATTACTGCTCGGAGTTTGTTAAGGAACTTTTAGTACGTTCCAATGTGACCGGTGCCAAGGAATTAAAAAATATTGTTCACCCTATGAGTTTTATCGGTCTGCCGAATACCGATACGGTTTACCGAGGAAAACTCAGGGATTATAAATATGTCGAAAAGGCAATTTTTTAGAAAAAAACACTTACATTTTCTGCTAAAATGTGGTAGAATATTAGATGTAAGGAGTTTTAAAAGTATATTAGCATATACCGTTCTCCTTGAAGGGAACGGTATATTTTTTGACTTTTCGGGAGGTAAAAAATTTGCTGGAAATAGGAAAGAAAATAGTATACGGAAAAACCGGCGTTTGCGATATTGTCGGTGAATGTGAAAAGGAACTTTCCAGAAATAACAGAAAAAAGTATTTCGTTCTAAAACCTTTGGGTTCCGATACAAACACAATTTTTGTGCCGGTGGAAAACAACAAGGTTTTTATTCGACCGCTCATATCTAAAGAAGAGGCGGAAAATTTAATTGACCGCATACCGGAAATTGTAAGTTCCACGGCTGATATCGAACTTTCCAAGGAACAGTATGAACTGATGGTTTCAACCCACAATCCGGAGGATTTAATAGGACTGACAGCCAGGCTTCACACCAAAAGAAAAGACGCACTTGCCAACCGTAAAAAACCGGGTTTTATAGACGAAAAGTATATGGCGTTGGCGGAAAAACTTCTTTTCGGGGAATTGGCTACTGTGCTGGAAATGCCTTTTGACGATATTAAAAAGGATATACTTGAAAAAATCAAGGGCTAATTTAATATTTGTAAATTTTAGGGCAACACTAAGGGAAAAGACAAATTTTGGAGGCTTTTATGAGCAGACGAAATGTTATCAGAATTGTGAGTCTTTCCCTTGGGGTTGCTCTTTTTTGCGGCATTTGGGCATTTAAGACCCACAAGGAAAACAAATCATATATAAGGCAGATGGAAAACGGGTATTCCTATATGCTGTCAAGTCTCAGCACCGCTACTAATAACATTGCCGAACTTTTGAATAAGGGAAGATTTGTTACCACCGCCAAGGGTATGGGAGAAATTGCATCGAAACTTCTGACCGAAGCGGAAATATCTAAAAATTCCCTTTCCCAACTGCCTGACATGGAGGAACTTGCGAGTCTTAATAAGTTCTATTCTCAGGTGGGGAACTATGCTTTAACTCTGTCGAATAATCTTAAAGATAGGGAACTTTCCATGGAAGAAACCGCCAACACCGAACTTTTAAGCGATATTGCAAACAGGATGGCGGGTGCAGTTAGCGAAGCGGCGGAAAACTTTAATAACTCCGAATATTTTTTAAAGGAATTAGGGCAGAAAGTGGAAAATGCCACCGATGAAAAAACACTTTACGGAGCATTGGGCACTTTAGAGGGAGAACTGACCGACTATCCAACCCTTATTTATGACGGACCCTATTCCGACCACCTGCTGACAAAAGAGTCAGAAATGCTTAAAGACGCCGCCCTTGTGGATAAAGATGAAGCACTTAAAACCGCTGCTCGGTGGAGTAAATCATCCTTGCCTAATTTAGAGTTTGCGGGAGAAACCGCAGGAAAAATCGAAACCTATGACTTTTTAGGGGAGGGTATAACCGTCAGCATAACCAAAAAGGGCGGATATGTGCTGTATTTTCGAAAGGAAAATGAAGTGAAAGACATAATTCTTTCAAACGAACAGGCAAGACTAAAGGCTAATGCTTATCTAAATGATATGGGGCTGAGCGGTATGCAGGAAACCTATTATTTCGAGGCAGACGGTGTCTGTACCGTGAATTTCGCCTTTCTCGATGGCAAAACTCTTTGTTACACCGACCTTATTAAGGTGGGTGTCGCCATGGATACGGGAGATATCGTTTTTTATGAGGCAGGCGGTTATATTACCAATCATAGGGAACGGGCTTTCCCTACTGCTAAATACACCGAAGAGCAAGCACGGGAACTTATAAGCCCTAAACTCACGGTTAGAAACACAAGACTGGCACTAATCCCCACAAATGCCGTAGAAGAAACAAGGTGTTATGAATTTACCTGTGTTTCGGGGGATAAGCAGGAGATACTTGTGTATATAAATACCGCCGACCTTAGTGAAGAGGAAATTCTCATTCTCAAGATAAGCGACGGCGGTGTGTTGGTTGAATAGTTTAACTGAATGTTACGGGGCAGCCGATACTCTGCTGGCAGGCGGTTAACCCCTCTGCCACGATTTCCCGTGTTCGCTCATAGGATTTTTGTGCCTTAGAAAGAGCGGTGGAATTAAAGGAATATTTACCTAAATCATTGGGATTTTCGATTGGATATATTGTGTAATTGTATTTCCCGTTAACTAAATATTTGTTAACCCAGGTAGGCGTTAAACTGAGACTTTCCAAGTGGACGCCTGCCTTGGTTTTTTTAAGTACAAACCGGAATATCATACCGTCTTCGGTGTGACCTGTGGGGCAACTTGTCATCAATTCCTGACGTTGGTTTGAAACCGCATTTCCCATAGAATAAAGACAGACCGTAGTGTTCTGAGAGTCCTCGCTTGTCAGCAGTTCAATAGGCTGAATAACGTGGGGGTGACTGCCGATTATCATATCCACACCCATATTGCAAAGGTTTTGGGCAATGGATTTTTGGTAGGTGTTAGAATAGGTTTGGTATTCATTGCCCCAATGAAGGTAAACTACCTTAAATTCGGCACCTTTGTCTTCCATTTCTTTAAGATATGTGCCGATTTCGGCATAGAAAGCGTCTAATTTATCGTAATTGAAAGAATTGATAAGACCGTTGGCTTCGGGGTTTACGGGATTGCCGTTTAAATACTTTCTGCCCTCGGTTAGGCACTTAGTTTCGTAGGTGTAATTTATAATACCTATATTTATATTATTAACATTTTTTATAACATAGGAGGGGTCCAGGTTCGTTTCCTTGGTTCCCGTAAACTCAATGTCCTTTTGCTTTAGAACCTGTGCGGTGCGTTTGAGACCGGCAAGCCCTGTATCATAGCAATGGTTGTTAGAGGTGAGAAGCAGATTGAAACCGGCGTTTTTAATACTATCGGCAAGGCTGTCGGGCGTGTTGAAAAGGGGATAGCCCGAAAACTCTCTGCCCTCATTTCCGCCAAAGGTAACTTCGAGATTTCCCACATTCAAATCGGAAGCGGCAAAATAGGGAGCAATTTCTTTGAAATAGCAATCGAAGTTATATTCTCCCGTGGCAGGGTTTAAAGCACCGGTCAGTTGGGGACTGTGAACCATAATATCGCCGATGCTCATGACCGTTGCGGTGGTTTCCTTAAACTCAGGCTCGCTTTGTGAAGACACATTAGAGGCTAAGTTTTCTTTTTTGTTGCCTTCGGCGGTTGAAATTTTAAGGGTTAGGAAACCTAAAAATCCTATAACAACCACCAAAACTGCCAAGGCTAAAGAAAGGGCAGAATTTCTTTTCTTTCTGTGTTTTTTAGGCATTTTATCACCCCTTAAAATACTTTTCTGCTTAAATGATACTATATTTTTGTCGAAAAAGCAACAAAAAACGGACTGCTGTGCAGTCCGCCGAGAGTGCCGATAAACCATCTTTTGCTCCCTCTGACGAGGGTTGCAAATTGGTACTTCCCCCAGCCTCCCCTGCTTGCAGGGGAGGTGGATTTTTGCGTAGCAAAAAGACGGAGGGGTTGTAACTATGCTGGTTGCAACTCAGCACGTCAATTAAATTATATATTATTTTCACTTTGTCGCTCATGCCGCGACGGGCACGCCCTTTCTTGCGTGGGCGAAAAGAAAGGGCGGAAAGATTCGCCTTTAAAGGGGGATTTCGATTCCCCCTTTGAATTGTCGGGAGTAAAACCTCTACTCAAAGTCTTTCAAGCGTGGCTTCGCCAATTGAAAGACATGTGTGATAAGAACTAAAAAAATGCAATCCGACAATTCCGTCTCGGCTCCCGCCTCGGTCGGTGCTTCTAAGCATTCGCTTAGAGGTTGCCACCGGTAACCCGCACCCCCCTAAACGACAAGGGTTACACCCTTGACCCACTGCAATTAGCGGAACCGAGATAGTTTCCTCGAAAGGGGAGCCGAAAACAGGCTTTTTCGACAGACTGAAACGGACTGCTGTGCAGTCCGCCTGTGTAAATTCACTGTTCTTCTCTTCTTAAAACAACCTCTTTTTGAGATTTTACAATGCAGTTTGCAGGGTAAACCCCTCTGAGTGAGGTTAATGGATAAACCGATGTGTTTTTGCCGATAACGGTGCCCGGGTTAATAACGCATCCGCAACCCACATCTGCTCCGTCGGCTAAAATTCCGCCGATTTTGCGAAGTCCGGTTTCAAAATCCTCGTCACCTCTTATAACAACCGCCTTACCGTCGGATTTAAGGTTGGAACAGATAGTGCCGGCTCCGGTATGAGCCTTGTTTCCCAAGACAGAGTCACCAACATAATTGTAATGAGGGGTTTGCACCTTATCAAGTAAAATGCAGTTTTTATATTCCGAAGAATTGCCCATAACACATCCGCTGCCGGTGATAACGTTTCCTCTGATGTAGGCACCCGGGCGGAGTTCAGTGTCGTGCCCTATAATTGCAGGGGCTTCAATGGTAACTGTATCGGCTATTTTAACATTTCTGCCGACTAAAACACCCTCTTTAAGTTCTGTGAAACCCTCAATACCCGTTTCCAAAAGGGAGGCTATTAAATCCTTAATTTTAGGGAGCATTTCCCAAGGATATTCCGAAGTTTCAAATAACTCCTTAAGGTAAGGCACCTGACAGTCATATAAATCTTTGGTTTTTACCGATTTATTCACTTAAATGACCTCTTTCTCTGATAACCTTTGCAATAATTTCTGCATATTCCTCGCAAAGCGGAAGGGTTTCAGCCTCAATCATAATGCGGATAACAGGCTCGGTTCCGCTTTCACGGAGCAATGCTCTGCCCTTTCCGTTAATAAGTTCATTAACCTTTTCCTCAGCGGCTAAAACTTCGGGGTCGTTCATAACAGCCGCTTTTTCCTTAACCCTGAGATTTACAAGGTGCTGGGGATAAAGCATTAAGCCTTCGCTTAACTGTGCTAAGGTGGATTTACTGTCGCACATCTCCTCTGCCAGCATAATGGCGGTTAAGATACCGTCACCTGTGGTGGCATATTTTTTCAAAATAATGTGACCCGACTGTTCACCGCCCAGGCTGAAATCATTGTTTTGCATTGATTCGTAAACAAATCGGTCGCCAACCTTTGTTTGGTCGCACTCAATCCCTAACTTTTTAAGGGAAGCGAAAAATCCGCTGTTGGACATAACCGTTGCAACAACGGTATCCTTATTAAGCATACCTTTTCTCTTTAAGCGTTTGCCCAAAATATAAAGCATAGCGTCGCCGTCAATCACATTTCCGTTTTCGTCCACGGCAATACAGCGGTCGGCATCACCGTCAAAAGCAAAACCTGCATCAAGGTGCTGTTCTTTTACAAGGGCACAAAGTTTTTCGATATGTGTTGAGCCGTAGCCGTTGTTAACATTAAGTCCGTCGGGTTGATTGCCGATAACAACCGTTTGTGCACCCAAAGCGTCAAAAACGGATTTTGCAATCATCCAAGAGGCGCCGTTTGCACAGTCAAGACCGATACGCAGTCTCTTATAGGAATTTGAGGCAAGAGAAATAAGATAACCTATATATCTGTTTCTGCCTGCGGAGTAATCTATAATTTGACCGATACGCTCCCTGTGAGCCAAGGGCAAATCGTCACCCTGAACACCTAAAGAAGCAAGATTTCCGTCAATATAAGCCTCGATTAAAGCAGTGGTCTCATCGTCAAGTTTTTCGCCGTATTTGTTGATAACCTTTATTCCGTTGTCATAAAAAGGATTGTGACTTGCAGTAATCATAATTCCGCAGTCAAATTCGTCCTGACGGGTGACATAAGAAACGCTGGGGGTGGTGGTAACGTGAAGCATATAAGCGTCGGCACCCGAAGCGGTAATACCTGCCACAATGGAGTATTCCAGCATATAACTTGAACGGCGTGTGTCCTTGCCGATAACAATTCTCGGGCGGTAGCCTGCGGTTTGGTTGTTTGACAGTGACGAGGCAAAATACCAACCTAAAAATCTACCCACTTTATAGGCTTGCATAGAGGTAAGATTAAGGTTTGCCTCACCTCTGAAACCGTCGGTGCCGAAATACTTATTTTTAACAGGTGCTCCTGCCGGCGCACGGTTAATTGTGATTTTATCGTAAAGCAATTCGTCACAGGAAATATTGAAAAGTTCGCAAATCTGCAGAATTTTATCAATCTGGGGCTGGGCTTGGTCCATCTCCCATTTAGATACCGACTGGCGGGAAACCGAAAGTTTAT
Organism: Acutalibacteraceae bacterium; assembly: GCA_045580545.1. GTDB lineage: Bacteria > Bacillota > Clostridia > Oscillospirales > Acutalibacteraceae > UBA737. Next base: position 52,912 of record JAZNOA010000027.1, on the reverse strand, counting down.
CTGCCAAGGCTTCCTGAGAAATATTTGCTGAATTTCTTAGATGGGTAATTTTTTCACCGATAGTCATAATAGCCTCCTGAAGAATTTATTGTAACAGAATATTACATTTTAATAATACAACATTAAACTTATATTAGCAAGCAACAAAACATTGAATTTTTTCGCAACCTTAAGTTGCGAAAATTGGCGAGTATATGTTTTTGCGTTTACATAAATTGGGATGAATTTCAAAAATGTGTAAATTTTGATTTACAAGCATTTATAATAAGATATGTAAAATCGGAGAAAATATTTTTTAAGAAATAAATGCATTTTTTTCTTGACAAACCCCACAAATATGTTATAATGGTTTTTGCACTATGGTGGATGTAGCTTAGTTGGTTAAAGCGCCAGTTTGTGGCACTGGAGACCGTGGGTTCGAGTCCCATCTTCCACCCCATTTTGTAAAGCCTGCGGCTTTTTAAGTAAGAAGTAAAAGGGAATAGGTAATAAGGCGAAGCACACAGCACTTATTCACTATTACCTCTTACCAATTACCTAAATATGCCTTGTGGCTTTTCGTTTTTAATAGGTAATTTTAATATTGGGGTGTCGTCAAGCGGTAAGACACAGCACTTTGACTGCTGCATTCGTAGGTTCGTCGAAGTAGTTGCAAAGCCGCGTTAGGCTTTGCAATCTGCGGAGTCTCGAGTACGGCAAATTATTTCGGGTACCGCCCGCAGCGGTCGAAATAATGCCGACGCAGAGTACCCTGCCACGTGGCAGGATTTTTAAAATTAAATATTGGGGTGTCGTCAAGCGGTAAGACACAGCACTTTGACTGCTGCATTCGTAGGTTCGAATCCTGCCACCCCAGCCAAAAATTCCTTAGACAATAGTCTAAGGAATTTTTACTTATCACTTCTTACCTCTTCACTCTTACTTATCCAATACTCCTTAAGGAATTTTTGGGAAGTAATATGTAATAAGTTGTAAGTTGTATAATTAAAATAGATTTCCGTAATGAATAATAAATCATTCAAATCTGCACATAAATCATTGATTTCTATTAAAAACTGAATATTATAAAACCACAGGTTTAATGATTAGTATAAAGCAAAAAATAAGACACCTCCGCTTTAAAGGCGGAGGTCGTTTTCGATTAGTAGCAGTCTGTTGTATTTGGCAACACGGTCGCTGCGGGCAGGAGCACCGGTTTTAATCTGCCCCGAATTTACCGCCAGAGCAATATCGGCTATTGTGGTGTCCTCGGTTTCGCCCGAACGGTGGGAAATAATGGTTTTGTAGCCGTTTTTGTGGGCAAGATTTATAACATCCAAGGTTTCGGTTAGGGTGCCGATTTGGTTGGGTTTTATTAGAATTGCATTACCGCAGTTTCTTTCAATCCCCATTTTAAGTCTTTCGGTATTGGTGACAAAAAGGTCGTCTCCCACCAATTGCAGACAGTCGCCTAAACGGCAGGTGAGGTTTTTCCATGCCTCCCAGTCCTCCTCGGCAACACCGTCTTCAATGGAGATTATGGGATATTTTTCGCAAAGGGCGATATAGTAGGCTATGAGTTCGTCTGCGGTTAGGGTTTTCTGTCTTTTGGGCAGGGTATATTTTCCCTCTTTATACCATTCACTGGAGGCAATATCCAAGGCGATTTTTATTTCCGATTCATCGTATCCCGCTTTTTTAACTGCTTTCATTATATATTCGAGAGCCTCCTCGTCGGAAGAAAGGTTGGGAGCGTAACCGCCCTCGTCACCAACACCTGAGGCTAATCCCTCTTCCTTTAAAAGTTTGCCCAAGGTTATATAGATTTCACTGCAAATGCGAAGTGACTCGGCGAAATTTTCCGACTTTACGGGAATAATCATAAATTCCTGAATATCAATGTTGTTGGCTGCGTGGGCTCCGCCGTTTAGAATGTTCATCATAGGTCGGGGCATAGTGACGGCGTTTATACCCCCTAAATATTTGTAAAGGGGTAGACCGAAAGACACAGCCGCCGCTTTTGCTGTCGCCAATGATACCGCTAAAATTGCATTGGCACCAAGGCTGGACTTATTTTTTGTGCCGTCAAGGTCTATTAAAGTTCGGTCGATTAGCCGTTGATTTTTTCCGTCGAGACCTGTAAGTTTTGCTGCGATTTCGGTATTAACATTTTCCACCGCCTGCAAAACTCCGCCCCCGTTATAGCGGTTTCCTCCGTCACGCTTTTCGTATGCCTCAAATTCGCCCGTTGATGCTCCCGAGGGAGCGGTGGCAAAGCCCACACTCCCGTCCTTGAGTGTCACCCTTGCCCCAACGGTGGGTCGACTGCGGGAATCCAACAGTTCAAAACCTTCGATTTTTACAATTTCTGTTTTACACATATAAACACCTCGATAATATGTTTGACTTTTAACTGAAATTTATGTATAATTTTTCTGTTATGAAGATAGGAAATATAGAAATCAAAGGTTTTGCCGCTCTGGCTCCTATGGCAGGCGTTGCCGATAGGGCTATGAGGGAAATATGCAGAAAACACGGTTCTGCCTTTTCGGTGGGGGAACTCACAAGTTCCAAAGGAATAAGTGTTGGGGATAAAAAGTCCCACACACTTCTTTTTTGCGGTGAAAAAGAGCGTCCCATGGCCTCCCAACTTTTCGGCAGAGAACCCGAAACCATGGCAGAGGCGGCAAAAAAAGCACTCGAATTTAACCCCGATTTTATTGATATCAATATGGGTTGCCCCGCACCCAAGGTTTCGGGCAACGGGGGAGGAAGTGCCCTTTTAAAAGATTTGCCCTTAGCACAGAAAATATTGAAAGCCGTTGTTGAGGCTGTGGATATACCCGTTACCGTTAAAATGCGGACAGGTTGGGATGAGAACAGTTTGGTGTCCCCCCAACTTGCCAAAATGTGCGAAGATGCGGGGGCTCGGGCTATCACAATCCACGGCAGAACAAAAAAACAGATGTATGCCGAGGGAATTGATTTTAAAACAATAGCCGAAACGGTGAAAGCGGTTAATATTCCCGTTATTGCCAACGGAGATATTTGTGACGGAAAAAGTGCCAAATATATGTATGAAGCAACCGGTTGCGACTTTGTAATGGTGGGTCGTGCCGCCAGAGGTAACCCCTTTGTTTTTGAGGAAATAAATGCATATATGGAAAACCGAAGTTACACGCCGCCAAACCTTGAAAAGCGGTTTGAAACCCTAATGGAACAGGTAAGGCGTATGGTTGAATATAAGGCCGACCGCCGAGCATTTTTGGAGGCGAGAAAGCACACCGCTTGGTATATGCAAGGTCTTAAGGGTGCCGCAGAACTCCGACGAATGGCGGGAGCAATAAATTCCTACGAGGATATTGAGGCAGTTTGCCAAAAGGCACTTGAACTTAATAAAGATTTATGGTAAAATAGTAGGGTTGAAAGGAAGTTGTATATATGTCGGGACATTCTAAATGGAACAATATTAAGAAGAAAAAGGAAAAAACCGATGCGGCAAAAGCGAAAATCTTTACCAAAATTGGCAGGGAAATCGCCGTTATCGTTAAAACAGGCGGTGCCAACCCCAACGAAAACAGCAAGTTAAAGGATGCTATTGCCAAAGCAAAGGCGAACAATGTGCCCAATGAGAACATTGAGCGAATTATTAAAAAGGCCGCAGGCGACGGTGAGGCTAATAATTATGAGGAGTTAATCTACGAGGGTTACGGTGTCGGCGGTGTTGCCGTTGTTGTTGAGACCCTTTCGGATAACCGCAACAGAACTGCGGGGGAAATGCGTCACTATTTCGATAAGTGCGGCGGCAACCTCGGTCAGTCAGGATCGGTTATGTTTATGTTCGACCGCAAAGGTGTTATAAATATCGAGGCTGAGGGCTTAGATGAGGACACCGTTATGGAAGCCGCTTTGGAGGCGGGAGCCGACGATTTCGAGTTTGACGGCGACGTATTTTGTATCACCTGCGAGCCTAACGATTTAGGAACCGTTCGTGATGCCTTAGAGGAGGCAGGTTATAAGTTCCTCTCCGCAGAGGTTGAGTATATCCCCCAGACTATGACCGCTTTATCCGATGAAGAATCGGTTAAAAAGATGGAGAAACTTATTGATATGCTTGAAGAAAACGACGATGTTCAGGCAGTTTGGCATAACTGGGAAATGCCTGAAGAATAATTTTTAGAATAACCGTGGCACCTTAACTTAAGAGGGTGCCACAATTTTTTAGCAAAAATAATCTGTAATCTGTCAAGAAAAAAACTTGACAGATTGAGTGAAGTGTGATATAATCCATATTCGGTGAGAATATATGGGTAAAAATTTAGCCTTTTCCGCACTTTTGGATGTCTACGGCAGATTTTTAAGCGATAAGCAAAGAAGTTTGGCGGAACATTATTATAATGAAGACCTTTCCCTTTCGGAGATTGCCGAAAATGAGGGTATAACCAGGCAGGGCGTCAGTGACAATATTCGCCGAGCCGAAAATAAGATGCTTTCGTGGGAAGAGGAATGCTCCTTTTGCGAAAGTTTTATGACCCTTAAAGAATTGGCCGTTAAGGTTCAAAAAGGGAACGAAACCGCAATTAAAGAAATGATTGAAATTATTGATAATCTTTAAAGAGAGGTGACCTAAAGTTGGCATTCGAAAATTTATCCGATAAATTGGCAGGGGTTTTCAAAAAACTGCGTTCAAAGGGTAAACTCAGCGAGGCGGATGTTAAATCTGCCATGCGTGAAGTTCGTTTGGCACTTCTTGAGGCTGATGTTAACTATAAGGTTGCAAAGGATTTCACCAACACCGTGGCTGAAAAGTGCATCGGTGCCAATGTTATGGAAAGTCTCACCGCTCCTCAAATGGTGGTTAAAATTGTAAAAGAAGAACTCACCGCCCTTATGGGAAGTGAGCAGACCCGCCTTAAAACCGCCAACAAAATCCCCACGATTATTATGATGTGCGGTTTGCAGGGTTCCGGTAAAACCACCCATTCTGCAAAACTTGCAAAATATTTGAAAAGCCAAGGTCACAGACCTATGCTTGCCGCTTGCGATATTTACCGACCTGCCGCCATTGAGCAGTTGAAGGTTGTGGGCAAAGCAGTTGATACTCCCGTTTTTGAGATGGGCACCGAAAAGCCCGAAATTATCGCCAAAAAAGCGGTGGCTTATGCCAGAGACTACGGTCACGATTATTTGATTTTGGATACTGCCGGCCGACTTCACGTTGATACCGAACTTATGGATGAGTTAAAGCGTATCACCGAGACGGTTGAGGTTAACAATATTCTGCTTGTTGTTGACTCAATGGTGGGTCAAGATGCCGTTAACATTGCCAAGGCATTTAACGATATTCTGGAGATTGACGGTATAATTCTCACTAAGTTGGACGGTGACACCCGTGGCGGTGCGGCTCTCTCTGTCAGAGCGGTTACGGGCAAGCCCATAATGTTTACGGGTGTGGGCGAAAAACTTGACCAGTTAGACGAGTTCCATCCCGACAGAATGGCGTCCCGCATTTTGGGTATGGGAGATGTGCTTTCCTTAATCGAAAAGGTTGAGGGTGAACTTGACGAAAAGAAGGCTGAGGAGGCCGCAAGAAAACTCGCCGAGAATAAATTCGATATGAACGATTTGCTGGAGCAGTTCCGCCAAATCAAGAAAATGGGTTCACTGAAAAGCATTCTTTCCATGGTTCCCGGTATGGAAAAGCAACTTCGCAATGTTGATATAGACGATAGGCAGATGCTTCGCATTGAGGCGGTTATAACCTCAATGACCAAAAAGGAAAGAGCAAAGCCGGATATTATAAATGCCTCCCGCAGAAAGCGAATTGCCGCCGGTGCGGGCGTTAAGGTTGAAGATGTTAACCGCCTTATGAAACAGTATGAGCAGATGAAGAAAATGTTCAAGCAAATGAACCAAAAGGGCGGAAAAAGAAAGATGTTAAGGGGTATGAACCTGCCTCCTAACTTCGGTAATATGGGTTTTTAGAATTTGATTCTTAAACATAAATAATAATTTCACAAACGGAGGTGTAAAGAACAATGGCAGTTAAAATCAGACTTCGCAGAATGGGTGCTAAGCGTGCTCCTTTCTACCGTGTAGTTGTTGCTGATTCCCGTTACCCCAGAGACGGTCGTTTCATCGAGGAAATCGGCACTTATGACCCCACTAAGGACCCCGCTATCGTTAATATCGACAGCGAAAAGGCTAAAAAGTGGATTTCTAACGGTGCTCAACCCACCGATACAGTTAAGGCATTGCTTAAAAAGAACGGCGTTCTTTAATGCATTGCGGATTTCGGAGTAGTTTTATGAAAAATTTATTAGTATCTTTGGCTTCGGGTTTAGTTGAAAATCCGGACGCCGTTGAGGTTACAGTTGACGAGCCCAATGAGGCAGGTGTAACTGTATACCATCTTCACGTTGCTGAGGGCGATATGGGTCGTGTTATCGGAAAACAAGGCAGAATTGCCAATGCTATCCGTGTGGTAATGCGTGCCGCCGCCAGCCGTCAAGAGCAGAATATTTTAGTTGAGATTGACTAATTAAGATTTAAACAACCCCCTAATTTCGTCAAGAAATTAGGGGGTTGTTTAAAAAATCTGTTTTCTGCTCCCCTTGTCAAGAAAACTATATCGGTTCCGCTAATCACAGTGGGACAAGGGTGAAAGCCTTGTGGTTTAAGAATTGCGGGTCGTCGGAAACCGCCGACCCCTACAAGGTAAATACTTTCTTAACTCCAGTATTTAAAACCAAACATTTTTATGCCTGTTGTAAGTTTAAGGGGTCAAGGGTGAAACCCTTGTCGTTCGGGGGGTGCGGGTTGCCGGTGGCAACCTCTAAGCGAATGCTTAGAAGCACCGACCGAGGCGGGAGCCGAGACGGAATTGTCGGATTGCATTTTTTAGTTGTTATCACACTTGTCTTTCAATTGGCGAAGCCACGCTTGAAAGACTTTTAGAAGAGCTTTGCCCCCGACAATTCAAAGGGGGAATCGAAATCCCCCCTTTAAAGGCGAATCTTTCCGCCCTTTCTTTTCGCCCACACAAGAAAGGGCGTGCCCGTCGCGGCATGAGCGACAAAGTAAAAATAATATCTAATATAATTGGTGTGATAATTTGTTGCCTTTATAGTTCATAACCCCTCCGTCTTTGTGCTACGCAAAAATCCACCCGCTGACGGCGGCGGTCCCCTCTGTCACTTTGTGACATCTCCCCACACTGTGGGGAGTCACCCCTATAAATATGGGAGGTAGGAGGAAGTGCCAATTTGCGACCCTTGTCAGAGGGAGGCAAAATATAGTTTTTCGACAGACTGAAAAGAGTAGTTTCGGCTACTCTTTTTCCTTTGTGTAAAAACAATCTTGTCGCCATTTAAGGGCGTTGGAATTTACATATTCCCAAATTTTTAAATAATCATTTTCTCCGCGAATAATATGGTCGTTAAATGACCGTTGCCAAATATTTTCGCCGTATTCACGGTTACAATAGCGTTTTAAAAGTGAAATAAATTTAGAAGTTTCGTTATTGTAGGGTGCGGCGGTTTCCGACGCACCGTTTCTGTAATCGGTAATTTTTAAAATTAAATGAAAATGATTTGGCATAATTACATATTTATCAACATTGATATGAGAATATTTTTCATTCATTAGGTTGATATATTTATCTAAAATTTTGCCCCGCTTAGATAATATCATTTTCGGTGCGTCGAAATCGCCGCACCCTACAATTTCACCTAATAGTTTCTTTTTGTTTTTAACGCAAACTGTTAGGAAATACTTTGTAGGAGTTGAATAATCATATCCGTGAAGTCGGGTGGGTTTTCGCGGTTTTATTTCTGCCGTCATTCTATTTCCAATTTTGTTTCTCTGGCGTAGAAGAATATATATTGCTGAACAATACCGGCATAAGGAAGGGCGACTTCGGGCAATTCACCGCCGAAAAGTTGCAGCAAGGCTCTTTTTATCCAAACATCTTTAGGGAGCGCCTCAATATGACGGCAGGAGAAAAGTAGGGTGCAGTCGGCAACCTTAGGTCCCACACCTGTGATTTTCAAAAGTTCCCGTTGTGCCTCATCGTAGGGCATATCTTTTAAATTTTTGAGGTCTACTTCACCCGATGCCACCCGCTTAGCGGCGTCGATTATATATTTTGCTCTGAAACCTGCACGCAGGGGTGCTAAATCCTCCGGCTCTAATTTCGCCAAAGTTTCGGCTGTGGGAAATGTGTAACCGCCCTCGATTTTCTCGCCGTATGTTTCGCAAAGTCGGGAAATAATTCCCTTAATCCGCTTAATATTGTTGTTTTGGGAAATTATAAAGGAGCAAAGGGTCTCCCAAGGGGGCTGGTTTAAAACACGTATACCTTGACCGTACTGTGAAGCGGTTTTAAGCACCTCATTGTCGCCGATGATTTTGATTATCTCGCTGTAATCTCGGTTTAAATCAAAATAGTCACACCAAATTTTCTCAAATTCCTTTTTAGTAACTCCGTATAAAACCACGGTGCCGTCCTGCAGTTTCTCAATTTCCAAATATCTGTCACAGGCAACACCTCCCCATTTGTCGGGGGAGATTTCTTCAAAGCGGAATGCCTGACCGCAGTCCAGGGTTTGGGGAAGAGAAAAAGGGTCGGAAAGTTTTAAATATGTATTGTTGTCTTTAAAATTCACAGTAAACAATTTTTTCACCTCTGCATTGAATTATATAATTTTTGTGATATAATGTAAATACTAAAATTTTGGAGTGATACTATGCGTGACGATATTTGCACCATACCGGTTAGTGAAATTTTTGAGGAGACGGACGGTTGCCCCATCTGCCGAATGTATGAAAGGGCAGAAAAAAGAATTGTTGAATATATTTTGGGCGATGCCATGATGGAGCCTGATGTGAGAATTGCCACCAATAAGGTGGGATTTTGCGAAAGGCATTACGATAAAATGCTTTCCGCCAGGGGACGTCTTCAGTTAAGTTTAATGCTCCAAACCCATATCGACGAGATAAATAAAGGAATTTTTGATAAAAAACTTTTTAATTCCACCGCAAAAAAAGGAGAAATGGCAGGTAAAATAAGCCACACCTGTTTTATCTGCGATAAAATAGAGTTTGGTCTGTCACGTATGATTGAAACCATTTACCGCACATACGAAAAGGAGGAAGATTTCAGAAACTTGTTTAACTCCCAACCACAGTTTTGTTTGCCTCACTTTGAACGGTTGGTTGCAAATTTCGATAAAAAGAAAATGAAGTATTACAGCGGTGAATTTATGAAGAATTTAACCCGCATTACTTCTGACTATTCAAAGAGTTTATACAATGATATTTCGGAATATTGCACAGTTTACGACTACCGAAATGCCGGGGAGAAAAAAATGAGTGAAAACGCTATGAATTCGGTTGAAAACACCGTGAATTTCTTGACCGGCAGAAGATAGTTATCCACACCTTTAGTTTACATAACACTCGAAAATAACCTAAATGTGGATAATTTTCCACGCAAACAAGCCATTTAATCGACTTTTTAACCGAGTTATCCACATTTTTATGTTAACCTGCATAATCCTTCCTTTTTCTGGCAAGACTAAAAAAGAAGTCTCAAAAAGGAGCGAAACAGTATGGTTAAGGGTGTAAATAAAAGGGTTATTGAGGTTAATGACACGGGGAGCAAATTTTTTGAAAAAATTGTGTTTTACGTCACTCCGCAGTACAGTGAACTGACTCCCGCCCAACTTAAAGAAGCAACGGAGTTTTTGTACCTCGGGCCGGAGGGAAAACCTAACAGAACTCCCCTTAGAAAAAGGCATCTCAGAAAGAAAAGGGTTGCATTTTGGAGCGGTTTGGTGCTTGTTTTAATCGGTGTTGCGGTTTTTCTTATTTTAAAATGATTAACTAATTTCATATTAAAATCAAAAAACTTAAAAAAGCAGGGGAAACACTCTAAGTTCTCTTGCTTTTTTTTGGAAATTATACTATAATGAGGATACTACTTTTTTGAGGTGTGAAAATGCAGGATAATTTAAAAGCCGGACTTAAACTGTTTTTCAGAATAATTATTGCCAATATTTTAAGTGCCATTGTGGTGCTGTCGGTTATAGCAATATCCGTTTCTGCCTTTGCGGACGAAATCGGATATGATGTATACGCAGTTAAGGGAGAGAGCGGAGAAACCGAACTTCTTTACCGCCATTATTATGCCGACGGGGACGATAAAAAACTTGAGGGATATGAGGCTGAAGGCTATTCCGTAACCAAAAAAATAATAAAGCAAACCAACCCGACAGAACATAATATCACAATTATTATTGCTCAGATTTTTGCTTTGGGTGTGACTATTACCTATATCTATCCCGTTATGTGGGACAGGGGATTTAAAGATGCCAATCTCATAAAAACCGATAACTTGGCAGAAGATAAACTGAGGGGTTTAAAGGTTAGCATAATCGGTCAAATACCTGCATTTCTCCTGCTTTTAATTTTTATGATTTTCTCAAAGTTGCCCACTGCTTTGTTTAAACTGTTTAACGCCAGTTTTTATGCTTTGTTTGAATTGGCTTTCGGAAAAAGCGAGATTTTCGGAAAACTGTCGCCTTTGCAGATTATAATCACTCTGCTTATTCTCTTGATAATCCCCTTGATTTCTTGGGGCTCTTACACCTTGGGTTACAGGGATACCGACCCAATGGAAAAACTGACCTATAAAAAGAAGAAAGGGGTAAATTAAATGGGAATGTTCGGTTTGTTTAATTATGATAAAGCAGGTCCGGGAATCGAGAAAAACGCACCTAAAAAGCGAAGTTTTATAGTGTTTTTCGAAACATATTTCAGAAATTTCTGGAAGTTTATGCCCATAAGTGCTGTTCATTCATTGCTTTGTGTACCCCTTTTAACATCGGGTTTAGCCTCAGCCGGAATGACCCATGTGGCAAGAAATACAGCAAGGGACAAGCACTCTTTCGGTCTCAGCGATTATTTTGAAACAATCAAGAAAAACTGGAAACAGGCACTTCCTGTGGGAATTATCAATCTTTTGGTTTATGCCATACTCTTTTATGACGCTTGGTACTTTTTCTGTGCCGAGGGAACTTTGGCCACGGTTTGTTTAGGGTTAATCGTCGCCCTTTTCTTTGTGTTCACCTCTATGAACTACTTTGTTTGGACACTTTTGATAACCTTTAAATTTAACATTAGGCAGATTTACAAAAACAGTTTTAAATTTGTTTTCTTAAACATTAAAAATAATCTTTTGTGTTTTGTTACAGACCTCATTTGCCTTGGTTTGTACCTTCTGATTTTGTGGGCGCTTCAAAATTGGTTCCTTTTTGTAATGACGGTTGAATTGATTTTGTTTGTGGTAACATATCCCTCTTTTAAATACCTTTTGGTGCAGTATTGTGTATTCCCTTCTGTTAAAAAGTATATAATCGACCCGTATTATGAGGAACATCCCGATGAAGATTTGGATAAACGCCGTGATTTAGGCGTTTATGAGGAAGAGGACGAAGAAGAAACAGGGGAAGAGTCCTAAACTCCTTACATTTTGCATATATAATATTACACTCCCGAATTCGAGCGAAAGAATTCGGGAATTTTTCATAAAGGGGATAATATTATGTTTTGGAGAATCAGTGACCTTAGGAATAAACAAATTGTCTGCGTTAAAAACGGCTGTGTTTTGGGATATCCCGGTGATGTGGAATTTTCCTGCCCTGAGGGTCAGGCAGAGTCTTTGGTGATAGCGGGCAGACCACGTTTTTTCGGACTTTTTGGCAGAGAGGACGATATAATAATTCCGTGGAAAGAAATCGAGGTTATAGGTCAGGAAACAATTCTTGTTAATACCGACCCTGCTCCCTTTGTAAACCTTAATAAGGGAAAGGGATTATTTTAGGAAAATTTTTTAAATTTGCTTAAAACCGCTTGATATATTTTTAAAAATGGTATAATATATAAACATAAAGAAGAATAAACAGAAAGGGAAGATCAAGATGGCTTTACTCAAGATAAATAACGAAAACTTTGAAAGCGAAGTTTTGAATTCAGACAAAACCGTTTTACTTGACTTTTATGCCGACTGGTGCGGTCCCTGCCAAATGGTGGCGCCTGTTTTGGCTGAAATCGCCGAGGAGCGTGAGGATATAGTTGTCGGAAAAATCAATGTTGATGAAGAAATGCAGTTGGCATTAAAATTCGGGGTGGAAAGTATCCCCATGCTGGCGGTTATTAAGGACGGAAAACTTATAAGTAAATCTGTGGGTTTCAAACCCAAGGAACAGATACTTGAGTTGCTTTAATTTTAACAGAAAGGAGAAAAGAACAATGAAATATGTATGCGAAGTATGCGGTTATGTATATGACGAGGAAGCAGAGGGCGTAAAGTGGGAAGATCTGCCTGACGACTATGTATGTCCTCTTTGCGGTGTTGGTAAAGACCAATTCAGTGAAGAATAATAATATTTGGCGGGAATGCCGTTGGCCGAAAATTTTCTATTTTCGGACTGCACTCCACTCCCGCCAATACCACCCAGTCATCTTGAAAACCGCTAAGCGAGCGGTTTTCGCTTATAAGGAGTTTTTCTGCCGCACGTGTCAGCAGAAAAACAAAAATGCGGCTAACCGCAACAAAAAATAACAAATACAGTTTTTCTACAGACTTGGCGGACTGTTTTTAAGCAGTCCGTTTTTTTGTATAAAAAAACGAGAATAACTGCGAAAAATGTTGAAAAAAGTTGCAAAAAGAGAACGTATGTGGTAAAATAAAATTTAGGATTTTTTTATATTTATTTTACGGAGGTTTACTTATGGAGAAAAAACTTATTTACGACATTGGTGACAAACCGAAATTCGGGCAGATGCTTGTTTTTGCCGTTCAGCAGTTACTTGCTATTATGGCTGCAACCATTGCGGTGCCCGCTATTGTAGGTAACGGTATGAGTGCTTCTGCGGCTCTGTTCGGTGCAGGTGTAGGTACTATTGTTTACCAACTTTTCACCAAATTTCGCAGCCCTGTGTTCCTCGGTTCTTCCTTTGCCTTCATCGGTTCAATGGTAGCCGCTTTTGCAGGTGCTACCGCTTCGGTGTATCTTGGCTACTTAGGTCTTATTTTGGGTGCTGTGTTTGCAGGACTTGTTTATGTTGTTATCGCCGTAATCGTTAAATTTGTGGGTGTTGGCTGGATAAATAAACTTATGCCCGCCGTTGTTATAGGACCCACAGTTGCCATTATCGGTCTTTCCCTTGCAGGGGCTGCTATTAAGGATGTATTTTCCTACGGTCCTCAGGACGGTAACGGTTCATTTATTATGAGCGGTTTCAGTTGGGTGTCCTTTATCTGTGCTCTTGTTACCTTCTTCGTGGTAGTAATCTGCTCTACATACGGCAAAAAAATGGTTAAACTCATTCCTTTCATTATCGGTATTCTCGCCGGTTATGCCGTTGGTATGATTTTCACTGTTATTGGTTATACTACCGGTAACGATGCACTTAAGATTATCGACTTTGCTCCTTTTCAGGCTCTTGTTGCAAACGGTGTGGAACTCAGCACCTTCATCGACCTTCCCCAGTTTGCCTTTGCAAACGCAATAAAGGGTATGGGCGACTTTAAGGCTTCATATCTTGCAACCATTGCCGTGGCTTATGTTCCTGTTGCATTCGTGGTATTCGCAGAACACATTGCCGACCACAAGAACCTTTCTTCGATTATTGACAAAGACCTTCTTGAAGAACCCGGACTTCATCGCACACTTTTGGGTGACGGCGTGGGATCTATTGCAGGTGCGTTTTTCGGCGGTTGCCCCAACACCACCTACGGTGAGTCGGTAGGTTGTGTTGCTATCACAAGAAACGCTTCTGTTGCAACCATTACCACCACCGCCGTTATGGCAGTGCTTATTTCCTTTGTTTCCCCCTTTGTTGCATTCCTTGATTCAATTCCCGGATGCGTAATGGGCGGTGTTTGCATCACACTTTACGGTTTCATAGCAGTTTCCGGTCTTAAGATGATTCAAAAGGTTGACCTTGAAGACAATGCAAATCTTTTCACCATTTCTGTTATTCTTATTGCCGGTATCGGCGGTATGGCAATGAAGATAGGTCAGGTTACCATCACTTCCATTGCCGGTGCGCTTATTCTCGGTATTATTACCAACATTGTTCTTCACTCAAAGAAAAAATCCGAGCAGTAAAAACTGGAGAAATTCTTATGAAAAATTATGATAATGTAACAATTTTTAATCATCCCCTTATAAATCACAAAATTGCTATACTTCGCAATGAGAAAACAAGTATGAAGGAGTTTCGTGAACTTATAGAAGAAATTACCACTCTTATGACCTTTGAATGCTTAAGAACAGGGGTACCTACAACCGAATGTGAAGTTAAAACCCCTCTCGAGGTTTGCACTCAAAACATTGTTAAGGATAATGCAATTGTAATTGTGCCTATTTTAAGAGCAGGGCTTGGAATGGTAAACGGCGTTCACGTGCTTTTCCCGTCGGCAAGGGTAGGTCACATAGGTCTTTGCCGAAACGAGGAAACATTAGAGCCTTATGAATACTATTGCAAGTTGCCTGACGGCATTGAAGATAAACTGGTGCTTGTGGTTGACCCAATGCTTGCCACCGGTGGAAGTGCCTGTGACGCTATTGCCCAACTTAAAAAACGCGGTTGCAAGAATATCAAATTTATGGCGGTTATCGGCGCTCCCGAAGGTGTAACCCGTGTTGCCGAAGCACACCCCGATGTTGAGATTTATGTTTCAACCCTCGATAGATGTCTTAATGAACACGGATACATTCTTCCCGGTTTAGGCGACGCCGGCGACCGGCTTTTCGGTACAAAATAATTTATTCCCGTTTGCCGAAATCTGAAATACAGGTTTTATGAAAAACCATACCTACCTCCCTCTGACGAGGGAGGTTTCTGTTTGGCATTTCAAAAAGCCACCTCTCTCCACACCGTTTGTAGCCACCCCCGTCAAAGAGAGGCAGAATTATATTATATAGACACTCTCTCGGCGGGAATGTGATTTACAAGGCTTTATATTGTGTATTGTTCCTAACTCAATTTCGTAAATTTAGTTAAATTTGATATGTTGGGTTTGGTTGACATATTATAGGTTTTGTGGTAAAATCATTATGAGATAATTGTTGTATTGGTAAAATTGCTTGGATTTTGCAAACTTGCGGAAGAGTAGTAAAATTTATATGGTTTTTGGTGTATATAAGCACAGTAAAAAGCCGATAATTTACCTTTAATATGCTCAAAACAAGGGGCAAGATTTCCGTGATGCATTTAACCGATATGGGTTTATCCTTTATCGGTTTTTGTATTACTCAGAATTCCCTTTAATGCATTTCCCCGATACAATATCATTGTATGCCGAAGTATGAATATCCGTTTAAAATATGTGCGGTTTCGGCAGCGGAGGAGAGAGTGGCAAATGAAACCTTTCGAAAACAGAATATGGCTTTCGTCTCCCACAATGCACGGCGATGAGTTGAAGTATGTGACGGAGGCGTATGAAACCAACTGGATGTCAACTGTGGGAAAGAATATTTGCGAGGCCGAAAAATTGGCTTGCGAACAGGTGGGCTGTAAATACGCCGTTGGGCTTTCCTGCGGTACGGCTGCCATGCATTTGGCTGTTAAACTTGCAGGTGTAAAACCGGGGGATAGGGTTTTCTGCTCTGATATGACCTTCTCGGCAACCGTAAATCCTGTTGTTTACGAAAAGGCTACGCCTGTGTTTATTGACACGGAGTATGACACTTGGAATATGGATCCGAAAGCATTGGAAAGGGCTTTTGAGATGTATCCCGAAACCAAGTTGGTTGTTGTTGCCAACCTTTACGGCACGCCGGCAAAGTTCGATGAAATAATTGCCGTTTGCAATAAGCAGGGTGCTGTTCTTATTGAGGATGCGGCGGAGTCTTTAGGTGCTACATATAAGGGAATACAAACAGGTACTTTCGGAAAATACAATGCAATTTCGTTTAACGGCAATAAAATAATAACAGGTTCGGCGGGCGGTATGCTTTTAACCGACGATAAGGCGGCGGCAGATAGGGCGAGAAAATGGTCCACTCAAAGCCGCGAGGCAGCACCTTGGTACTGTCATGAGGAATTGGGATACAATTACCGTATGAGCAACGTTATTGCAGGAGTTGTCAGAGGTCAGTACCCCTACTTAGAGGAACATATAAACAGAAAAAAAGAAATATATCTAAGATATAAAGAGGGATTTAAGGATTTACCTGTGAGTATGAATCCCTATGAAGCGGCAAAATCGGAACCTAATTTCTGGCTTTCCTGCATTATTATTGATAAAGACGCCATGGCTCGGCAGACAAGGAGCGACAGAGAGGCTAAGTTTGAAAGCGAAAAGGGCAAGACCTGCCCAACCGAAATTTTGGAAACTCTGGCAATTCATAATGCCGAGGGCAGACCTATTTGGAAACCCATGCATATGCAACCCTTTTTCAAAACAAATTCCTTTGTTGCAAGGGAGGACGGCATGGATGTCGGTGCGGATATTTTTGAGAGAGGTCTCTGCCTGCCCAGTGATATAAAAATGACTGATGATGAACAGGATAGAATAATCGAGATTGTTAAATCCTGCTTTTAAGGGGAATAAAATATGCCCGAAACTCTTATAAAAGAACCCGAGATAGAGGAAAAAATCGCTGTTTCCAACGGAATATACGCTAAGTACATAAAACGCCCTATGGATTTCGTTCTTTCACTCTGTGCGATTATTGTTTTATCACCGATTTTGCTGGTGCTGACAGTCATCGGCGCCATAGTGATGAAGGGAAATCCCTTTTTCTTTCAGGAACGCCCCGGTAAAAATGAGAAAATATTTAAACTTATAAAGTTTCGCACAATGACCTGCGAAAAAGACAGTGACGGAAAGTTATTACCCGATGAAGAAAGACTTACAAAATACGGCAATTTTATCCGCCACACCTCCCTTGACGAACTACCTGAGCTTTTCAATATTTTAAAAGGGGATATGGCAATTATCGGCCCGAGACCGCTTTTGCCCGAATATCTGCCTTATTATACTAAAATAGAGCATCAACGGCATAGCGTCAGACCTGGGTTGACCGGATTGGCGCAAATTAACGGACGAAACGCTATCGGAAGTTGGGAAGAAAGATTTGCTTATGATCTCAAATATGTCGAGCAATGTTCGTTAAGGTTAGATATAAAAATATTATTTGGGACAGTATACAAAGTATTAAAACGCTCAGATATTCTTGTGGGAAATGAAATAAAGGCAGGAAGATTAGATATTGTCAGAAAGAAAGAGTTGGAAAATGCAGGTATCGATCAGAAGGTTTGAAGAACGGGATATTCCCAATAAGGTGAGGTGGATTAATGATCCTTTAAACAACAAATTTCTGCATTATGATCTTCCTCTTGAAACGGAAAAAACAAAGATATGGTTTGAAAACACAAAAAATAATATCAATCGATATGACGCGGTGATAGAAGCAGACGGTATAGCCTGTGGAACAGTCGGTCTGTTAAACATTGATAAAAAAAATCATAAGTCTGAATTTTATATCGCAATGGGTGAACATTCTTATAAGGGTAAAGGCATTGCAACTAAAGCCGGGAAATTGATTCTAGACTATGCTTTTAAGCAATTACATCTAAATAAAGTCTATCTTTTCACAGAGATAAATAATATTGCGGCTCAGCATTTATTTGAAAGGTTAGGCTTTATAAAGGAAGGCTGTTTAAGAAAAGACATTGTTTCTCACGGAGAATATGCCGACAGATTTATTTACGGCATTTATGCTGACGATTATCTGAAAGAAGATTGATATGGATACAATTATACAATTTATGGGGAATGAGGCAAACAATGATCTGTATATAAAAAGAGAGGATTTCATTCCCTTTTCATTTGGCGGTAATAAAGCAAGAAAAGCAAAGCTTTTTTTTGAAGAAATTGACCGAAACCGGAATGATTGTGTTGTGACCTACGGTAGCAGCAGTTCAAATCATTGCCGAATAGTATCAAATATGGCGGCAGTTCGCGGCATAAGGTGTATTATCGTTTCGCCTGAAGAAGTTTCGGAAAACACTTTCAACAGCAAATTAATGCAGTTGTTCGGAGCTGAGATTGTGACCGTACCGGTTTTACAGGTGCACGATACTATTGAGGATGTGTTGGAAAGCTTAAAAGCCGATAATTATAATCCGTATTTTATACAAGGCGGCGGTCACGGCAATATAGGAACCTGCGCGTATGTTGAATGCTATGAGGAAATAAAAAGATATGAACAAGAAAATGACATCTATTTTGACTATATTTTTCACGCTTCGGGTACAGGTACAACTCAGGCAGGTATGATTTGCGGGCAATTAATCAACAAGGACGACAGAAAGATAATAGGAATCAGTATTGCACGCAAAAATCCGAGAGGACGTCAGGTAGTACTTGACAGCGTATATGATTTTATGGGAAATGTCGAAGGAATAGAAGATGCGACGGTTTTTGTAGACACATATATAGGAGAAGGATATGCAAAGGGAGATACTTATTCAACCGTAAGTGACGTGTTGAAAAAATACGGAATACCCTTAGACAACATTTATACAGGAAAGGCTTTTTACGGTATGCGTGAGTATATAAAGGAAAATAAGATAAGCGGAAAAAACATCTTGTTTATTCACACAGGCGGTACGCCGTTGTTTTTCGACTGTTTATTAAGAGGATACTGATAATGAATATTTTAATTTTAAGCGTAGGTACAAGGAACAAAATAGTTGAATATTTTAAAAAATCCGTCGGACGAGCCGGTTTGGTGATTGCGACCGATTGCAGCAATATTACTCCGGCAATTTACGAAGCGGACAAATATTATATTGTTCCTCGTATTACCGAGCCGGGATATATCGACTGCATATTGGAAATATGCCGAAAAGAAAAAATAGATGCGGTTTTATCACTGATTGATCCGGAACTTTCTTTGCTTGCAAAAAATACTGAAAGCTTTAAAGCGGTAGGAACGACCGTTATCGGTTCTTCATACGAGCTTTGCGAACGCTCGTTAAATAAAATGCAGATGTTCAGGTGGCTTTCGGATAACGGATATAAATGTGCAAAGAGCTATACGGACAAGGGTGCTTTTTATAAGGATGCAGAAAACGGACAAATACAATATCCTGTATTTATCAAGCCTGTCTGCGGAAGTGCCAGTATCGCAATTTCAAAGGTTTACGATAAGGAAACTGTTGAACTCTTGTTTTCTCATGACAACAATTTGATGATTCAAGAGTATTTATGCGGACAGGAAATCGGAGCTGATGTATACATAGATATGATAAGTGGCGAACCTGTTTCAATTTTCACAAAGAAAAAACTTAGAATGAGAGCAGGCGAAACCGATAAATCTGTTTCGTTTAAAGATGATAAACTGTTTGAACTTATTTCAAAATTTGTAAAGGAAGCAGGATACACAGGTCAAATAGATATTGATATTTTTGAAATTAACGGCGAATATTATATTTCTGAAGTAAATCCCCGTTTTGGCGGCGGGTATCCTCACGCTTATGCGGCGGGTTGCGATCATATGAAGCTTATTTTAAATAATCTTGCCGAAAAACCTAACAAACCAACATTAGGTGATTATGAGGAAAATATTTATATGATGAAATATAACGAAATTAAGATATTAAGAAATAGTTTAGAGGTTGAATAAAGTTGAAAAATGCTGTGGTTTTCGGTGCAACGGGTTAACTCGGATGTTATAGTGCGTTGGCGTTGAAAGACGCCGGTTACAATGCGGTTCCGTTGGCAGAAGAACAAGTGACGGCGATTTTTTAAAAACAAGAGATATTACTTTCGTTTGTGGCGTAGTTGTTGAGGATATGAATTCTTTTTCAAAGATACCCGTTTTGAAGTATGATGATGTTGTTAATATGGCAGGAACTATGCCGGCACATGCGAACAGAGATATGATGCCTTATGTTCAAAGTATAGTTGTCGGAATTGTTAATCCTACTAATTGGATGAAAACGGTTGGCTGTAAAAGAATAATTTTTAATACAACTCCGATCGATGTTGTTGATTATTGGAGCACTACCGAACCCATAGACGATGATACTATTAGGTTATTTCCGAAGAACGGCAATGACCATGCGGTTTATGCAATATGCAAAAGAGCGGCAACTGATATTTTAGAACATTTGAAAATATGCGAAGGATTTGAACCTTGCGTTTTTCGGCATTTTATGGTCTACGGTTGGCATCCGGATGCTTATTATTATCTAGACGGTGAAAAGAAAATTCTACCGTGGAGATATATGATTCGCAGATGCATAAACGGAGAAAATATCGAAGTGTATGGAGATGCAACTAGAAAGAAAGGATTGTTGTATATTAAAGATTTTGGGCGTGCAGTTGTAATTGCCGCTGAAAATCATGAATGCGGAATATTTAATCTTCCAGGATATAAGCCTTATTCTCTTGATGAAATGGTTGACGGTATAATTAGTGTGTTTGGTTCTGAAAATACAAAAAAGATACCTCGTCTTGATATGCCAGATACGCCGCAAATTTTACTTTCGCATAATAAGAGCAAGTCTGTTTTAGGGTGGGAACCCGTTTGGACTTGGGATGCCGCTTGTATGGATATGAAAGCGGAGAGTATAAGCAATCCGATAGAGCTTATGTGGGGGGAAAATGATCTGCAGGATACAATTAACCAATAATTTCATATCTTCGCAGTCACAAAACGTTATCTATAAATAATTACTATATAAGAAACAACTTAATTTTAATAAAGAGGAAATGATTTTTTTAAATGCCTAAAAAAATTGTAATCTTAGCGAATAATTCCGGCGGATTATATGTTTTTGTTTAATGAGAAATAATCTTCGCTTTATAAATATGCAAACGAAAGGAGATTCCGATGAAAAAAATTTGTTTTATTACAACCGTATCGGGAACGCTTAAGGCATTTGTACTGAATACGGCAAAATACATTCATGAAAATACAGATTGGGATATTACTTTTATTTGCAATTATGATAAACAATTTAAAGAAAAATTACCCGATTACATTCATTATCTGCCTGTTAAAATGGAAAGGGGCATAAACCTTGGCGGTATAAAGGCAATAGCCGAATTGAAGCGTATTTTTAAAAAAGAAAAATTTGACCTTATACAGTATTCAACTCCAAATGCTTCTTTGTATGCTTCGGTGGCAGGCAAACTTGCAAAGGTTCCTGTTCGGTTATATTGCCAATGGGGTATGGTTTTTGTCGGTTTTTCGGGAATAAAACGCCGGATTTTTAAGTTGATGGAGAAGTTTATATGCAAATTGTCCACTTGGATTGAACCCGACAGTAAAAGTAATCTGGATTTTGCCCACGAGCAGGGCTTATACCCAGAAGATAAGGGCTCGGTTATCTGGAATGGCAGTGCCTGCGGAGTGAACCTTCAGAAATTTGACATTTCTCAAAAGAGCGATTACCGCAAAGCAATTAGAAGTCAGTACCAAATTCCGGAAGATGCATTTGTATACGGTTTTGTTGGCAGAATTACAAGAGACAAGGGCATAAATGAACTGCTTTCGGCATTTAAACAGTTGTCGCCTGAAAATTCATATCTAATGCTTGTGGGAAGAGAAGAAATAAATAAAAATATTGATTTTGATTTGTTTAACTGGTCAAAATCGTCTGAAAATGTTATATACACCGGTTCAACATCGGTGGTTGAACAGTATTTGTCAGCAATGGACGCTTATATACTGCCCAGTTACCGTGAAGGTTTCGGCAGCGGTGTAATTGAGGCGGAGGCTATGGGTCTTCCCGTAATCGTCAGCAATATCCCAGGTCCTACCGATGCAATGCTTAAGGACGAAACAGGGCTGGTTGTTGAGAAAGCGGATGTTAAGTCTTTGAAAGAGGCAATGGAAAGGATTCGCACTGATCGGGAATTATATCAGTCATTGGCATCTAATACGCTTGCCTTCGCTGAGAATAACTTTGAACAGGGCAAACTGTTTGAGCATATTCTTGACGACAGAAAAAAACTGCTGGGAGAAAATTGAAAGATGGCAATTCCTGAAAAAAAATCGTTGATTTCAATTATAATGGGGATTTATAATTGCTCTGCGACCTTGTCGGAGGCTATTGATTCAATTATTGCCCAGACGTATAATAACTGGGAACTTATTATGTGTGACGACGGCTCGGCTGACATTACATACGAGGTTGCTTTAGAATACAAAGAAAGATATCCCGATAAAATAGTTTTGATTAAAAACGAAAAAAATATGGGTCTCAATTATACTCTCAATAAATGTTTAGAGATAGCACGTGGCGAGTATATTGCCAGAATGGACGGAGACGATATTTCGCTTCCCACAAGATTCGAAAAAGAAATCGGTTTTTTGAATGAACATTCCGACTATGCCATTGTCAGTTGCCCGATGATATATTTTGATGAAAACGGCGATTTCCGCACAGGAAAAACAGGCGGGGAACCCGATGTTAACTTGTTTGCGAAAGGCACGCCGTTTTGTCACGCACCCTGTATGGTTCGCAAAGAAGCCTATAATTCAGTGAACGGATATGCTGTTGCAAAAAACAGGCTTCGCGTTGAGGATTGGGATTTGTGGGTTAGAATGTATGAAAAAGGCTTTCGCGGATATAATCTCCAAGAGCCTCTTTATAAAATGAGGGATGACCGCAATGCATATAGCCGAAGAAAATTCAAATACCGTGTAAATGAAGCGAGGGTGAGCATTTCCGCAGTTAGAAAACTGCATTTAAACCCTGTTAATTATCTTTACTGTGTACGACCGATTATTATCGGTTTGCTTCCGAAACCTTTATATGATTATCTGCATAGAAAAAAGATAAATGTAAGAAAATGAGTGAGGGAAAAATTTGATAGACCTATTAGCATTGATTATTATCTGTACCGTATTTGCATATTATGTCCAAATTAGAACTGCTCCGTATCCCTCCGTTAGGTTTGGCATCAAAAAAGACCCACAGTCTAAAGTGATATTTTGGGGTATTTTGGTTGCTTTCATACTGTTTGCTGGGCTTAGAAGTAGATATAATGATACTTCAGCTTATATGCACGGCTTTAGTATAATCGAAACCAATGATTTAAGTTGGAAATCTTTTTCGGAACCATACGGCGGATTTGATATATATCAAAAACTGATAAAATCATATATCAGCGATAATCCTCAGGTTTTTATTTTCCTGTCGTCGGTTTTAACAAATTCACTTTATCTTGTGTTCTTAACCCGCCATACAAGCAAGTATTCAGAAACAGTATTTCTATATGCAATCGGCAGTTTCACATTCGGAATGTCAGGAATTAAACAGGCCATTGCAGTAGGCATAAGTTTATATGCCATAGAGGCGTATCTAAATAAAAAATACATAAGGGCGATATTGATATTATTGTTAGCAATGACTTTTCACCCTTATGTAATATGCTTGATTTGCGTACCTTTGTTAAAGGGTCGCATATGGAGCGGAAAGACTCTTGCGGTCATTGCTGTTTGTATTATTGCATTTTATAATATGGAAACGGTTTTTAAGTTGTTCAGCCTTATCGGACGGGATTATTCCGAAACATCTTTTAATGATTATACCATAAATCCGATACGTGTTATGGTAGAATCCGTACCCATCATAATTTCGGTGATTTATAGGGATAAATTGAACAGAAGCAACAATAAATTATTGTGTTTGGGTATCAATATGCGAATAATTTCCTTTGTATTTATAGCAATGGGCTTGTTTGTGAATCCGATTTATTTAGGCCGAATGGCAACATATTTCAGTTGTTTATCGGCGATTGTGATACCTGAAATGCTGTCAATATGTTGGGGCAAAAACAAGGGTGACAGAATATTTAAATTGGGTTATTACGTTTTCTTTTTCGCGTATTTCCTGATGGATATGACTAAGATAGGTTCCATAAGTATATTTTATGATCGATTTCGACATGTACCTTTTAGCAGTTTGTTTTAGGTTGAAGGGAGTTTCCGTTGATGATTCCAAAAAAAATACATTACTGTTGGTTTGGCAGAGGCGAAAAACCTAAGCTTGCGAAAAAATGCATTGCGAGTTGGAAAAAATACTGCCCCGACTATGAAATTATTGAGTGGAACGAGGAAAATTTTGATATAAACACCAATGAGTACACAAAATGGTGCTATGAAAATAAAAAGTATGCTTTTTTAAGCGATTATGTGCGACTGCTGGTGGTTTATCAAAATGGCGGGATTTACTTCGATACCGATGTGGAACTCATAAGAAATCCTGATTTTTTATTGGAAAATCAGGCGTTTTTCGGATTTGAAACCGATGGTAAGGAAAATTCAAATCCGAAAAACGCCGATGCTAATACCGGCCTCGCTTTCGGCTCGGTCTCAACCGGCCTCGCTTTAGAGGTGATGCTTAAGGAATATGAGCCGTTATTGGACGGAAAGCACGGCACCGTTATGTGTCCGAAGTTGAATACGGAAGCATTGGTTAAATTGGGACTTAAAAGAGACGGTTCTTATCAGGAATTTCCTTGGGGAACGGTTTATCCAAAGGAATATTTTAATCCTTATGAGAGTACAACGGGACTGCTTAACATAACCGAAAATACTGTTTCCATACATTGGTATATGGGAAGTTGCCTGACAACGAAACAAAAAATTCGTTCTGCCATAAGTAAACCTTTGCACCGTATTTTCGGTGTTGATTTGTTTAAGAGGTTTAAAAGGCAAGGTTGAGAGGAAATATGGAATTAACCAAAACATTTTCAAGTATTGTAAAAGCCTTTTAAAAAGTTTATTATAAAATAATTGTAAGGAGATTAGTGTGAAAAAAATACTTATATTCTCTCATGCAATGGAACTGGGCGGTGCGGAGCGTGCATTGCTCGGACTGCTTGAAGCGATTGATACAACAAAATACAGCATCGATTTGTTTCTAATGCGGCATCAGGGAGAACTGTTGAAGTATATTCCCGATAATGTCAACCTGTTGCCTGAGAATAAAAAGTATTCTTGCCTTGCAATTCCTATGAAAGAGATAATTAGGCAACGTCAATTCGGTGTTGCTTTCGGAAGAATAAGAGGTTTGTTTGCGGCAAGAAAACGGGTAAAGCAGTTGAAACTCGGCGATAATGATGTTGCTTTGGAATACAGTCATAAATATACGTTAAGGTATATGCCGCAGGTGAGCAAAGAAGAGTATGATTTGGCGATTAGTTTTTTAACCCCTCACTATTTTGTTGCAAACAAAGTCAGGGCCAAAAAGAAAATTGCCTGGATACATACGGATTATGCCTTTGTTGAGGTAGATAGGCAGTCACAACTTAAAATGTGGGAGCGGTATGATAACATCATATCAATTTCAGATAACGCTATGGAAAGTTTTGTGAAGACTTTTCCCACATTAGAGGAAAGAGTGTCTGTGATTGAAAATATTATGCCAATGCAATATATGAGTCAGTTGGCTGACGAGTTTTCCACCAAAGAGGAAATGCCGAAAAGTGAAGTAAGTCTCCTAACCATAGGGCGGTTTTGCAATGCGAAACGGATGGACGAAATTCCGCAAATTTGCAAACGTATATGCGAAAGCGGTATTGATGCTAAATGGTATCTCATCGGCTTTGGCGGGGACGAAGTGTTGATTCGGCAAAGGATTGCAGAGGCAGGTGCGGAGGATTATGTAATAATCTTAGGCAAAAAGGAAAATCCGTACCCTTATATCAAGGCATGCGATATTTATATACAGCCAAGCCGTTACGAGGGTAAGTCTGTTGCGGTAAGGGAAGCGCAGATACTGGGTAAACCCGTGATTATAACTAAATACGCAACGGCGGCAAGTCAGTTAAAGGACGGGGTTGACGGCGTAATCGTTCCCATGGATATCGACGCTTGTGCTGATGGAATAATTAAGGTTATTAAGGATAAACGGTTGCAGTCAACATTGATTGAAAACACAAAAAAGACGGATTATACCAATGCGGGCGAAATCGAAAAGTTGTATCAGCTAATGGTATGATGGTACAGTTTACATGCTTATTTGAATTTATTAAATATGACGATTTGCTATGTCAGGATAATGTTGATTATGTAGGCACACATCTTACTGGCAATATCTATGAGATGTTATAAAAACATATTAAGGATGAGGAAATAGATGAGACCATTTAAAGATTATTTCATTGAAAGTTATTGGGATATTGCGTATAGAAAATCAAGTAACACTTTGTTAGAAGAAAAAGCATTTTCAAATTTCAAATGTTTAAGGGCAAATAAAAGATATTGGTATGCAGATCCTATGCTTATTGAAAAAGATGACAAAATCTTTTTATTTGTTGAGGTTTTTGATAACAAAACAGGCTTAGGCTGTATTGGGTATTCTGTTCTACAAAACGATGTTTTTACAACTCCTAAAATTATAATTAGGGAGTCATTTCATATGTCTTATCCCTATGTTTTTGAAATTAATGGTCAAATATATATGATGCCTGAAACATCTGGTGATAGATGCATTCAATTATACAAGTCTGTAGATTTCCCAGAAAAATGGGAAAAATGCCGAGTGATAGCAAATATTAACAATGCGGTAGATTCGGTTTTATTATATGATAAATATATAGTTACTAGTTTGTTGATTGACAACTTTAACAAGACAACAAAACTTGCTATCATCGATTTTAAAACAGGACTAACATTAAGTGACGATTTTGAGGAAAGTCAACAAACCCGAGGTGCTGGAAGAATATTTAATATAAATGGACATTTAATTAGACCGGCACAGGATTGTAGTGGTGGAATTTACGGAAAAGGTTTAGTTTTTTATGAGATAATTGATGATGGGGCTAATTATAACGAAAATGAATATTTTAGGTTTTTACCCTCTAATATTTTAGGGCAGAAAGTTGCTGGTGTACATACATATGCTACACTAAATGGATACGAAGTAATAGACTGTAATAGGAAAAAGTTTAATCCATTTATCATTTATTACTCTTTGGTTCACAAGTTAAAGTCTGTGTTGCAAAAGTTAAAGTGAAGGAGTTATCTATGAAAAAAATATTATTATTAGATACATCAATAGGAACGAACAATATGGGTGACTTTATTATTATGGAATGTGTCCGCAAAGAATTGAGTTATATTCTAAATAATAATTTCGTATACAATATGTCTACGCAGTTGCCTTCGTTTAGTGCCTTTGCAGTTTTTAGAAATTCGTTAGCAGTTCAAAACTATGCAAATGCCGATTTAAAATTTGCAGGCGGAAGCAATCTTCTTGTAAAGGAACTAAGGACGCATTATCCCCAGTGGAACATAAACAAATGGAATTCAAAACCTTTAAGCGGCACAATTTGCGTCGGAGTCGGTGCAGGTCAGGGTGATAATGTTGATAAATATACAACCTCAGTTTATCGGCAGGTTCTGAATCACGATTATTATCACAGTGTCCGTGATGAACGCAGTAAGGAATATGTGGAAAATGTTCTTGGATTAAAGGCAATCAATACAGGCTGTGTGACTATGTGGATGTTGACGCCTGAGTTTTGTAAAACAATTCCTACAAAGAAAGCAAACAGATGTGTGTTTACAGTCACTGCAAGACCTGAGAATTGTCCTGTAAGAGAAGAAGAACAGGAAATGCTGAATGTCCTGCTTAGAAACTATTCAGAGGTTTATTTTTGGATTCAGGGAGATAAAGATTTGGATTATTTCAATCGTATGTCCAATACTGAACAAGTAAAAGTGATGCCCCCCACGGTTGAGGCGTATGACGCTTTGTTGAGTCAGGATGATATCGACTATGTAGGCACACGTCTTCATGGTGGTATCTATGCAATGCGGCATAAAAAGCGTGCGATTATTATCGCTATTGACGAGCGAGCAAGAGAAATCAACGCCAATAATAATTTGAATTGTTTGAATATTGATGAGACATACAAACTTGAAGCAATGATTAACAGCGAGTTTGAAACGAATATTATTATGCCGTTTGATGAAATTGCTCGGTGGAAGTCTCAGTTTGAAAAATAAAGTAAATAAACGGGTGAGATAATGACAATTTTAGATACAACTATCAGGGATGGAAGTTATGCTGTTGATTTTAAATTTACTTGCGGAGACGTAAAGAATGCGGTATCAAAGTTGGTTAAACTCGGTATTGAATATATTGAAATCGGTCACGGGCAAGGTTTAAATGCCAGTTCGCCTGAATATGGAATTTCATTATGTTCTGATGCAGAGTATCTGGATGCGGCGATGGAAGTTGCAGGAGAAGCTAAGATTGGGATGTTTTGTATTCCGGGAATTGCACGACCTGAAGATATTGTGTCCGCACATACACACGGATTATCCTTTGTGAGAATCGGCATTAGTGCAGATAATGTTGAAAAAGCACTTCCTTATATAGAGGCGGCAAAAAATGTTGGCGTTGTGCCTATGGTCAACTTTATGAAAACGTATATATATTCTCCCGATGTATTTGCAAAGAAGGCTCACGTTGCTTGGCAGTACGGAGCCGAGGTAATCTATATGGTAGATTCTGCCGGATGTATGCTTCCGAGTGAAATCAGCGAATATGTTACCGCTATACGAAATATTTCTAAAGAAATCAAAATCGGATTTCACGGACATAACAACTTGGGAATGGCTGTCGCCAACAGTTTGTATTGTGAGGAACTCGGCGTAGATTATATTGATTGTACATTTCAGGGTTTGGGAAGAAGTATCGGCAATACATCAA
Organism: Acutalibacteraceae bacterium; assembly: GCA_045580545.1. GTDB lineage: Bacteria > Bacillota > Clostridia > Oscillospirales > Acutalibacteraceae > UBA737. The sequence goes on along the minus strand of JAZNOA010000027.1, from coordinate 24,169 downwards.
CGGAAATGTTTGTAATGGCATTAAAGCGAAAGTACGGTGACGCAGTATGTGACATAGATGTTCCGCGGCTTTTAGAGTACGGTTATGTATTACTGAAAAGTATTTATCCTCAAAGGAATATTCAAAATCCTTTAGATTTAGTTTGCGGTTATGCCGGATTTCATTCCGGTTTTCAGAAATATATTTTCAAGTGCTGTGAAGAGAAAAATGTAGACCCGCTTCGCTTGATAGTTGCGTACAGTTCAGAGAATCAAGAAAGTATGAACTATAAAAGGTTATGCGAAATTGCAGAAACATTACCAAAAGATGATTTTGAAGGTCATCCGTACAGTTTCAGGCAATATTTCACTTCGATGTATAATGATAAATAATAACTGGAGAAACAAATATGGATGGCGTGATTTTAAGAAGTTTAACAGTCGAGAAGAATCATGTGGAATACCGTTTCGAAGCAAGAGGCATTATAAAAGACTATTTCAATACCGATACCTTCTTTATTGATTACGACAGAGATATGACAGATGTACCAAAATCTGTCATGACAATTCCTTTTGTTGCGAGCATTATTCCTTTGATGTGGCTTACCAATACCGTTATGTGGGTAGAGGAATTAGACAGAACTTTCTATGATGCGGTATTTAAAATCAAGGAAGCATATCAGAGACTATATTACAATTATGAATTAAAGGGTAATCTTGTTCCTGCAAGGCTGACAGAGAATACTTATACGCCTGAACAGAATAGCCTATTGCTGTTCAGCGGTGGAATAGATGCAAATACTACATATGTGCGCATAAGGGATCAAAAACCTCTTTTGTTTAATATTCAGGGATGGTATAAGCAACGGGGAGATAACGATGAGGCTGCAGACGCAGATATAAGGGACATAACCGCCTTTTCTAAGCGGGAGGGTTTAAACTTCGAATATGCAAAATCAAATTTTGCCGTCCTTGTGAATAACGATACTTTTGATAGTAAAATCAAGAAGAAATTAGGCGATTCCTGGTGGCACGGTTTTCAACATTCGATGGGCTTTATTTCAATAGCAATACCTGTTGCGTATTTATTAAAGATTGGAAAAATATATATTGCAAGTTCTGTTCCTATGGGTGAGTATGTAAAGTGTGCGTCATATGTAACTACCGATAGTGAATTTAAGTTTGCAGCGGTTGGCGGCTGCGTCCATGACGGCTCAGAACTTACCAGACAGGATAAGGTGCATGTATTGGTAGATTATGCAAATCAAAGGAAAGAAGACTATCCTATCAGGGTATGTTCTTTTAACGATCATAATTGTTGTGCTTGTGATAAATGTTTTAGATCAATATTAGGAATTATTGCAGAAGGCGGAGATATAAAAAAATACGGTTTTATTATTAACGGCAGCTTAAAAGAACATTTTGAGTCGCTTATGAAAGAAAAAGCGCATACCTTTAATATAAAGGGAGAAAGCAGATTGCATTGGCCTGCAATCAAAAAAAGAATGCAGGATAATTACGAACACATTGAAGATAAAGAATTTGTTGATTGGTTCTTAAATTTTGATTTCGTTGATGTGCAAAAAAAGACGTTAAGGAATTATTACAGAAAGAATTTCTTTAATATTATTGCAAGAAAACTGAAGAAATTTTTTAATATATCGAAATGAGAAATATTATGGAGAATATAAACTTTACAATAGCAGTAATGATTTATAATGTTGAACAATTTTTGCCTGCTTGTATAGAGAGTTGCATTAAGCAATCCGGTGATGACATAGAAATTTTATTGATAGATGACGGTTCGACAGATACAAGCGGAAATATTTGCGATGAATATGCCGAAAGAGATTCGCGAGTCAGCGTTATTCATAAACAAAACGGAGGGGTGTCCACAGCCCGAAACACAGCACTGAAAAATGCTAAAGGAAAGTGGCTGATTCAAGTTGACGGTGACGATCTGCTTACGGAAGATGCAGTTGAGTTGGTCAGACAGTATGCTGGGGATGATTATGAAATTTTGCAATTTGATGCCATTCCGTTTTTTGATATAGAAGAATTGAAGCAGTGGAAACCAAAGGGCAATGAAATGATTCTGCAGGGCGATGACCTAAAGGATTATCATATTCAACTCATAGAGCGGAGCGAGGCAAAGGTTATTATCCCAATTTACAATATTAACCCGGCCTGGTCTAAGGTCTGGAATATGGATTTTATTCGGGCCAATGGATTGCAGTACGATGAGACAGTACACAAGGGAGAAGGCACCTTGTTTACCTTTACAGCGTCGTATTTTGTAAAGCATATCAGAGTTGTACCGAAACCGCTGTATGGCTACCGCAAAAACCCCGCTTCCATTATGAATCGGTTCAACTCTAATATTCTGGAGAGCCAAACGATACAGTGGCAGCAGTATTACAAGGTGATTTTGGAACATGGGGAAGAAGTAAATCCCGAGATAATGGCAGCCCTAAACCGTCGAGCATTGTATCTCATTGGTAATGCTGTTAATTTAGGAATAGCACACCCGGATTGCACATGGAACACAGCGGTAAAAAAACAGTGGTTTTATCAACTGTGCAATCTGAAATGGGTGCAGCAGGCAGTGTTATTTGCGGAGGCGAATAACATCGGAGGCAGATTGAACCGAGATATTCTTAGAAAAAATTGGAGTTCCTTCTACATAAGAATGCGAGTTAGAAAGATGATTAGAAGAGGTTGAGGAAATATGGGTAGCTTGGTTTCGGTTATTGTTCCTGTATATAATGCGGAGAGGTATCTCGAGAGATGTGTAAAAAGTATACTGTCACAAACCTACCACAATATAGAAGTTATACTAATTGATGATGGTTCTAAAGATTCGAGTGTTGAGTTGTGTGATTCTTTTGGAAGGGACGAACGAGTTCGTGTTTTTCATAAGGAAAATGCAGGTGTTTCGGCTGCTCGAAATGATGGGGTACGGATGGCAAAAGGCGATTATATTTCATTTGTAGATTCAGATGATATTATACAGCCCGAAATGATTTCCACTTTGGTTACATACTTAGAGAAAAATTGCTTAGATATTGTCTCAACAAGTTATCAAAAATTCGATGATGTCAACCAAATTCAAGAATATCTAATAGGTGAGAATAAAATATTCACAAAAGAAGAGGCACTTCTAAGAGCGTTAGACCGTTGGAAATACCATATGTTTACTATTGCTTGTGGGGGGGTATTGCGTGCCTGTATTGCAAAGAACATACGATTTGATGAGAATCTGACACATTCAGAAGATTCAAAATATATTTTTGATTATTTATCTATGTGTAGCCGAATAGGTTACATTGATGCAAAGTACTATTGCTATTATCAGAATAATTCAGGTGCTGTCGCAACATCTGTAGGTAAATCTAAAAGTCAGTTGAGCATTATTCAAGCATATAAATATATGTATGACAATACGGTGAAAACGGGAAATGAACACTTGGAGCAGTCAGCAAAGGAATGTATGAAAAGGACATTAGCAGAACGTGCTTGTGCAGTGGATTGGACTGATTTTCGGCATATAAGACATATCGTAAAAGAATTTATTATCGATATTCTTTTTGAAAAAAGAAATACACTAAAATTTAAAATTAAGATATGTTTACGGCTTTTTGGTATATGGAAACATACAGATCAACGCTGAAAGTTCGGAGTGCTTTAGACCAACACTCTATGGAACTGCTGCACTGGTGAATGGGGTTATCGTCCTTTTACCATTGGAAGGGAGAGTGTATGCATGGGTTCAAAAAAAACAATAATTGGTATTGTAACACTTGAAGGCTACAAAAATTATGGAAACAGACTTCAAAATTATGCACTGACAAAACTTTTAGAAGCAGAAGATTTAGCGGTTGTAAATGGAATTCGCGTCATAACGAAGGAAGACTATATTGACGCAACGAAGGGAATGTTAAAAAAATTAGTTAAGCAGCTAATTCCGTTTGCCTTCCTGAAAAATCGAATTGATCCCCCAAAAATACAGCCAACAGAATTGTTGAGAAAAAGGGAAGAGAAATTTAAGAAATTTGTAAATAATTATACGAAACAGATTCAGCCGATAGTCACATCTAACTATCGACAGGCGATTAAAGTGTTAAAGCAATACCACATCGACTATTTTGTTACCGGATCTGATCAGGTTTGGAATCCTTGGTTTGCAGGGAATAACTATGAATTTTTGACATTTGCACCGATGGATAAGCGACTGTCTTTTTCTGCGAGTATTGGTGAAGACAGCATTCCTCCGGATATGGTGAAGCGTTACACAAAGAATTTACAGGAAATGAAATATCTGTCTGTTCGGGAACAGCGAGCGGTGGAGATTATCAAGGAATTAACCGGACGAGATGCGGATTTATCGTTAGATCCCACCTTGCTTCTGGAACCTGAGAAATGGATGGAGGTCGTCAAAAAGCCGGAGTTTCAGTTGGACGAACACTATATTTGCACTTATTTTCTCGGAGAAGTTCCTGATGCGGTAAATATTTTTGCCAAAGAAAAAAGAACGTCTATTTATCCGCTGAATTCAAAAGAATTTCCGGATTTGTATACATTGGATCCGGCTGAGTTCCTTTACATGATTCAAAATGCGGATTATGTGTTAACAGACTCTTTCCATGCAGTTGCTTTTTCTATTAAATTCCACAAAGAATTTTATGTATTTGAAAGAAAGCAAAAGGGTATGGAAGGAATGTTTTCACGGATCGAGAATATTACGAAACGTTTTGGCCTTGAAAACCGAATTCAGAATAGGGACTGTATAGCGGTTCAGCCAATGGTAGCTCATTGGAAAGTGATAGATGATGCGTTGCTGTCAGAGAAGAAGATAATAATGAAGCGGTTCATGGATAAAGTGGAGACAAAGTAATGGCAAAGATTGAACGAACAAAAAACGCCACGCGAAATATTATTTATGGCGTCCTCTTAAATGTTTACAGTGTAGCGGTTCCCTTTTTGATTCGTACGGCTATGATTTATCTCATGGGTGTGCAGTATCTGGGACTCAATAGTTTATTTACCTCTGTCTTATCAGTGTTGAATCTTGCGGAATTGGGTGTCGGTGACGCAATGACCTTCAGCATGTACAAACCTATTGCAGAAGACGATACAGATAAAATCTGTGCACTGATGAGGTTATATCGAACTTACTATCGTGTAATTGGTTTGGTGATTGCTGTGGTAGGCGGTGCACTGACTCCGTTTATCCCAAAATTAGTAAAAGGAACAATCCCGGCTGAATTAAATATCTATGTCCTGTATCTGCTGAATCTGGGAGTAACAGTCTTGTCTTATTGGCTATTTGCCTATAAAAACTGTCTTATTACTGCACACCAGAGAAATGATATTAATAGCAAGATCTCAATGATCACCTGCACAATCCAATATGTTATACAGTTTCTTGTTTTGTGGATTTCAAGGAACTACTATTTGTATATCATTGTTGCTATGATGACACAAGTTCTGACGAATGTGATTACTGCCATATGTGCGGATCGCCTATATCCAAGTTTTAAACCGCGAGGCACGTTGGATAAGCAGGAAGTTCAAAAGATCAATAAAAAAGTGCAGGATTTGGTTACCTCAAAAATAGGCGCCGTGATATATAATTCTGTAGATACCATTGTGATTTCTGCATTCCTTGGACTTACAGTATTGGCAATATTTCAGAACTATTTCTATATACTGAATGCTGTGTACGGAGTTGTTATCATTATCTTCGGTGCATGTAGAGCGGGTGTTGGAAATAGTTTGGTTGTGGAATCCAAAGAGAAAAATTTTGCGGATTTTCAAAAATTCACCTTTATTATTACCTGGATTGCAGTGTTTTGCACTACTTGTCTGCTCTGCCTTTACCAACCATTTATGGAGCTGTGGGTCGGCAAAGATTTGATGTTCTCTTTCTCTGCTACAATTTGCTTTGTAACATATTTCTTTGTTCGTCTGTACAATCAGTTGTTCAATATGTATAAAGATGCTGCGGGAATGTGGCATGAAGACAGATTTCGTCCGTTGATCGCATCTCTAACGAATCTGGTTTTGAATTTGATTTTGGTACAATTCATCGGGATTTATGGTGTGCTTCTGTCAACAGTGATTGCTATTGTTTTTGTTGGAATTCCATGGTTATTGCATAATCTATTTATGGTTGTTTTTGACAGGAAAAATCTATTTCCATTCTTACGGAAACTTGGAATATATTGTCTATCTGCAGTTGTGATTATTACATTAACCTATTGGGTTTGCTGTACGATTTCAATGCCGCTAATACCAACCTTGATGGTTCGTGCACTCATTTGTTGTATTCTCCCTAATGTAATGTTATATCTTCTTTTTAGAAATACTACAGAATATAGTCAATCGTTGATTTTGGCAAATGTAATGACAAAAGGAAAACTTGCACCTTTGTTCAAAATTTTAGGATTAAGAGAGTGTTGATATGAAGACATATGCTGCTTATTACGATCATGAAATTCGTGAACAATCTTCTTCCGGTGGCCTTTTCTCGGTGATTGCCTCCAATTATGAAGTGATTTATGGTGTGGCAATGACTGCGGATTGCCACAGTGCTGAATTTCGGAGAATTACTGAGGATATATCTCCATTAAGAGGTTCAAAGTATTTTCAGGCAAATATGGGCGATACCTACCGAAAGGTCAAACAGGATTTGGAAGAGGGGATAAATGTATTATTTACTGGTACAGGATGCCAAATCAATGGATTGAAATTGTTTTTGAAGAAGGATTATGAGAATCTTTTAACGATTGATGTGATTTGTCATGGAGTGCCATCTCCCAAACTCTGGGATATGTATGCGGGGTATCGTGAAAATCAATTTGAAAAGAAATTGGAATATGTAAACTTTCGATGTAAAGATCGCGGACGGTCTGATTTCGGCATGAAGGAAAATAATCTGTATATTTCGAAAAATTCAGATCCTTTTATGCAGATGTTTTTACGGAATTATTGTTTGCGTCCGGCGTGTTATCAGTGTCATGCAAAGAATATGAAATTGGCTGATTTGACAATTGCAGATTTTTGGGGAATTGAGGATGTTGCACCTGAGATGAATGACGGCATGGGTACGAGTCTGGTAATTACTCGCACAGAAAAGGGACAGGCTATATTTGAAAGTATAAAATCAAAATTGAAATGGAAAGAAGTAAGATATGAAGAAAGCGTCCGGCGGAATCCATCGGAATACCGAACTCCAATAAGGCCGGAATTGAGAGACAGTTTCTACAAAGATTTATCCAATATTTCTTTCAGGAAAATGGAAAAAAAATATGCACCAAAAAGAAGGATTCCCATTACTAACCGGCTAAAGAGAATAGTAAAAGGCATAGTAAAACGAATTGCTCGGGGGGGAACAATTGATAATTTGGTAAAGTCAAATTATGATTATGGTCTGTTGTTTACCTTTACAGAATAAAAGAAGTGCGTGGTGATATTGTCGTATGAAAAGTAAAGTTCCGGTTCTGTTTGATATAAAAGAGGCATGCTGTGGTTGTACTGCCTGCTATGCAATATGTCCCAGAGAAGCGATTCAAATGGTTGCAGATGAAGAAGGGTTTCTTTATCCCCAAATAAATCGAGACTTGTGCATTGGTTGTAAACAATGCATTAAAGTTTGCCCAATTAAGCGAGAAGCAGAATGTACGAGATAAGTTTTGGTAGTGCATGCTTTTATTGTGTTAACTATAAATTTGATGAAGTCAAAGGTTTTTAAAACACACAAATAAATCCATAGCACATTCGACTACGGAGTTTTTTAAAACGTATAAAAATTGAATTCGTTGCAGTATAAATTTCCTTGACTGACAGATAATAACATCACGACTTGATTTTAAAGGAGATTTATATATGAAAGCAACCGGAATAGTTCGTAGAATTGAGGCTTGTGTTATTATAACCTCTCAAAATTGTTACTGAATTAAAATTCAGACAATTTTGGAGAACATAGATACTCGCCTTGCTCGTATGAGATAGGGCAAACCGCCTGAAACCAGCATAAACACTGGGCTTTTCGCTGATTTTTGTCCAACTCAATTTGCACAAAATCCGGTAAAAATCGGTTTTCGGCGATTTTAGAAAGGAGCAGAACATATTCTAATACGTCAGAAATACATACTCTAAGCAGCTAAAACTAAATATTCAAACTGTCACAATGCCGGATGAGTTTTTTGCTTCGTCCGGCCTTTCTATATATAAATATAAATAAGTTTTTAAAAACTATTGCAATTTTATTGGTTATATGTTATATTTGCATTAGTGCTAATTGCACCGATGCAAATTATTGTTTGCTTTTTACTACATAAGCAAGAGGTGATGAGATGGCTCGTGCAGGAACGACCACAAAATACGAGATCATACAAACGGCGGCGGAGTTCTTTTTTACAGAAGGTTTTTCCAATACTTCTCCACGAATGATTGCAGAAAAATTAGGACTTAGTACCGGCAATATTACATATTATTTTAAGAGTAAAGAGCATTTGCTACTGACTACCGTTGAAGAGCTGTGCAACTTCCAGTGGAATATGCTGGAGGCGGAAATCGATAAAGGCATCGGCTCGGCGACCTCTATCTGTCTTGAAACGATGACTGTTGCCGTGGCCTGTGAAGAAAGTGATATTGCAAGAGATTTCTTTATCGCCACCTTCCAAAGTGAACTTTGTCGCAATCATCTGCGCCAAAATGACGTTGAGCGGGCAAAGAAGATATTTGCGTCGGAATGTGATGGCTGGACTGATGAACAGTTCCATCAAGCAGAGCTTCTAGTGCAGGGACTTCAGTATTCTGCCATTGTTCCAACCGATGCAAAGGTTCCTCTGAAAATGAGGCTTTCGGGAGCGCTGAACCAGATTCTGAGCATCTACAACGTAGATGAAAAAACACGACAAGAGGAAATTCAGAAGGTTTTGGATAAGGACTGCCGTGAAATCAGCAAACAAGTTCTGGAAGCATTTACGGGCTTTGTTAAGGAAAAGAATGCCAAGACGCTAAGCGAAGCGCAGGATGCTCTTTTAAAGAAAGAAGCCTGATAAATTTAACTTAAAACTACGGCGATAAGCCGATTCACATAATCCCAATACGGAGGTAACGATATGAAAACGAACAACCAATTAACAAACCGCATACTCAGCCTTGTGCTGGCGCTTGTGATGGTGGTAGGTATGCTGCCGATGACGGCGCTGGCAGTAAATACATTGCAGCAGGACAGCGACGGTTACTACCTTATTGCAAATGAAAACGACCTATTTGAATTTGCGCAGATCGTCAACGGCAACCATTCGTCCATTGCAAAGAATACTTCCTCCAACGGCAAGCTGACGGCGGATATTGCAATGACCGGCTCAAGTAAGCCATGGACCCCCATTGCCTCGTCGAGGTATAATGCAGATGCCTATACCGGCACCTTTGACGGACAGGGCCACACCATCTCCAACCTGTATTTTAATGACACTACTGCGTTTGATGCCGGCTTGTTTGGCCTTGTGTATGGCGGCACCGTCAGAAACGTTACCGTTGCCGATGGCTATATTGCGGCAATTTGGGGCGGCGCCATTGCAGGCAGGTGTTTGGGCAACGGCACGATCGAAGGCTGCGGAAATTTGAACACGACGGTTGCCTGTTACAGCCCAGGCGGTATCGTTGGCAATGTGTACGGCACCATAATTGCCTGCTGGAACACGGGAAAAATCAGCGCTACCAGCACTTGGGCGGGCGGTATTTGCTGCTATCTGGAAGGAACCTTGAAGGGCTGCTGGAACACCGGCGAGATCAGCGGAGAACGCTGTGGCGGCATCATAGGCGCAGTAGCTGGTACCCCGACGGTTGCGTATTGCTACAACGACGGTAAGGTCGTGGCCACTGATAGTGATCTTGAAGGCGCGATCATAGGATGTAATAACGACAGTAAAGATCCCAAAATGTCAAACTGCTATTACACCCGTCCGACCGGGGGCGCATGGGAGGCGTATGGAGAAATGTATGACTACCACTTTACCAATGTGGATGATGTGAGTAGCTCCATGCTGCCCACCGGCGAGGGCGCATTGTTTCTAAATCAGGGACTGGAAGGTACCGGATATCAGTATTATCAGAATCTTGACAACGGTAAAACCGTGGATGCTTATCCGATCACGGACAGCTCCCACGGCACGGTACACCAGGGCTACAAGGCTTGCAGCGACGCCGTTTCTTATTCAAACAGCGCCTTGTCGCAATCCATTTACCACGAAGGTGTGAGTTACAAGGCAGAAGGACAGAGTGTTAATGAAGTCTGCACAAATGAAGCGTGCCGGATTTCCAAGGGGCTTGGCAGCATCACGCTTGCTGTGAGTCCTGAGCATTATTATACCGGAAATCCCGTAAAAGCTACCGTAAAGGGGGCGCTTCAAACAGGCGCAACCCATAAGATTACTTACAACGGTTCGGAAGAAGCACCCGGTCAGGTGGGTAATCACACCGCGAAGCTTACGGTCTATGAGGGCGGCGAAGAAAAAGCAGGTGTTTCGGCAAATTTCAAAATTAGCTATCTGCCCTCGCTGGGAATCTATGAAGAGGTAAAATTCTCCGGAAGCAGCTACAATAGCGATGGTGTTTGCTGGTTTGCGCCCCGTGCAGTAGCTACGGTAATCGCGCCTGAAGGGCATATGATCTCCACGGCGTTGGATGGCGCATACGGGGCCTTTGTGTACTTCGATGAGGGCGATAACAAGACGGTCTATTTCAAGAGAGCATCCGACGGCGCTATGACCGATGCTGTCGACCTGAGTGCCCGTTTGAAGTGGGATACTACCGCCCCTACGGGTGAGGTGCAGATTTCCGCAGGAAACTTCTGGACTCAGCTTATAAATAAGATCACTTTCGGTATGTTCTTCAAGGAAAAACAAACGGTAACCATTACGGCAGAGGATACCGACAGCGGTGTAAAATCCATTCAGTATCATTATTGGTATGAGGATTTGATCAATGATCCTTCTCTGAGTTCTGCCGAAGTGGCTGCCAGATTGGAAAATGCCATTGGAGACGACTGGGAGGATTACAACGGCTCCTTTGAGCTTGAGTTTGATGGCAAGTACATTGTTTATGTAAAGCTCATCGACAACGTTGGCAACATAAGCTACCTAAGTTCCAACGGCCTTGTGCAGTATTCCGATGCAACGTCCGCCACAACAAGCCTTACGACCACCTATAAGGCGGGAGAAGACAGGGATATTTCGGTAGAGCTGAACAACAATACGGTGAAGGAAGTTGGGTGCGGCAATGCCGTTCTTACAGCAGCGGATTACACCGTAAGCAGCGATAAAATTACGCTGAAAGCGGAATATCTCGACACCCTGGCGGTGGGAAACTATACCATTACGATTTCTTTGAACCCGCAAGGCGTGTCTTATGTTGACTCAGCAACAAACGAAAAGCCCGCAGAATTGACGGTCAGCCTTACCGTTAACAAGCGGGAGGTAGCTGTGCCGCCTGCCGACACCCAAAGCTTTGTTTACAACGGTGACGAAAAGACTTACAACGTTGCTTCTTCGGAGTGGTATATCGTGACCGATAATAAGAAGACCGATGCCGGAACCTACACCGTCACCGTAGCCCTTAAGGATAAAGACAACACGGTTTGGTCCGACGGCACGACGGAGGATAAGACTTACGAGTTTTACATCGCAAAAGCTGACCAAGCGGCACCGACAGGTCTTACCAAGACGGATACAACTTATTTTGGCAAAGCAGACGGTAAAATCTCCGGTCTTACATCTGCGATGGAATTTTGCAAGGAAGGAGATTCCGCTTATACCGCCGGCTTCAATGGAACTCTCGAATATCTTGCGGCAGGAACCTATTATGTACGCTATCAGGGTGATGCGAACCACAATCCGTCTCCCGATGCGGTTGTAACCGTTAACGCCGGCAGAAAACTGCAGATCGTTGTTCCGCAAAATCAAGTGGGTTACACGGTAACGGTCAATAAGACGGAGATGGAATACGAGGGCAGCTATACGCTCAAGGTCGAAATCCACGAAGGTTATACCGCTACAGAGAATTTCAAGATCATCATCTCAAACTGGGAATGCGGTCAACAAGCAGGTGTTGAAGAAACCTATATGAATGCCATTGCCGACCAGATTATTGAGGTGCAGGGCGTTGCAGATATCACTCCGCCTACCGCTGAAATAAAAATTGAAGAAAACAAGTGGACTTGTTTCTGGAACAACCTTACCTTCGGTCTCTTCTTTAAGGAAACACAGGATGTTACCATTACCGCCAATGATGTCGGCAGCGGTGTAAAGAGCATTCAGTATTATCTTTCCGACAGTGAGCTGGAACTTGACGAAGCAAAGGCTATTACGGATTGGATAGACTATAACGGCACATTTAAGATCGAGCCCAACAACCACTATGTTGTCTATGCTCGGGTTACCGACAATTCTGGCAACATCTTGTATATAAACTCTAACGGTATTGTTTTAGACAACATTGCACCTACGCTTGAAGGTATTGAGAATGAAAAAACCTATTACGGCGACCTTACCGTCATTAAATCTGACGAGCAGTTCTACGACATCAAGATGGTAACACTTGACGGAGAACCAATGGGCTTTGCCGAAGGTACTTACGGTCTTATTCCTGCCGACAATGCAGAGCATATTGTTGTGGTTGAAGATCACGCAGGCAACAAGATCACCTACACTGTGACGGTTATGAAGAACTATACCGTAACCTACAAGGCTGACGGTGAGCCGATTTCTACCGAAACCGTTGGACACGGCAAGGATGCAAACCTTCCCGCTGTTCCTGCAAAGAACGGATACGTTGGCAAGTGGGACAGCGACGGCAAGAACATCACCGGTGATACAACAATTACGGTGGTTTACACGGAAATTCCTGTTGTAAAGCCCGACGAAGTGAAGCCGGAGGATAAGGCCGAACTTGAGGATACCAAGAAGCAACTTGAAGATATACTGGATGATGATTCCTACACTGATGATGACAAGAAGGATATTCAGGATGCCATTGACGATATCGACGATGCTCTTGAAGTGATCGGCAATGTAGAAGCAGTTGAGGAAAGCATCGTCAAGCTGCCTGCGGTCGATATCGTGAAGCCTGACGATGAAGAAGCAATCAAGGCGATTACAGATGCACAGACTGCCTACAACGCTCTTACAGACCACGAAAAGTCTTTGGTGAGTGAGGACGCCAAGAATAAGCTGAATACTCTTATGGCTTCTCTGACCGCCTACGATATCATCAAGGGCGACGGCAGCTCCTGGACGGAGGACAGCAACCATAACATCACCTTCGTCGTCAACGGTTTGTTCAGCAAGTTCGTTGGCATCAAGGTTGATGGTAAGGATGTTGACAAGGCTAACTATGAGGTTAAGGCCGGCAGCACCATTATCACGCTGAAGGCGTCCTATTTGGATACCCTCGCAGTTGGCGAACACACCATTACCGTGGTCTACACCGATGGTAGCACCGATGGTACTTTCAATGTCCACGCAAAGGCAAATTCTCCTGCAACCGGAGATAACAGCCATATGTTCCTCTGGATCGCACTTCTCTTCATCAGCGGTGGTGCAGTTATCACACTGACCGTAGTTGACAGAAAGAGAAGAATGGCAAGCAATAGATAAATAGAGATTAACCCTAAAGGGCGATGACAGAATCCGTCATCGCCATTTTCGCATATCAATTTGAAATTAAAAAAACAATTGGAAATTCTACTCATAATTTCCATAAAGAGAGTGATACTAATACTAAGCAAAAACGACGAGTCTTCCCAAATCAGGGGATTTGGGGCATGTGGTTGCTCTAAACCCGCATAAACACTGGATTTTCTCCTTTTTTAGAGATTTTTTGGTGAATACTTGACACGAGGTGTATCGCTAAAATTTTAAGAAAATCACACTCGTCTTTAGCAAAGTTAAAAACGTCGAAAACCCGCATAAATACTGGGCTTTTGGCACATTTTTAGAGTAGAGAAAAGGAGTAAATATATGAAGGCAACAGGAATAGTTCGTAGAATAGAGGAATGCGTTATTTTAGGGCAAACCGCTTGAAACCCGCATAAACACTAGGGTTTTTGTAAGTTTGCCCTATTGAACACAAGCCCCTAATTTTATGGTTTTGGGCGCTTTTTTATCATAATTTACATACGCTAATTACACCATATTGAAAAAGGTGCAAAAATATGTTAAAATATTAAAAAGTCGAAAAAAGGAGAAGAAGAATGAAAAAAGAAAAAAGAAATAAAATAAATATTAACAACCCCAAAATCATTCGAATGATTGTTTTCATTATTACTTTTATTATTTGTTTGTTTGCGGATATAAAGTTTGAAATAAGTTTTGACTCATTAAATGATGCGGTGGCTATTTTATATTCTGCGCTTGTTACGATAGCGGGCATTTGGGTTACTTGTTATTTGCTTTTTTTACAACTTTATAAAGATAAATATCCTATAGAAATAATCAAGGATACATACACAAAAATTATTAAGTCCACATTTTTAGATGTCATATATGCGTTAACCTTAGGGGCGTGGGCACTGTTATATGGAGGCGCCGTTTCAAGCAGTTGGTTTTGTATAGTTTCTTTTGGAACAATTGTACAAGTGTTGTATTATGTTTACAGTTCGAATAAATCGCTAATGACTGAAACACACATCAAACATTATTGTGATCAAATTTGTCGAGATTTAGAAAGTGTAAATAACACGATTTCTGAGGATTCTTTAAGAAAAATAAAAAACATTTTGGATGAATGCATTCTTAAAAACGAATATCGTACGGTTTCAATAATCGTAAAAAGCACATCTGATATATATATAAGTTTTTTGGAAAACGCAATTAAATTATCGAGAGAAGAGGCTAAAGAAAAACTCGAAACAACTTTTGAAAGAATAGTTAATCTTAACCTATATCAGTTAAAATGCTGTTTGAAAATAAAGTCAGAAACGATTATTAACTCTATTATAAAACAGCAATATAAAAATTTGAAATACTGTATAGACAATAAGCTTTATGAATACTTTAAGATATACTTAGAGGATTACTGTAGGTATGTATATAAGATGCAAACTGATGGTAACGATATGCTTATCGATAAATTTTATACCGTTTTTGCTAACATTCATATAGATTTATTGGAATGCGATAATTGTAATGAATACACCACATTTGTTACAGAGTCTGTGGAATCAATGATCTCTTCATTAGTCTTTTCGGATAAAAATTCTAATACAAAAGGCTATTTTAAATATTTAACTTCGGTGATCTTAGAGGTTTTAGACAAAGAACAAAAAGCGTTATTCTATGAAATGTTAGATAAACTTAAACATTTTTCTCACATAGTTTTAAGAAACAAAAATGCCTTTGAAAATTTGAAAGTTTATTACACAATTTTGTTTCATAAAATTTTGGAAAAAGATCCAAATTTAGCACTGGCATATTTTGAAGGTCTATACAACACCTCCATTGCAAGTGCCACAGATTCTACATTTATAGAATTTGAATTAATGTGTATCGATGAGTTGAATGACAAGTTGGAGGCCGAGGATAAAAAAGAACACCTTTTAAAAATACATATAGAAGTAATTCAAGAAATAATTAAATTAAAAAGCGACTATACGGGCGGACTACTTTTGCCTAATTTCAAACATATTATTATCAATTGTCAATACTCTTCAAAAGATGAGATGGCTAAAAAGGTTGATCTTGTAAAAAAACTCTTGAACTCATGTATATTACACGACAATGTTGCGGCTTTTTATGTGATTTTAGATAAAATTGTTGATGTGTTTTCTGAGACCGAGTCACGACAAAAAGATTTACAAGAACAACTATTTACCACATTTTTTTGGTTGGTGAGAAAATGTAATTCTGTTATAAATGAGCAGTTTCAGGAAGTTACACTTTCTGCATTGCGGGAAACTGTAGAAAAAATGGATAGGAATCGTTCGGTTTCAAAGGGTATGGCCAAATACCTTGTTGGAGGATTGCATAGGGCATCAGAGAATGATATTATGTCAGGAAATAAAATGGTTTTAAAAATCATTGATTTTTTCTTCGCTCTTTTTGAGCAGGAGGAGCAAATATCGTTTATAACGAATCATGCTGAAAATAAGATGTTTGTATATAAAATTTTATTTAATATTGGTACTGATTGTATAGAAAACAATTTCGAGGCTGGAATAAGAAAAGTTTCAAATTCACTTGGTTGGTTAACGATATATTGTTTAAGAAATAAAGAGTTTGAAAATGCGAAATATATAATAGAGAGAGCATTGATGTTGTTCCAAATATCCAAAAAGATGTTGGTTTCTGAAAAAACACTAACATTTATACTTACATTGTTTACAACAGTTGGAACCTTTTGTTGCAAAGAAGCAGCTTATTTTCCTGTTAGAAAAATGATAATAAACGGAATAAAAACAGAAAACTTTGATACAATCGAAACCGCAATTCAGTTGAGAACAAGTGAAAACGAAGAATGGAACGAATTGTTTGAAAACAAAACACAAGCCCTAACCGCTTCTTTTATAGAAGAGTTTAAAAAGGCACAACAATAGATATTTTTTTGAAACTATCAAAAAGCGGAGTGGATTTCCACTCCGCTTTTACTATACAATAAATTATGTTATAATAATAAAAACTTTGCAACTTTTCTCAAAATTGCAACACTATATAAGTGAAAGGGGGTTAAAGAAAATGGCAATAGAAAAATCGGCGAAAGAGAAATACCTAAATTTGCTAACTCAAAATTATATGGATAAGCTGTTTTATTTCAGTCTTAAAAAGACGGGAAACAGTTTTGAAGCAGAAAATTTGGCTCAAGATATTTTGTTTAATGTTATTACCTCGCTCGAGAGAGGTAATAAGCCTGAAAATTTTGAGGCATGGATTTGGGGTATTGCTCGTAACCGTTATAATGTGTGGGCAAGAAACAAGAATAATCGAAACGAATTGTTTGCTAAATCGGATATTAGCGATTATGAAATTTCAGACAATACAGCTAATATAGAAAACAAAGTGATTGATAGTGAAGATTTAAATTTGCTCAGGCGAGAGCTTGCCTTTGTTTCATCAGAATATCGCAATATTGTAGTTGCTTATTACATAGAGGATAAAAAAATCAAAGATATTGCCGTTTCTTTAAAACTTCCGGAAAGCACAGTTAAGTCTAAACTGTTTCGTGCTAGAAAAATTTTGAAAGAAGGTATAAATATGTCACGAGAGTTTGGGAAAAGAAGTTACAAACCTGAAGATATTAGGTTCACTGCTAATGGTCCACAACCAAGTGGTTTGCCATGGAAAGCGGTTCAAAGAAGTTTGCCGAAAAATATATTGCTTGAGTTGGATAATAATCCTCTTACTATTGAACAACTTGCCATTGAATGTGGAGTTGCTATGCCTTATATGGAAGAAGAAGTAAAGCTGCTTCTTGATGCGACACTTATTAAAAAAGTAGGCGAGAAATACGTAACAAATATTTTTATTGCGAGCAAGGAATGTCAGCATAAAGTATGGAAGGCTCAAAGGGTAAACTCAAAAAAACGCAGTGAAATATTAAATAAAATTATTGTGGACAGTCTTGGAAAATTGCGTAAATTGGGCATAGTAAAAAACAATATGAGTGACCAAGAATTAAAATGGTGGGCGGTATTGTGTGCGATAGACTGCTTAATTACCAATTTAGAAGGATATAACTCAAGTTTTCCTGAGAAAAGAGCGAATGGTGAAACTTGGGGACTTATGGGCTTTGAGATGTATGATGCACCTGAAGAGACATTTATGGGTCTTAATAGCTTTGGTTGTGAAAAGGCAATGTTTAATGCTTTTAAAATTTGTGATAAAAACTTGAATCTTTGGGAAAGAGCAGGCGAAATGAATTATACTCAGGCGCTTTTCCTTGCAGATGTGCTAAAAAACGATAGAAACTTTTCTGGTTTTTCAGAAAATGAAAAGTTGATATGGAAAGACATTGAGAATAGATTCGTCCATCTTGATGAAAAAGGAAATGTGATTTCTGATATTTTGGTTTTAGAAGGTGAGGCAAAAATTCGATGTAAGGAAATATTATTTTCTCATTCTCTCACAAATAAATTATTAAGAGAAATTAAAGAGGCTTTTGATGAAACCTATAATATTTTAAAAAAATATAGTCATAAGGTTTTAGAAAAACAAATAGCATACGTAACAGCATCGTTAATTCATAACATCCGTATGATGACTATTCATGATATGATTAGCGCTAAAGAACTAATTGTTCCCGAAAACCCAAATAAAAGCACTATTGCTATGTGGATAGAATACAAATAATCTTTTTTAGCAGTATAAAACTCCTTTGTTGACAGATAATAGAAATATCGCTACAAAAGTTCCCAAAGTGAATCAAAATTAAAAAAAGGAACTTTAGGTTTTCAATTATCTAAACAAAGGAGATTTATATATTATGAAGGCTACGGGTATTGTGAGAAGAATTGATGACCTTGGTCGTGTGGTTATTCCCAAAGAAATCAGAAGGACTATGAGGATAAGAGAGGGTGACCCATTGGAAATATATACCGATGCGGGTGAGGTTATCTTTAAGAAATATTCTGCAGTGGGCGAAATGTCAGGGTTGGCATCACACTGTGCCGAGGCTTTGGCGGAAAATACCTCTTTGCCGGTAATTATCTGTGACCGCGACCATTGCATTTCGGCGGCGGGAATATCCAAAAAAGCCGTTCTTGAAAAGAGTATAACCCCAGAGTTGGAGCGGCTGGCAGAGGAAAGAAAAATTTATTCTGCCGACGGTGAAACGCAAGTTAATGCTCTGTCGGATACCGAATATACCGTATCTGCCTTGGCACCGATTTTAAGCGGGGGAGATATTTGCGGTGCGGTTGTGCTGTTAAACACCGAACAAACAGACAGGGCAAACGCCACCGATTTAAAACTTATCGGTGCGGTGGCTTCCTTTTTAGGAAAACAGATGGAATAAAAAATTTGCTGTCAAAATCGACAGCAAATTTTTTTATTAGTCTTTACTAAAGTCTTCTAAAATAAGCCCTTCATTGCGGTCAAGTGCCCAGTTGATATTCCACTCGCTTGTGAAAATCAGCAGGTTATTGCCCTTAAAGTCCTGTACCCACTTAGTGTCGGAGGTGAGGTTCAGTTTCTTAATATCAATGTCTTTGTTTTTTACCCAGCGGATGTAACTGTAGGGCAGGTCTTGACGGAGAATATCCACATTATATTCGTTTTTAAGGCGGTATTCCAGCACTTCAAACTGAAGCACACCCACAACCCCCACAATAACCCTTTCCATACCTGTGCCGGGATCGTGGAAAATTTGAATGGCACCCTCTTGGGCTATCTGTTCAACGCCCTTTACAAACTGCTTTCTCTTTAGAGAGTCCTTTTGCTCAATAAGGCAGAAATGCTCAGGGGCAAAGGTGGGAATACCCTCAAACTCCACCTTGTGTTTCGCGGAACAAACTGTGTCCCCGATAGAATAAATACCCGGGTCAAAGACGCCGATAATATCCCCTGCATAGGCTTCGTTTACAATCTGCCGTTCATCTGCCATCATCTGCTGAGGCTGGGAAAGGCGGACGTTTTTATTTCCCTGAATGTGGAAATAATCGGCACCACGCTCGAATTTTCCTGAACAAATGCGGAAAAATGTAATCCTATCCCTATGGTTTTTGTTCATATTAGCCTGAATTTTAAAGGCAAAGGCGGAGAAGTTATCTTCAAAAGGACTAACCTCTTCTTCCCCTGATTTGCGGGGCAGGGGAGCGGTGGTCATTTTAAGGAAGTTTTCAAGAAACGGCTCAATTCCGAAATTGGTAAGGGCAGAGCCAAAGAAAACGGGGGTGAGTTTTCCGCACCGAACCTTATCAAGGTCAAACTCAAAACTGGCACCGTCCAAAAGTTCTATCTGGTCAACCAGTTCTTCACGCTGATAGGGTCCGATTAACTCGTCTAACTTTTCGGTGTCCGTAATATCGCACTCAATGGGTTTAATCTTATCCTGACCTCGGTGGAATTCATTAAAGGTTAAAATTTCCCGCTTATCACGGTCAAAAACGCCCTTGAAATTAACTCCGCAACCGATGGGCCAGTTAACGGGATAGGTGCCGATACCAAACTCCTTTTCAAGTTGGTCTAAAAGTTCAAAGGGGTCTCGGGCATCTCGGTCAAGTTTGTTAATAAAGGTGAAAATCGGGATATTTCTCATAGCACAAACCTTAAAAAGTTTGCGGGTTTGTGCTTCAATACCCTTTGCGGCGTCAATAACCATAACAACGCTATCCGCCGCCATAAGGGTGCGATAGGTATCTTCTGAGAAATCCTGGTGTCCCGGAGTGTCAAGAATATTGATACAATATCCGTCATATTCAAACTGCAGAACAGAGGAAGTTATGGAAATACCTCTCTGTTTTTCCAAATCCATCCAGTCGCTGACGGCGTGCTTTGCCGTGGCTTTTCCTTTAACCGAGCCTGCGGTTTGAATGGCACCGCCGTATAGCAAAAACTTTTCGGTAAGGGTGGTTTTACCCGCATCGGGGTGGGATATAATCGCAAAGGTGCGTCTTCTTTCGATTTCTTTTTTTAGGTCTGCCACTAAAATTCTCCTTCGGGTAGTATTATTTTAAAGCCTTTAAAACGGAAAAATCACCCGTTCCGTTGGCGTTTTCTTCCAAATATTTAAGAAGGTCTGTTTCGTTATTAAACAAGGGACAAAGTTCCAAAATCTCTTTAGTCATAAAATTGCCGTCATAAGCATTTTTAAGCATTTGACCTAAGGGATCAAAATAACCGTCAATATTAAAAACCGCAATGGGTTTATTGTGAATACCCAACTGACGAAGTGACAGGGTTTCAAAAAGTTCGTCAAAGGTGCCGGGACCTCCGGGCATAACAATAAATCCGTCAGACATCGTAACTAAAAGGTGCTTTCTTTCCTGCATTGTTTCGGTGTAGATAAACTCGGTGCATTTATCGTAAAGAACACCGTCCACATCAAAAAACTTAGGGGAAATGCCAATGATTTCTCCTCCGACTTTTGTGACACCTCTTGCCGCCGCACCCATAAGACCGTTTGCCCCACCGCCGAAAACAAGGGTATGGCCTCTTTTTGCCAATTCTTCCCCTAATTTTTCGGTGGCTTCAATATATTTTTTGTTAATAAGATTGCTCGATGCTCCGTAAAGACAAAGTTTCATGATTTTTCTCCTAAATTTAATTTTTTTCCGTTTAAAACTGCTTCCGTAAGGTTTTCTCCCTTGTAAGTAAGTTTTAATGAAAAGAAAGGAAATCCCCTTTCAATGAGCCTTAAAAATATTTTATCTCCCTGCCAGATGGGAAGATTATAGATATCCTCTATTTTCACCCATTCCAAAACGCCCTCGTCACATTCCTTTAATTCTCCCGAAAAATCGGAGGATTTAAAAATGTGCATATATTCTGTGCCCCATTTATCGGAAACAAAGGTGACAATTCCGCAGTAGCGTGCGGAATGAAGTGTTAGTCCCGTTTCCTCAAAAACCTCCCGAAGATTACATTCCTCGGGAGTTTCTTTTTCCTCAAATTTTCCGCCTATACCAACCCATTTATCCTGATTAAGGTCGTTTTCCTTTTTTATGCGGTGGAGCATTAAATAGCAACCGTCTTTTTCGATGTGGCAAAGGGTAGTGTTAACCATTTTCTGCCTCCGAGTTTGAGGAGGTTTCCTCGGCATCCTCAGGGGGCGTATATCCTTCAATATAGAATATATCAAGATTAACGTGCTCGCGGTCAAAGATGTTGTTATACTGAATCTTCTCGTATTCGTCAAGCAGGTCTGTGTAAGGTGAATTGTCACTCCACTTATAATAGTTACCCTCAGCGTCAATGTAACCTGCATTGTCAATAACGGGCAGGGTTTTTGACAGGTTGAGAAGATACTTATTATACTCAGTTAACTTGATTCCTGCGGTTTTAAGCACCAAGGAGGACAGATAGTTGGAACTGAGCCTTTCGATTTCCTGCTCCTCAATATCGTAATTTGCCCAGATATAGAAAGGTGTGCAATATCTGCTTTGCTCCTGTTCCGGGGTTAGGTTTGAAAGACTTTCAACACCCATAATCTCGCTGATAAAGCCTGTTTCAATAGAGGGCTGATGGTCGCCGAACATACAAATAACGGTGGGTTCTTTGACATTTGAAAAATATTCAATAAGACCTTTAAAGGCATCGTCGGTGTATTTTATGAGGGATAGATATTTATTTGCCTTAGGATATGTTTTGGAAACATTGGTTGCGTAAATAGTCTCGGTAAAGTTTTGAGAATTTATAGTGTATCCGCCGTGGTTTTGCATTGTAACATTAAATGCAAAATATGGGGCATTCTTGTCTCTGTTTTCATAGTCCTCAATAAGCAGATCATAGTTATACTTATCGCTGACATATTGGCGAAGCAACATACCGCTATTCGGGAAACTTTCGTCAATCAAACCCTGGAGATAGTCGGGGTCGCTGCCGTTTGCCTGAAATTCCTGTATTAAATCGGGACCTAAAATATCCTCAAGACCGACAAACTTATTGAAACCTAAATTTTCATAAACCTCGGTTCGTTTCCAACCTGCCTTGTAATAGGGATGCAATGCAAAGGAGGAATATCCTTGAGCCTCCATAGTGGAAACAAGGGAAGCAATATGATTCTTAATATACAGCATATATGCGTTACTGCCCGACGGCAGGAATGCGGTGGAATGCCCTGTTAAAAATTCAAACTCGGTGTTGGAAGTACCGGCTCCTATAACCGGAACATATAGATTTCCCCTAACGGTGTTCTCTTTAAGGTTGCTTAAAAAGGGCATATACTCTTCATTAGTTTGCAAATCACCCAAAACCCTTAAGTCAGATAGGGTTTCGTTCATTATGCAGATAATATTGGGCTTTTGATAACTGTCGTCAATATTATCTTCGTTTTGTTCGCCGTTATTAACATAATCCTTTATGGCATTAGGGTCGTATTCGTCGGGTTCGGACATATAAAGATATTTGGTGTTGGAGAAGAAACTAAACACAAAGCCGTAATTTCTATATCCTCTGGTTTGGTTCCAGAAGTCGGGGCGAACGCCCATATCGGCAAAAACGCTGGTGCCGAAAAATAAAATCAGCAAAACCGAACTGAAGGTTGCGGCAAAGGTGCGGGAAATAACCTTTGTTAAAATATTGTATTTCGGAGTTTTGGTTTTAATTGATATTATAAGTATGAATATAAACAGCATTGTGCCGGTTATTATCTTATAATCGGGCCAATAGTTATATGTGTTGGCAACACCTGCGGCGGTGGTAATGCTTAAAAAGTCCATAGGAATAAAGGGTGTGCCTCTAAAGTTCATTACATAACAGTGTGCCAAGGCAAAACCGTAAAGTATGGGTGTTACCACAAGATAGGAAACCTTTAAATTACCCGTTAGGGCAAAGAAAATGAAATACATTATAAGGATTACCAAATAATTCCCCAAAAAGCCCAAATATGTCATATTGTAAATAAAAACATTGTTGAGACATTCGGTCATGGTTATGGTTACAAAGGGCATAAGCAAGAGTCCTGCTAAATGCCAGATTTTATTAAACAGGTCATTTTTGATAACAACCGTAAACGCAGCGGTTAACCCTAAAATGAATGGGCAAAAGAGTGCAAAGGACAAAAGCCACCACTTGCCAGCAAATTCTTGGGAAATATAGGTGTTAACACTCAAAACAACCCACAAAAGAGTTACTGCCATTATAACAATGCCGATGGTCTTAGAACGCTTTGAGGATTTAACCTCAAAGGTATTGTTTAAAAAAATCAAAAAAGCCTTTTTAAGTTCTTGCAATTTTTCCTTTAAAAAGGCACCTTTTTTCTTAATTGTTTGCATAAAAGTCATTTTTTTCTCCCTTTCAAAAACGGTAAAATCAAAACTCTATACGTAGACCATTTTACCACAAATAATAATAACTTTCAACAAAAAAATAAATGTAAAAGAATTTGGGCTGTAGGTGTTACAATGATGTGTGACAAAAGATAAAAAATAGTAGCGAATAGGAGTGACCTGTGTTAAGGTTGAGTTGCTGAGACAAAACCGAAAGGCAGGTGTCACCCTATCCGCTATGAATAAGATAACACAAACGATG